>JAAYEH010000083.1 GCA_012728855.1 Rhodopirellula sp. | reverse complement strand
TTGCGGCGATGACCACATCGCGCTCCTTCAGCGTCTCCTGCAGTTGTTCGATCAACTCGCCGAACGGGACCGCACTTCGCCCCTTCATCCAGGGCCCGGTCACCGTTAGAGGGTTCTTGTTCGATCCGATGCACCGGATATCGACCGATTCCGGCCAATCTCCGGTCTGCTTGACGATTGCCAGGATGGACAGCGTTGGAACGTCGTACGCCCAACCGGCAACGTTGGCCTCGACGTGGACGACCCGCGCTCCCGCTTCCTTGACCAACTGCATTCGCGCACTGGCAACGGTGAGTCCGACCTCCTGGCAGGCGGTCACCAGTCGGCGTTTGACATCCTCGGCGGGTTCGCGACCTGCACGGGTCAACGGGAAACTCCTTGGGCGATTGCCGTGACGGATCAGCTTAGATCGCCAGGCGACGAGGCTCGAACTCGACCACTTCAGCGCCTTCCCAGGCTACTGGTCAGCTTCGACAGCGTCAAGGTCGGACAATTCCGGAAGCAGTCTGGGCTACGATTCGTACGTGACCGCCCAGACGCCGGCTCATAGCGGGCACCCCGCCAGGAGGAGCCCGTTGGCACGTCTAACTCGTCCGGTTTCTGCGGCGAAGGGAGATTGTACGTGATGACATGCGGACGGTTCTTCGAGTCCAACGCCATGCAGCCGGCGTTCATGATCCAAGAGAAGACCGGAATCTCCCGGACCACGATCCCCGGGTCGGATAGCTCGATCGGATCGTCCTCGGCGGTATCGGCGAACCGAGAAGAGAAACCCGTATTGCCGCAACCGGAAGAATACAGGTTCCACTTCTCTGTTCGGAGGAGCCTATTTTCTCATCCGAGCTGGCTTGCCTCAGCGGATAGTCGCGCCCCCCCGAACGGCGGGCGTATCGTTCGACGCGATGCAGAGGAGAGTCTCACGGTTCCGCACAGCGGGCCGGTTGGAAGATGCGCGCGGGGCAACGCGTGCCGTGGATCACCAGAAAGGCCACGTCGCGGGGACGGCGAGGCCGTAGCTGGCAATCGGCGCTTCCACCGACCAAGGTCGGCGGCGGCGTGTGTGTGAGCAGTGAACCAAGCGTGATCACGAAAGAGGTCGGGAAAGAAGAGGAGAGAAAAGAAGATGGCGGAAAGGAACATGAGGAAGAGGCGAAGCTGGCTTTGGGTTGATGAAGCATCGGCCTCAGATCGGGGAACGGGGCCAACCGGGCGCAATGATGGTGCGTTCTACACGGGCCGTTCTTTGCTGCCTTTCCCCGTACTCCGATGGGATTGAACGATCAATTGATCCACTGAAAGACACCGCCTGGCGTTGTGGTAATCCGTCCGTTTCTTGAGGGGGTCTGTGGCGAACTCGCGCCATCCATGCCGATACTATCTACGACGTGTTTGCCAGACACACAATCCATCGAAAAGGCCCCTGGTTTGTTCGCTACCAGGGGCCTTTTCCGTGGGCTCGGCGCCGGTTAACCGGCAATTTCAACACTTCCGGAAACGCCCGGCGAATACCGGTCGGCGAAGGCGAGGGTTTCGCCACGCCGGTCGAACGACAACCGCCCGTCGATAAGCTAGGTTTCCCGTAGGCGATGGGTTCGTGGACCCATCCGATCGGCGACAGCGGGCCGGTGGCCGCGTCGAAATGGCAAGCATTCTCGGAGCAGCCGTACGGGCTACGGTTTGGAGGTGTAAACATGCCGAGCAAGCAGAGACCGCGGAAGCAGTTGTTCGTAGACGCCAAAGTCCAAGGTGCATTGGTGCTGCGGGTGGTGCTGTATTGGATCGTCTGCCTGATCACCATTACACTGATGCTGTTGTGCTGGCGGATTCTGACCGGCCCGGCGAGGATATTCTACACGCATTTCGATGACATGTGGTTCCACTACGGACCGGCGATGGTGGCCTCTTTGGTGCTTCTGCCACTGGTGATCGTTGACGTCGTTCGACTGAGCAATCGATTTGTCGGTCCGTTGTTCCGACTGCGGCGAAGTATGCGAGAACTGGCACGGGGGGAAGCCGTCAGACCGATCCAGTTTCGCGAGGGCGATTTCTGGAAAGAATTCGGCGACGAATTCAACTCGGTGCTCGCCAGGATGCATGAACTCTCCGAGCGGGAAGCGAAAGAAGCGGTCGAGGAGGAGGAGACGATCGGGGCAGCGCCGTAAGGCCGGAAGCGTTACGGTGCTCGACGCCCGTCGGTGATGCAGCAGTCCGCCACGCGGGAAAGATGGGGGCTGGTCCATGTTTTCAGCCGGCGTCCTCGCCTCAGAAATGCGGCGGCCGTTTCAATGGAAACAGCGGAACCGCAGAATGCAGAATATCGAACAAGGAATGCCGAAGGATCGCTACAGCAGCCACAACAGTAGCAGAATCGGCAGGAGCAGGATGACGCCAAGGAGCCAAGCGGTGCGCTGCGGGCTGAGAAACTGCCCTGGCGGCACTTCGGCGAGTTCTTCCAGGCGGCTTTCCAGGTCCGCCAACCGGGACTGCATGGTTCCGATGCGTCCGGCCAAGTGATCCGGCCCACTTTCGCCACGATGAGCGGCATAGGCCGCTCTACCAATACCTCGCAACACGGCGCGACGGCGGTAGTGGTAGACGGCGGTGCCGAACCAAAGTCGCAGCGTGCCGACCACAGCGCTGAGCCACTGCGGCCACCGCGCCCCCGGGTTCTGCTGCGGCTCCGCCTCGGAACGGACGTCATCGTCTCTCGGTCGAAGCGACTGGTATCGCCGCAGGATCTCGTCGAGCCGGCCATACTGATCGGAGAGTTCATCGCGGAAGCGGCCTTCTCCGGTCACATCGCGGCCCAAAGCGAGATAGGCGGCAGGCAGCCGGCTGATGGAGAGCCATCGTCGCTGGAACTCGAGGCTGGCATAGCGCACCGCCCCTCGAACACTTTGCGCAAAGGCGTCGTCGGGCTGGCGAGCAGCAGACCGCTCGGAGAGTCTCGCGCGAAGCTCGTAGTTGTAGGCCATGCGCGAGACGGCATCCAGCAGGCAGAGCCTCGCCGCTGCCAACTCGTTGAGGATCCGCTGCGAGGCGTCCGAGTGCGGTCCGGTCTGATAGGTCCGAACGTGCGCCATCTGTCGATCCGCGGCCGAGGAAATCACATCCGGATCGTTTTCGAATGCGTTGATCCCCAGGAGCCGGTAGTGGCTGGGCGGCTGCTCTTCCGGAGCAATACCGAGCCACTTGTAGTAAGGGTCGAACGATTCTTCCATCGCATCCGGTCGGCCAAAGATGGGGTTGCCGAGCTAGTCTACCCGGAATCCGACCCGGATCGTGACCTGGAACTGCTGAACTTTGCCGTCGACGATGCTCCCGCGCTGCTCAACGACCTCAAACCAGCTCATATTGCGGACGGTTTCGGCGGCCTTGGTGATGGCCGAGGCAATTGCGTCGCTGATCGACTTTGTGGACGTGCCGACCATCTCGATTTTTTTGTAAACCGGCTCTGCCATGAAAACTCCTTCTTGAAAGTGAATCAAAGAACGCCTTGGGAGGGGCAGCCGGAAACCGGCCGCCACGATTGTGCAATTAATGTAGATTTCCAGCGGGAAATAGCAATGGGGGAGGCGAGAGGAAGTCACCCGTGGAGCGTATGTTGCCCGGCGCCGGGTGAGACGGCGGGCAATTCCAGGACGAAGCGGCTGCCTTTTCCGGGTTGGCTTTGGACGTCGACCCGCCCGCCGTGCTCGTTGAGGATTTTTTGGCTTACCGGCAATCCCAGTCCGGTGCCACGCCCCTTTTTGTGGGAAACAAATGGGCTGAAGAGCGTGGATATCTGCTCCGGCGAAATTCCCGCGCCGTTGTCAACAACACTGATAGACGCATTTCCCTCTTCGGCCGAGTAGGAGGAAAACACCTCCACGGACCGGTTGCCGGACTCGTTTTCGGCGGCCGCGTCGATGGCGTTGGTCACGACATTCAGCACGGCTCGATGGAGGCCCTCGGGATCGAAGACCAACTGCGGCATCTCCTCGGCCGGCCGCCACTCTAAACGGACGCCTTCCTCCTCCGCCCGCGATTGCATCAGTTCCACCACATCGCTGACCACCTCGTTGAGGTTGGCGGGCCGCAGATCCGGTTCCCGTTCCTTGCTGAAGGTGAGCATGTCCATGACCAAGGCGGAGATCTTGTTCTGATTTTTCTCGACGATTTTCCAGCCCTTCGACACAATCGACTCGTCGTGTTTGGTAAGTCCCATCTCGATGAGGTAACTGCCGCCGCGGATGCCCTGAAGGATGTTCTTGATGTGGTGCGAGAGTGTGGCGATCGTCTGGCCGACGGCCGCCAGGCGCTCCGCCTGGACCATGGCGGAATAGTAGCGCGTGTCTTCCACGGCCAGGGCCGCCTGGTGCGCGATGGCGACCATCAACTTGAGATGGTCCTCGTTGAACTTGTTCACCGTTCCGTGCTCAAGCATCTCGCGGGGGGTGACCGAGGTGTCGATATAGATCACGCCGACCATGTCGTAGCGGCCCTGCATGGGCACGCAAATCGCCTCGCGGACTCCCGCTTTCAGAATGCTGGCGGCGGGATTCCAGCGGTCGTCATCGCGAGCATCGCTGGTCAACACGCCTTCAGTCCGTTCGGTTACGTAATCGAGGATCGTCTCGCTGATCGTGATGCGATCCTCGGCGCGGGCGCCGCCGCGGGTGCGACGGACTTTGGGAACGAGCTTCTTTGTGTCCGGATCGATGAGCATGATGCAACCGCGGTCGGCCTCCACCCAGCCGAAGATCAATTCCATGATCCGGTGCAGCAACTGGTCGATATCCAGAGTGTGACTGATGGCCAGCGCCGTGCGGTACATCACCTGAAGGTTGCTTCTTGCCCGCGCAAGCCACGAGTTGGCGGGCAGATCCGTTTCGAGGGTGAAGATCCGGCTTCCTTCCTCCTGGGTAATGGACCGTATGATCTGCGACTTGTCGCCGGTTTGCCGAGGGGAGGCGATATCGATCTGGTCGAGATCTTCGGCCGAATCGTCGGCAGGCCCGGTGTAGAGCATGAGGGTGCTGCCGACTTGAACCTGGTCGCCGCTGGAGAGACGATAGCGATGGATCCGCCGGCCGTTGACATATGTGCCGTTGGAACTGTTCAGATCGGCGAGTTCGTAGTCGCCTTTGAGGCGGCGGAATTCGGCGTGCTGACGGGAGACTTCCGTATCGTGGAGTTGGACGGGGTTCAACGCATCGCGTCCCAGCCCGATCGATTCGGCATCCAACTCGAATCGAGTACCTTGATCGTTGCCCCGGATTACGAACAAGGAAGACACCGCGCGGACTCCGGGTCGAAAAAATCCTACTTCTGGAAACGATTTCCCCCTGATCGGACCAATTTCGGCGCAGCGGGAAATCGTCTGCCCGGCGAAATTCAGCAATGCATCGATTTTACGGAGTAACGAACCGGAGCGGTAGGGATCGGCAACGCCCCCCCGTAAGCGGTTAGTTATCTTGACCGAACTATAGCCCCAATTTATTGTGGCATGTCATTGTGGTGGGGGCTGGGAGGTCTGTCAAAGGCTGTCCAAACATGGGAACGAACACCCACCCCTGAACAGGTCGTTTGACCGCAGTACCCAGCGGGCCGCGCGTTGCCATCGATGGCCTCGCCGCCCTTCGCTGGTGCGAGCGGCCCGCTGGGCACTGCGGTCAAACGATGATTCCGCAAGACTTTAGGAACTTTGGAGGGGAGGGGCATGCGCCCTGCATCTTGTGCAAGCGTGAGACCAAGAGCACAACATCCGGGAGCCACTCCCCAATTTCGGACCGCCTGTGACAGCGAATTGGGAGGCCAAAGGTGGCAAACCGGCCGAAGGAGCCCTACGACCAGAAAAGTCGGCAGAAACCCCGCAATCGATCAAGTTGCGTGTCTTGTCCGCCGATCGAATATCTGGTCTTTACCGATTTTGCCTTTGTGGGCAGAATACCGCCTCGTGGGTGAGCCATTCTGTTCGGCCGATGGTTCTCGTCGGCACAGCACCCTCCGGAGAGCGGCTCATCAGGTCAAGGAAGACCGGCATTAGCAAGGAGCGCTGAAAGTGATGAAGTCCCGTTTAACTGTGGCCATCGCCGCAAGTCTTGTTGCCTTTTTGATCGCCGATTCGGCCGCTTGGGGACAGCAGCGAGCAACCGCGCCCATGGCGGCTGCCCCGCAGCGGCCGGCAGGCAACGGCATTGCCCTCTTGGACGTGAGCGCGATTTTCAAGAATCACGGCCGCTTCAAGGCGATGATGTCCGAGATGGAAGGCGACGTGAAGCGCGCGGAAGAAGCGATGAAGACCGAGCGTGAAACGATCCGTTCGCTCAGCGAGCGGCTGAAAGACTACAACGCCGGTTCGCCGGAATACAAGCAGCTTGAAGGGCAAGTCGCGCAGCGACAGTCGGACCTCCAGGTCCAGGTCGCTCTGCAGCGGAAGGAGTTCCTCCAGCGGGAATCGAAGATCTATCACATGATCTACCAGGAAGTCGAGCAGGAAGTTGCCTATTACGCGCAGCAGATGGGCATCGCCGTAGTGCTTCGCTACAACAGCGACTCCAGCGATCCCAATAAGCCGGACGATGTTCTCCGCGACATCAACAAGCAGGTGGTCTGGTCGTCGCAGGGCCTGGACATCACCGGCACGATCCTGCAGCGGCTCAACGGCCGTGCGCTGAACCCGGTAAACCCCGGTCCGGCGGCGCGACAAGGCGTTCCTTTTCGGCAATAGAGAAAGGATGCATGACGGGCGTTGCAGGCCGGCAGGCCGCACAGCGCCCGCAGCGCCTGTTTCTCCCATCCTGGATGCCCCGCAGTCTTTGATGTTCACCGCACGTAAGCAAAACACGCTTGCCGGCACCGTCGCCGTGGACGGGTTCGGCTACTGGAGCGGAGAAGACGTCCATGTGGAGTTCTGCCCCGCCGACGTCGACTCCGGCATTGTCTTCGTCCGTTGCGATCTTCCGGGACAACCGAGGATTCCGGCGAGAATCGAGCATCGAGTGGAAACGCTCCGGCGGACTTCGCTCCGCCGAGGCGATGCCGTTGTTGAAATGATCGAGCATATTCTGGCGGCCTTGGCCGGGCTTCATATCGACAATTGTGAGATTCGTGTCGACGCCGCGGAGATGCCGGGGTGCGATGGCTCGTCGCTGCCGTTCGTCGAAGCTTTCGATTCGGTGGGCATCGCCGTGCAGAAATCGCTCCGCCCGCAGCGGATCGTGGCCGTCCCGATCAGGCTAGGCGACGGCGAGAGTTGGATCGAGGCCTACCCGCCCTCCGGCGAACGCTCCGTATTTCGCTATCACCTCGACTATGGCCCGGACGTTGGGATTGGCAGGCAGATTTTGGAGTTGGCCGTCACACCGGAATCGTTCCGGCACGAGTTGGCGCCTTGCCGTACGTTTCTCGCCAAAACGGAAGCCGACCGGGCGAGGTCGCAGGGAATCGGCTGGCGGACCACATATCGGGATCTGCTGGTATTCGATGAGAAGGGCCCGATCGACAACGAGCTGCGGTTTGCCAGCGAGTGCGTACGGCACAAGATCCTCGACATGGTCGGGGATCTGGCCCTGGCCGGCTGCGACCTGATTGGCCGCTTCTGCGCCTCGCGCAGCGGCCATCGGTTGAATGCCGCCCTGGTCGGCGAACTAATCTGTCGGGCCGAGCTTTCCCAGGGATGGAAGCGATGCGCCTGACGCGAAGGAGGAGCGACCCGCGTTGACCGTACATGCGGCGATTGGCCGGGACTACCGGCGCGTCGCCGAAGCTGTTGGACCGAGGAGCCGCCATCATGGCCAGAAATATCTCCGATCAGGCATCCATTGATCCTCGCGCCGAGATCGCCGATGAGGTCGAAATCGGACCGTTCTGCGTGATCGGGCCGGGGGCCTGCATCGGACGGGGATCACGACTGGAGAACGGCGTGACGTTGATGGGCCATGCCACCATTGGCGAGGACAACCACCTCTATCCCGGCGTCGTGATCGGAGGCGATCCCCAAGACATTAGCTACCGCGGCACCGATACGAGGGTCGTCGTCGGCAACGGCAACATCATCCGCGAAGGAGTGACGATCAATCGCGCCAGCGAAAAGGAGGACGGAGTCACGTCGATCGGGGATCACAACTTCCTCATGGCGGGTTGCCACGTCGCGCACGACTGCCGGCTGGGCAGTCACATCATCATCGCCAATGCGACGCTTCTGGGCGGACACGTCCACATCCACGACCACGCTTCGCTTTCCGGCGGCGTGGCGGTACATCACTACGTCACGATCGGCGGCTACAGTTTCTTGGCCGGACTGTCATGCGTTCGCCACGATGTGCCACCCTTTATGCTCGTGGAAGGCTATCCGGCACGTCCGCGCTGTGTGAACGTGGTGGCATTGAAACGAAACAACTTTTCGAACGAGGTAATCAATTCTCTGGCGGAAGCCCACCGGCTCCTCTATCGAGCGAAGGTGGGGCTGGTACACGCTCGCGAAATCCTTCGCGCCAACAGCAAGTGCGGTTCGGAAGTGGAGTATTTGCTGAATTTCATCGAAGGGCAGCAGGAGGGTCGCCACGGGCGAGGCCGTGAATCGAGGAGGGCAGCATGAGAAAAGTGCGGACCGCGGTGATCGGTGCCGGTCGGCTGGGAGGGTTCCACGCCCAGAAACTGGCCGCAATGGAATCGGTGGATCTGGTCGCGGTGGTCGATCCGGTCGCAGCGCAACGCAGTCGCGTCGCTGCGGAGTGCCGAACCCAGCCACTAGCCGACCACCGGGCTCTTTTCGGCAAAGTCGATGCCGTGGTTGTTGCCGCACCGACGCTGCTTCACCACCAGATCGGTACGGATTTTCTGGCAAGGGGAATCCACGTTTTGATGGAAAAACCCCTGGCGGCCAACTTCGCCGATGCCGACGCGCTGGTCCGCATGGCCCGAGCGAACGGGGCCATTCTCCAAGTCGGACACGTCGAGCGGTTCAATCCCGCCTTGGCTGCCGCCTCCCCCCACATCGAATCGCCGAAGTACATCGAAGCGGTCCGAGCCAGCGGTTTCACCTTTCGCTCAACCGACATCGGCGTCGTGCTCGACTTGATGATCCACGACCTGGATCTTGTGCTTTCGCTGGTCCGCAGCGACATCCAGCGTGTGCAGGCCCTGGGACTGTCGGTTCTCGGTGGCCACGAAGACGTCGCGCATGCGAGGTTGGAATTCGAATGCGGCTGCGTGGCCACTCTCAGTGCGTCGCGAGTGAGCTACGAGGCCACGCGACGGATGCAAATCTGGTCGGCACAATCCTACGCCAGCCTCGACTTCGCCAGCCGCGAGGCCACGCTCGTCTTGCCGAGCGACTGTCTTCGTCGGCGGCAGTTCGATGCGGATTCACTTTCGGCCCAGCAGGTGGATTACTTCCGGCAGCACCTGCTGGAGGAACACTTGCCGCGGAAGGTAATCCAGTCGCCGGCGGTTGATGCGCTGGCGCTGGAGGCGATGGACTTTGTCGAGAGCGTGCGGACCGGCCATGCCCCCCGCGTAACCGGCGAACATGGTCGCAAGGCGGTGGCCGTTGCCGAACAGATCCTCGATCGCATCCACACCCATGCGTGGGACGACACCGCCGATGGTCCCATCGGCCCTCTTGCCACGCCCAGCCCGAGCGTTATCCCGGGACCGCATTGGCACCTCGCGCCATCGGAAACCGCGCTTCCGCGGAAAGAAGCCGGTTAGATGCCGTGCGGACACACCTATAGATGGACTGCCGCAAGTTCGCCTGAAAACCAAGCACTTCCATAGAATCCATCGACAACACGCATAGGCCTGCTCGAAAAATCGCAGGCTCCTGGCTCTGCGCTGCAAGACGCGGAACAGAGAAGAGGCACCGGTACTTCGGGGAGAAAGTACCGGTGCCTCTTCTCTGTTCACGGGTTTCCCGAGCCATGCGAGGTCGCCGGACCATCGGCAGGCGCAGGGATGCACTGGCTGACGACATCCTAACGGACCCGTTATGCACTGTTTTTGCCCACAAGAAACCCGGAAGAACCGATTTTTTCAATGACCCGCCAGGATAGCAGAATCCGCAGCAGCCCGGCTGCTGACCATCCGATTCCCGCAGCGTCTGGCCGTTGCCCGATGTTAGCAGCCGGGCTGCTTAGCGTTCTGACGGGTGGTTGATCTTGTTCGCCATCTCCTCGTCACTCGGAAGCCGACCCCTTCGGCACCGGCAATGCCCAGACGTTGCACCCCGCTGCACATGCCGTGGGCGATGTGGTATTCTGGTTCTGATCCTTTTATGTCAGGTTTTCCAACCTGACCTGTACCGAGAGGCAGGGTAGAGCCTTACCAGAACGCAGAGTCAGTCTGGGAAAGCCTGACGTACTGTCTCGTTGCCGTAACCGAAACATCGAACGATGAGCCGCGAAGACATCTTTCGACTGACCGCCCTCTCGTCGAGCGCCGGATGAGCGTCGAAGCTGGGCTCCGAAGCCCTGGCGCAGGTTCTGCGCCCCTTCCAGACCCTCTTCGACCCGGCAGCCTATCCCGACTTGCTGCTGGGGCTGACGCAGCCGGACGACGCCGCCGTCTACCGGCTGGACGACGAGCGCGCGCTGGTCGTGACGACCGACTTTTTCACTCCCATCGTCGATGACGCCTATGCCTACGGGGCCATTGCCGCCGCGAATGCACTGAGCGATGTCTACGCGACCGGGGGCCGTCCGCTGTTGGCGCTGAACATCCTGGCTCTGCCCGCGGATTTGCCGCCGGAAGTGACCACCGGGATCCTGATGGGACTGGGAGAGAAAGTTCGCGAGTCGGGGGCAGTTGTCGCGGGTGGTCACACGATCCAGGACAAGGAACCCAAAGTAGGACTCGCGGTCGTGGGCTTGGCCCATCCGCAACGCTTGTTGACGAAGTCGGCGGCCAGGCCGGACGACATCCTGGTGCTGACCAAGCCACTTGGGACCGGCTGTATCACGACCGCGGCAAAGCGCGACCAGGCGGCGCCGGAGCACGTTGCGGAAGCAATCGGCTGGATGAGCCGATTGAATCGCGCCGCCTCGGAAGCTTCCCTTTTGGCCGGAGTGCGAGCCGGAACCGATGTCACCGGATTCGGGTTGCTGGGACACGCCGGCGAACTGGCCAGCTCGAGTAATGGGACACTTCACATCGAGTTCAGCAGGCTGCCGCTGATGAGCGGGGCCGCCGAATACGCGGAACGGCTGCTCTTTCCGGGAGGGTCGAAGAAAAATCAGACCGCATTCGGTTCGCTGGTTCATTTCCGCGAGGAATTCACACCTGCCGAACAGCTCATCGTATTCGATGCCCAAACGAGTGGCGGACTGCTGCTGGCCATTCCACCGGCAGGTCTCGAACGTTTTGCCCGCGAGATGGAGCGGTTCAGGGAACCGTGGTGGCAGATCGGCAAGGTCGGTGAGCGAGACTGCTGGAATGCGGTGGTTCAGCGTTGAGATGAAGATTAGAATCAAGATTCAGAACAGGGCACAACGAATCGAGGAGCTGACTGATGAAATCGTTCCGTCGCCTGCGAATGTTCGTTCTCGTTGCGGCAATCTCGGTCTGCCGGATTCATGCGGGAATCCCGCAGGCCCTGGGAGACGGCGGAATCTACGGCGTGGCGATTACGCGCGACGTGATGGTTTCCATGCGAGATGACGTGCGGCTGGCGACCGACGTCTACCTGCCGACGCAAGATGACAAGCCGATCGCCGAGCGATTGCCGACGATTCTGATGCGAACGCCCTACAGCAAAGGCGGCGGCGAGAAGGGGCACCGCGACGCGCACTACTTCGCTTCGCACGGCTACGCGGTCGTGTTTCAGGACACGCGCGGGCGGTACAAGTCGGAGGGGGTTTGGCACTGGATGACCGATGACGGTCGCGACGGCGCGGATACTGCCGCATGGATCGGCAAGCAGCCCTGGTCCGACGGCAAGATCGGCATGATCGGAACCTCCTACGTCGGCGGCACCCAACACGCGCTGGCCATGGAGCACAGCCCGCATCTTGCGACCGTGATCCCCGTCGATGCCGTTTCCAACATGGGCTACGCCAGCATGCGAAACAGCGGCGCTTTTGAAATGAGATTCTGGAACTGGATCATGCTCAACGCGGCTCGAGGAAGCCGGCAGTCGCGCGACGCGGGCACGGCCGCGGCGCTGAAGGAGATGTCGGACAACCGCATGGCCTATCTGGATCTCCTGCCGTTGCGCTACGGGACGACGCCTTTGAAGCTGGCGCCGGAGTTCGAAGAGTGGCTCATCGAGGCGATGCGCCACGGCGCCAACGACGATTTCTGGCGACAGAACAACATCATCGATTACCCCCAGCAGTACCAGGACATTCCCGTCTACCTCGTCGGCGGCTGGTACGACTCGTGGGCCGGCAATACGACGGCCAACTACATGGCGCTCGGCAAGACGATTCGCGGGCCGATCTATCTGATCATGGGGCCTTGGATTCACGGGGCGCAAGGGGGTTCTTCGCACGGCCAAGTGAGTTTCGGCGAGGCGGCGGCGATCGCGGATCCGATGGCCTGGCGGCTGGAGTGGTACGACCACTGGCTGAAGGGGAAGGACAACTCGGTCGGCAGGTCGGCTCCGTTCGCCGCGCCGGTGCGGATTTTCGTGATGGGCTCCGGCGACGGCCGCAAGACCGGCCAAGGGCTCTTAAACCACGGCGGCTTCTGGCGAGACGAACAACAGTGGCCCCTGGTTCGCACCCGCTACAGCGGGTTTTACTTGCAGGCGGGCGGGCGGCTTTCGACCGCCAAGCCGGACATGGCCCCCGATGCTGCTGCGGCTTCCACCTGCTTCGTGTTCGATCCGGAGAATCCGGTACCGACGATCGGCGGCAACATTTCCTCGGGAAACGACATCCTGCTACAAGGGGCGTGGGACCAGCGTGGCGGTCCGCATGTCTGGAACTGGCAGGAACCGGTTCCCTTGTCGGCGCGAAACGACGTGCTGGTGTTCCAGTCGGAACCGTTGGCCGAGGACTTGGAAGTGACCGGCGAAGTGGCCGTAAAGTTGTGGATCGCCTCGACGGCGCCGGACACGGATTTTACCGCCAAGCTGATCGACGTCTATCCACCCAACGAGGATTACCCGGGTGGATTCGACCTGAACATCGGCGACGGCATCCTGCGGGCGAGATTCCGCGATTCGTTGAAGTCCGAGAAACCCATGGAGCCGGGGACCATCTACCCGATCACCGTGAAGCTCTACCCGACGTCGAATCTTTTCAAGAAGGGGCACCGCATCCGGGTCGACATCTCCGGCAGCAACTTTCCGCGTTTCGACGTGAATCCCAATACGGGTGAGCCGCTCGGCGACAACCGCCGCCGGCAGAAGGCCACCAACACGGTGTATCACGACCGCGAGCACCCGTCGCACATCGTGCTGCCGGTGATACCGGCCGGAACGTGACGCCGGTGTCTTGGCGCCGTTGACGCCGCCGCGTCCGTTGTGTAACCTGCTGGGCGTTCGACGCGCTCGGTAGGTTCGCCGACCGGTGTGCGTCAGGCTTTCGGGGGAAGGTAGAAGAAGGGAACGGACTAGGAGAACCATCCGACATGACGTCGCGAGATCGGGTCGTGCTCACGTTGAACCACCAGCCGGTCGATCGTATCGCGCGCGACCTGCGGGTTTCGAGCGAGATGAAGCTGTACCATGGCGACGAAGTGGGCGAAATGCAGTTCCGCTTCGCTAGCGACATGATCAAGGCGCTGCTGCGGTGGCCGCGGGGAGAACGGTCTCGTGGCAAGAGCCGCGAGCCGGGCGACCATACCGACGCATGGGGTTGTACCTGGCATGTTCCGAAGCGCGGCGCGATCGGCGCGCTGGTGGATTCCCCGCTGGCGGATCCCGCCGCCATCGCCGGCTACCGGCCGCCGCTGGAGATTCTGGAGCGTGCCGATTTATCGACGGTCAACGAGCGTTGCGCAGGCACGTCGCGATTCGCGTTGGCCTGGTCGCAGACGAAGCCGCTGGAGAGGCTCCAGGCACTGCGTGGACCGGGCGCGGCGCTGGCCGACCTGGGGGCGGGCAATGCCGGTGCGCGGCGACTGTTGGACATGCTGCACGAATTCTCCTGCCGCGAAATGGAGATGTGGGCGCAAAGCGACGTCGATGGGGTCGTTTTTTCGGACGACTGGGGATCGCCGGACGGACTGATCGTTTCGCCCGACGTTTTTCGCGATTTCTTTAAGCCCTTGTACGGCCAGTACTGCGAGATCCTGCACGCCCACGACAAGTACGCCTTTTTCCGCAGCGACGGCGACATCACCGAGATTTTCGGCGACCTGGTGGATCTCGGCATCGACGCGGTTGCCGCGCAATGGTTTGCGATGGACTTCGAAGCCCTGGCACGCGAATACCGCGGCCGTGTGACCTTTTGGGGAGAACTCGATCGACTACGATTGATGCCGTTGGGAACGCCCGAACAGGTCCGGGCGGCGGTTCGACGGCTCCAGAGGGCGCTGGATTTCGGGCGGGGCGGCGTGATTGCCGCGTGCGAGTGGGGCGCGGCGACGCCGTTTACGAATGTCGCCGCGATGTTCGAACAGTGGCAGCAGCCGCTGCCGATCCACGCTTGAAAGGGCGTTTTCGAATCGCCCTGGGAGCGTCGCCCTCGTGTTGCGAGAGGCGCAAGGCAGTGGGGTCGGGATCCAGCGGTATCCGACGAAAGGTTCTATCGCTATTCTGGCCAGCCAGCCGGTACATTCAATCAGCAGACTGTCTGCGTTCAAGTTCGGCCTGTGCCTCGATGCCACTCAGGCGCCAACCACGTTGTGCTTTAACGGCACCAACCAAGTCTTGCATTTTATCGCAGGCGTCAATCCAATCACGTAGTTGCTCCTCGGTCATGTCGAGCACCGTGGTGAAAACGAGGTCGCGGGAACTCGCCGAGTAACCTCAAGGCTGCCTCCGCTTCGCTGGAAAGCTCTTCCCAAGAAATCGTGGGTAGCGAGATCCGAGGGGAACGGCTGAACACCAAAAATCAGGCAAGCTCCGCCGGAAAGGACCGAACAGAGAAGAAGAACCCGTATTCTGCGGAAGAGCCCACTTTGTTTCGCCGATCCTAACGCGGCGCGGCTCGCCCCAGCGCCCGCACGGCTTCATCCGGCCGATCCGTGGTAATGCTCTTCACGCCCCATGCCGAGAGCGCCTGCATCACCGGCGGATCGTTGACCGTCCAGGTCCACACTTCCAGGCCGCGCCGGCGAAGTTCGGCGACCACTTCCGGAAAGAGCAGGTTATAGTTGAGGTCGACTAGAGAAGTTCCACAGCGGGCCGCCTCTTCGGCGATCCAGGCAGCCCTTTGCTGGTAATCACCGCTCGCCGATTTGCCGTGCAACCAGCCGCAGGGAAGCTCAGGTTCCAGGCGGCGAATATCTTGGACCGCCTGCTGGCTGAAGGCAATGACGCTGGCGCGCTGGAGCATGTCCGCGGCGCGCACGGCCTCGAGCACTTCCTCGGCGATCCCGTCGACTTTAATCTCGATTACCGCCTTGCCGCCGCAGTCGGCCAGCAGCGCCAGAGCTTCCTCCAGGGTCGGCAGCGGTTCGCCGGCGTAGCAGGCGTCTTTCCAGCTTCCGGCGTCGAGCTTCCTGAGATCGGCCAACGTCAGATCGGCGACCTTGCCGGCGCCGTTGGTCGTGCGGTCGACGGTCTCGTCGTGCAGCAACACAATCACGCCGTCCTTGCTTTTGCGAACGTCGAATTCACAGGCGTCCGCGCCGGCCCCGATCCCTTTGCGGATCGCCGCCAGCGTGTTCTCCGGCGCGATCGCCGAAAAACCTCGGTGCGCGACAATATCGCAAGGCTGCGGGGCCACCGCGACCGGCAAAGTGTCGGGCAGCCGGCGGACTGAAAAGTCGTCGAATTTCGCCCGGCAGCCGCTGGCCGCCAGCCCGACGCACCCAGTGGCGCGTTCCAGGCAGAACGGGCTTTCGATCACCGGTCGGCCGTCGAGGTAGCCCCGCACGACGGTGCCGCTGACAACGACCCGCAATCGTCGCGGTCGTCCCAGTTCGCAGTCGGTTGCGTCCGATCCGCGTTGGCGGACCGACCAGCCTTCGTCCAAGCGGACGGCGAATTCCACGCCGCCCGCCGCGGTGCTCTTTTGTCGCAGCGGAAACTGGAACCACGGCGGCGAGCCGTCCGGCAGCGCACGAAAGACGATCGAAGCCCAACGCGAATCGTTCTTCACTTCGAGAAACGCGACAGATACTTCGATCTCGCAGTTCTGCCAGGCCGGATCACCAAAGGTGATCACTGCCTCGCCATCGAGCGAATCGCCCACCAATGCATCATCCTCGACTCGCCATGAACCGAGGACCGGTCGCCAACCGTCCGGAAGGCGGCCGTCGCTCGAATCGAATTCCTCCATCCGAGAATCCTCCGCTTTGGCACCTGAGACGATCGGTGCCCCCCAGATACAGAGCGCGGTCGCAAGGACCGCGGTGCGCGCAAGAGTGGTTCGTATCGATCGTGTTTTCATCGCTGTTCCATATTGGCGGTCTCGCCGGCAGGAATGGTCATCGTCCGAGCGTGCCGAGCCGTTGTCGGACTTCCCGGACAATCTCGTCGATCTGGTACGGCTGCAAAAGGGTCGGTTCCTTTTCCAGCTTCGCACGCCAAGCCATCAAGGTCTTGTCCGCTCCTTTTTGTTCACGGTTGCATTCGTCGATGATCTGCTGGATGGTTGCTTCCCAGACTTGAAGACGCATCGCTTATTCTTTCTTGCTATGGGTATCCGTTCTCGGTCTCAATTTCTGACACATCTTCCCTTTTTTCGCCGATCCTTAGCGCCGTTCAACGCGACAACGACACCGCCGGCGACTACATCGCATCGAGCCGCGAGAGTGTCGGCACGTAGAGGACGCCGTTGGCGGCAACCGGGCTGCCGTGCATCGGGTCGCCCATTTCGATTTCCGCAAGCAGTTGCTTCTCTCTGGCCGCTGCAAAAACCCAGAAACCGCCGCGGCGAGTGCCGACGTAAACCTTGCCGTCGGCCACGAGGGCGGAACTCCACACTTGGCCGTCCAACTCATGGGTCCAGCAGGCCCGGCCCGTTCTTGCATCGACACAGTGGAATATCTTGCCATAATCGCCGACGAAAACAAGCCCCTGGTGGACTGCCGGTGTCGCACAGCAGTGCTCCTCGAGCGGGTACGACCAGACCAGACCGCTCTCGGTGATCTCTCCGGCGCCGGTTGCATCGATGCACTTCAGCCACGCTTCGTTCTTGCCCCACCAAATATCGCCGCCGACAGTCACATAGAGGCGGCCGTCGACGAAAACCGGCATGCTCTTTACGTTGCTCGGGCTTTCGCGACGATTGCGCAGATACCGATGCACGTCCTCCTTCGGCGCCGACGGATCGCAATCGAACCTCCAAATGCGGCGGAGCGTCTCGATGGCCCCGGCGGCAGACGCAGCAGCCAGGGCGCCGAAGGAGTAGACGACTCCGTCGCCGCCGCAGAAGAAGATCCGCGGATCGCCGGCGACCTCGCCCAGCGCCGGCGAAGACCAAGTGCTGTGGAAGATCCGCGGCCCGATCCGTTCGCCATCGCGGGCCGCCAGGCGGCCGGTGTGCTTGTCGACGACGATCAGGCTGGGAGCTTCCGGCGCGCGGATCTTCTGGTGTGTATTGTCGACGCCGTTGCCGGTATTGAGGTAGAGGTAGTCGCCGTGGATCAAGATCGAACTGTGGGCCGAATCGTGCGGATAGATGCCGACCTCCGACCAGAGGTCGAGAATCCAGAGGATGTCGGCGTCGAGTGCCGCCGGCTCCAGCGGGGTTTCACCCGGCAGAACAAAGTGACGACCTTCGTCACGATAGGGACCGTCGTTGCCGTCCGACATCCCGTTGATGTCCAGGCACAACACTTCCGCGCGATTGCTCACCACGTAGACCCGTCGTCCCTCGACGGTGGCAGGTGAGCATATCCCGGCACGGGGCCAATCGAGGTAGATGTCGCCCTGCAACTTGGGCACGACCAACTGCCAACAGAGCCGGCCGTCGTTCTCATTGAGACAAAGCAGCACCCCGCGGTCTCCCTGGTGGCGGGGGTCGCGGGGCTGGTCATTATTGCAGCCGATGAGGACTTTGCCACCGGCAATGACCGGAGTAGCGTAAGAGCCGCCCAGCGGAACCGACCACTTGACGCCGCGTCCGCTGGCGGGATCCCACGATTGCGGCAGGCCGATCTCGGCGGAGACCATATTCCGGGAATGCCACTGCCCCCACTGCGGCCGATCCGCGGCCGAGGCGAGGCCGGCAGCCAGCAGCAAGACGGTCAGACGCACGATGTGCGGCGGGCTGATGAGCGCGAAGAGGTTTGCCGCCATGGCAGCTCCGAAGTGCCAGCTTGTGGTGTTGCACGAGCCCTTCAGTATAGGATGCCCGTCTGAATCAGTCGAGGACCGTGGGCATTAAGCCGACCGGCACAGCGTGAATTACCAGCAGCCCGGCTGCTCATCACGGCCGCAACGGTAGACGCAATGCCGGTTTGGAGGCTAGCAGCCGGGCTGCTCCGTGGCAGTTCGATTTCAGCAGGTCGCCATAAGCCCGGCTCAAGAAAGCCCGACCTCCGCCGAGGGCACGGTCAACGCAACCGGTCCGCGACGGAGGGACGCGCCTGTCAAGAATCGACGAGAGAGTTATTTCACCAGCACGAGAGGCCGGTGGTTGGCGATGCTGCGGAAAACCTGCTTCAACGGAGTCTCGTAATCGACGACGGCGCCTCCGCCGGGAACCCGGAAGCACGCGCCGTTGGTCCGCTTGGCAATCTCTTTCATCAGGTCGACGTCGGCTTCGTCGCCCAGGGCAATAGTCACGATCGGCCAACGGTGGTCGGCAACCAGTTCGGCTTGGTCAAGAGCAAACTGACGGGCGTCGACGCCCGAGGGGCGGTTGGCAATACCGTCGGTCATCAGTACGATCATCTTGAACGAAGCGGAGCGATAGTCGGCGGACGCCGTGTCCGCCAGAACCTCGCGAGCGTATTGAATGCCGGCGCCGATGTTGGTGTAGGAGTCGTAATGGCCGGCCTGCCGGTGGCGGATCGTGTCGGCGATGGCCTCGAAGTCGCCGGTGAGGGGGTGCTCAACCAACGCCGCTTGCGAGGGCGAATTGTAGATTACCAGCGAGACGCGGTCGTCGGTGTCGACCTCCCGGATGTAGTCCATGAAGACCGTCGACGCGTCCTTGACTGCCGTGATCGGCTGAGCGCCGACCTTCCACAGGTCGGGCGTCTGGCTGTAGCCCGCCTTGTCCTCGAGCCAATAGTTGATCAGCGTCATATAGCCGTACATCCGCCGGTAGCCGGCATCCCGCACGCTCGCCTTATCGCGGCAATACTTGCGAAAGGCGTCCCAATTTCCCGACGGGTAAGGATAGGGAACGTTGGTCAGGCCCCACGCCTTGAGGAAATTGGCCAAGTTGTCTTCAAAACGCTCCCCGTAGCCGTAGCCGTCGCCGCTGTAATTCGGGCCGGACAACACCCAGGCGATGTCGACCCGGCGATTGTAATTGTCCCCCGTGCCGCGGAATGTGCCGCTGCTGCCGGAGAGGCCTGTGAATTTCTGTCTGGCTCCGTTTTCGAACTGAAGGACGACGTTCGAAAGGGCCTTCGTCGAAGCGACCACGACGTCGTAGCGGCGGAAGGTGACGGCTATCTGAGGGATATCGCCCAGCGGCGGCTGGCCGACAAGCGTCGTATATTGCGGCTCGAAGGAGAGATCGCCGTAGTCCGGCGAAGAAAGATCTCCGTAGATCTCTTGGAGATTGGCCTCCACGCGTGCGCGATTGGTGTCGCCGCTGATTCGCTTCAGTTCGCTGTCGTCGTTCATCGATCCGGAGAAATCCAACACCAGCACAATGTCGCGGGGTTGGAAGCGGGCAATCGACTCGGCGGAAACGTCGAAAGAGTCGCGTCCGAAAACCCTTGCGAAGAAGAAGGGGGCGTTGTGGTGAGCCGCGGCCACGCGGATCGTGGACGGAAGCTCGGCGCTGGGGACGAACCACTGGCTCCGCGGCGTGGCCGGATCGGGTTGCCAATGGCCTACCTCGATCTCGAACTCGTCTTGGGCCTGGTAATCGGCCAGCAAGCTTCCGAGCTGATCCTGCCAGCCCTCTTCCGCCGTGACATTCCTCGAGCCGACGGGATTGCGAACGAGAAACTCGAACGCACCAAGTTGGGCCTCCTCGACCCCGTTGACTAAGGTTCCCGCCCCGGCCAGGGCGGCGGAATCGGTGGCCCGCTTCAATTCCGACTGAACGGTCATCACGTAGCCGAGATCGACGGAGAAGGCCAGCATGGCCATCATCACGATCATCAACATTGCGGCCAAGACGATGATGGCCCCGCGACGATTCGGTCGCCTCGATTTCTTGAGAACACCCCAACCAGAGAGCCCGCGACGCAATCGATCGGCGCTAGACATAAGACAGCCCTTGTGTTGAACGACCCATGGCGCTTTGACGTGACAGGCGCGCCGACAAGAGAGGTCAATGAGTTCCGGGCAATGTGAAGTATAGCTTAGAAAACTACAGCAGGTGCCGGGCTTTGATTTCCAAGTAGCGGTTGATCAGCGGAGCGGTCATTTCTTCCGGAAAGACATCCAGGGCCAAAACCCCCTTGCTCTGGAGGTCGGTGAGCACCTGGTGGCGCCAGGAGAGGATCTCCGCGGCGGCGGCGGCCCGGTAGAGGAGCGAGCCCTGGGGATGCTCGACCTCGACCGCCTCGAAAATCCGCCGGTCGCGAAGAAATACGGCGAGCGGCAGGTGGCGGCCGACCAGATTGCCCAGATAGCGATCGATCTGGTTCGAGTTGACCTCGTCGATCACGTTGGTCACCAGCACGACCAGCGACCGCTTGCGGCCGTGCGAGGCGAGATAGCGGAATGCCTGGTCGTAACGCGATTCCACCAGGCGGGGAAATCGGTCGAAGGCGGCGTGCAAGAGGCGATTCATCTGCGCCATCCCGCCGCGGGGTGGAACGTAGCCGTGGATCTCGTCGGAAAAGGCCAACAAACCGACCGAGTCCCCCTGGCCGAGCGCGATGTAGCCGAGCATCAGAATCGCGTTTAGCGCGTGGTCCAAAAGGCTCAGGCCCGCCGCCTCGTTGGTCACCATGCGGCCACAGTCGACCAGGAAGATAATCCGCTGGCTCTGACTCGCCTGAAAATCTTTCACCGTCAGCTTGCGGCGACGGGCGGTCGCCCGCCAGTCGATATGCTTGTAGTTGTCGTCGGGCGTGTAGTCGCGCAGCCGCTCGAAATCGTGGTCCATGCCGATCCGCCGCGTGCGGCGGACGCCCATCAGGCTCAAGCGATTGGTCCGCGCCAACAGCGCGTACTCGCCAAGTTGCTTCATGTCGGGATAGACGTGGATCGTCGACGGGCAGGGATAGTCCAGGAGCCTGCTCCACAACCGTCGCCGGCTGATGGCGCGGAGATGGACGGCGTCGAGATCGAAGGCGCCGCGCCGCGACGGCCGTAGATGGTACTCGCACACCAGGCGGCTGCCCGCGGCCAGTGTCTCGGCAAAGTCCGAAGGCGTGGGCTGCAGAACGTGCGGAACGCCGTCGCGGACTTCAAGGCGGTGCGCCCGACCGGCGTGGTTGGAGACCGTCAGCGTCACCGCGTGCCGTTTCTGCAGCGAGGCGATCCGCTGTGTGTGGCGATGGACCGAAAAATCGCGGCGGGCGGGCAGCGACCACACATCGACGACGACAGCCGCCGCGAAGACGACATCCAGAATCACCACCAGCCACATGGCAGCGGGCGTGGCGACCAAGGCTAACGTCGACAGCGCCGGCGCCAGGGCCAACAGCACCATGCGGCGGCCCGGATAAATACGAGCCAGTTTGGCCATCGCCGCCAGCGGCGCCGCGGCGATCGCCAGCTTCACCAGTGCCAGCGCCAAGGGGCTCAAAGCCGGGGCACCTCCACCGAACGGATCAGATCGGTCAGCAAATCGTCGACCTTCTGCCCCTCGACTTCGGCCTCGGCGGAGAGAATCACTCGATGCCGCAGCGCCGCCACGGCCAACTCCACCACGTCGTCGGGAACGGCGTAGTCACGGCCGTGAAAGGCGGCCAACGTGCGGGCGCCCTGCATCAGGGCGATCCCCGCCCGCGGCGACGCGCCCAGGTAAAACTGAGGCCACTCGCGGGTGAGGCGGACCAACGAGTTGATGTAGCGGACAAGTTTCGGGTCGATGAGCACTTCGCCGGCCCGCTCGGTGGTCTCGACGATTTCCCGCGGCGAGGTGACGGTGCGGAGTTCGGCGAGGCGGCGATCCAGATCGATCTGCGGGCTGTGAAGCGAGAGGATCTCCGCTTCGTCTTCCGCCGACGGATAGTGGACGACGAGCTTGAACATGAAGCGGTCGAGTTGGGCTTCGGGCAGGTTGTAGGTACCTTCGGTCTCGATCGGGTTTTGCGTGGCCAGAACCAGAAAGGGCGGCTCGAGCTTGTGGCTGGTCCGCTCGACCGTTACGCGGCGCTCCTGCATAATCTCCAACAAGGCGGCGTGGGTCTTGGCGGGCGAACGGTTGATCTCGTCGGCCAGCAGGAGCTGGGTAAAGACCGGGCCGGGCCGAAACTGGAATTCCTGCGTCTTCATGTCGAAGATCGGCGATCCGGTGATGTCCGAAGGCATCAGATCGGCGGTGAACTGGATGCGGCCGAAACGGCAGCCGAGCACGTGGCCGAGGGTCCGGACGAAGAGGGTCTTGCCGAGCCCGGGGACGCTCTCGATCAGAACATGGCCGCCCGAGAAAAGGGCGACCAACGTGCCCAATACCAACTCGTCCTGGCCGACAAACACCTTGGCGACCTCGGCCGTGATCTGCTGGAAGAGGCGGCGCGCGGGGGTGTCGGCCTCGAGAAGGGAGACCGCTTCGGCAATGGCCGGTTGCTCGGGGTGGACGGGGACGTCGGTCGCTTCGGGCTCGAAGGGAGATTGGGACATTTTTTGGAATGAAGGGCAAAAGGAGGAACCTGCCAAACCCGTCCGGCGGAGTGTATAGAGTCGAGAGTCGAGAGTCAAGAGTCGAGAGCCAGACCATTCGATCGGATCTCATCTCAACTCTTGGCTTGGCTCTCCGCTCTTGCCTCTTGACTCTCGACTGTCTGCCGTGTTTGGCTGGCGATCATGTACTCTTCACGCGTGCGGATCAGCAGCACCCGTGCCGCGGAGGCGTCTTGGGCGATATCGGC
>JAAYEH010000082.1 GCA_012728855.1 Rhodopirellula sp. | reverse complement strand
GTCAGATGGGTGTCGTGATAGTTGTGGATCGCCAGGCCAAGCTGCTTGAGATTGTTGGTACACTGCGCCCGCCGCGCCGCCTCGCGGGCTGCCTGCACTGCCGGCAGCAACAACGCAATCAAGATGCCGATGATGGCGATCACCACCAGCAACTCCACGAGAGTAAAACCGGCCCGAGATCGAGATTTCATCATAACCCCCTCCAAGCAAGGCCTGAGGCATTGAGATCAGGAAAACCGACTCAACGACAAAACGCGACTGTCACCCGGCCACGATCCTCACCCAAACAGCCCGCCTTGTCAACCCCCCCTCCTATCGAGTTCCATCCCTCGTGGGCTTATCACGAAGTGACTCGAAACGCCGGTTCGGAATTTCGTCCGCACAGGCGGGCGATATTGTGTCCAAACATTTTCGGGGCGGGGCGTATTCGGACGGTTTCTTTCCAACCACTGGTCGCGATGGTAGAAGCCGCAGCGGACGAGTCCGCTGCCCATCGATTTCGCACCGACGTCAACACTTCCTCTTACATCAGTTGTCAAGCAAGCCAACGACTTGATTCGGTTTTTGACAATATCTGCTAGGTGCTGTACAGTGGCGGCACACCCTCATTTCGAGCAGCGCAATGTCTCTCCGAACATGAAAGCGAAAAAGTCCACTATGACGATTAGCCCAGTCTTCATTCATCAGCCCAAACGGCATCGGTGGATTCCAAAGCAGTCGCCGATCGCGCATTATTCAAACATCGCGGCGTGCCGGCCGATAATGGCCCGCTTGGCAATCGTCATGTTCGCAGCGGTGGCGTACCACGGGCAGCAGCACGCACAAGGCGGCGATGCAGGCGCGCTGAGGCTCAGAAGCAAGACCATGTTCGACGAGATGTCACCGTGGTCTGGTGCGATCTACCAGAGCGCTTCGGGGGTGGAGATGATTCGACACGGCGCGTTTTCGCCGGACAACGGCCGCACCTGGAAGCCGACACCGGTCAGCCCCGACTTCGACAGCGGTCTGCCGTATGGCTACCGCCGCTCCCCGCACACGCCATGGCGCGACCCGGTCAACGGCAACATCCTGGTCTTGCTCAACTGCATGGACACTCCCGACAAGGATCCGCGTGCTCACGAGCCGCGCTGGCAGTGGTATTGGTACTACCTGCGGTACCGCGTCTCCACCGACGGGGGCCGAACCTGGCAGTTTGATGAGCCGATCATCCAAAAAGGCGAGCGGTTCTCTGCGGCGCACCCGATCGACGGCGTCCACATCGGCAAAAACTGTTACTTCCTCGGCGATGCAGGTTGCCGTCCCATCCGCACGCGCGAAGGAACGGTGCTCGTGCCGGTGCAGATGCCGCCGCTCGATCCCAGCGGCGAGGGTTTTCACAACCCCGGCGGCGGCTGGTATTGGCTGGACAGCAGGGTTCTCATCGGCCGATGGACCGACGACAACCACATCACCTGGGACGTTTCCCAGCCCATCGAGGGCAACGGGGACCGCACGGCACGCGGGCTGTACGAGCCGACGCTGGCCGAGATGCCCGACGGCAAAATCCTTTGTGTGATGCGGGGCAGCAACGGCGGCCCGCGAGACCAATCCCACCAGTGGCCCAGCTACAAATGGCTCAGCGTCTCCTCCGACGGCGGCCATACCTGGAGCGAACCGGCGCCCTGGACGTACTCTGACGGGGAGCCGTTCTTTTCGCCCGCCTCGATGTCCGAGTTGTTTGCGCACTCCAACGGTCGCACCTACTGGATTGGGAATCTCAGTCCGGCAAACTGCCAGGCCAACCATCCACGCTGGCCGTTGGTTATCGGCCGAGTGGACCCCAAGACCCACGGGCTGATCCGCGAGAGCCTCTTGGTGATCGACACCAAGCAGCCCGACGAAGAGGACGTCAACCTCTCGCATTGGCACGTGTTCGAGGACCGCCTGGCGGGCGACATCGTCATCCCGATGGCCCGCGCCGGCAAGGACTACAAAAGCCGTCACCCCGTCGTTTACGTGATCGGTGTGGATCCCTAGCAATGGAGGAGTCGCCCATGAGCGAACCCGCAATCTTCGGCTTGGTGCGTGATGGGCAAACACGGTTCTACGCCGACCGCTGGGCGTCGGTGTTCCTGCACCGTGAGATCTTGTTCGGCCCGGACGACTTCGAGGCCTGGGTTACCCAGCTTGAAGAACTGGACGAATGGTCGGACGACTGCTGCGGCGGGGCCGTGGCGGACTACGATCGCAAGAGGCTGACGTGGTGCGGGGAGGCGCAATCGCTGCAAATTCCACGCATCGAAGCCGTTTACCAGCGTTTGCTGCAAGCGGCCTGGCCCGGTTTCGAGATTGCCTTTGCCTACGCTGGTCTGGCGGATTTGGCCAAGGCCGTGGGGGTCGACGCGGCGAGCGAACCGGACGGCGAAGATCGCCCGGAAAGTGTCCGCGAGGCCGCTCGGCTCGAGCACGCTGCGGCGGAAGAGGAAGAACCGGAGGACGAGGACCACGCCACGACTGACGAAGATGAGGCCGTTTTCGACGACGAAGATCTCCGCGCCTGGGTAACGCTTCTGGCTGCCGACGGCGCGGTCCGCCATCGGCACGTCGACCGCCTGCCGACGGATCTGCTCCAATCTCGCAACGATCCGCTGCGGGCGCTGGCGAAACTGCCCCCCGCAGAAGTTCCGCCAGAGGCAGTCGTGATCGAAGGGCTATGGCTCGACGAGGCAAATCAGTCGATCGGTGTCTGGGGTTCTCACGCGTTGAAAGAGATGCTGCCGGACATCCGCCAGGGGTGGGAAGGCTGGGATGTCCAATGGGCTGAACGCGGCTACGAACAGCAATGCGAAGTCGCCGGACCGGCGGGCGTGCCGTTGAAGGAAGCGGAAGCACTGGCCAAGATCCTACCCGTGATCCTCTCCACAAAGCGCTTCGATATGTCGACGGTTCTGGGAGCATTGGGTGGCGGCCTGAAGAAGACGGCCGCGAAAGCGACCGGCTGCCTGCTCGTAGTGATATGTCTGCCCCTGGTGATTTTCGGGCTGGTATCCGGTAATTGGAAAGCGGTGTTGATCTCGATTGCCATTACCTGCGGTGTGGTGATTGTGGCGTTCAAGACGATCGAGCACCGGATCAAGCGATCGTTCATGAGTAAGGTGCCCGGGGCGGGCGACGACCGGGCTCCCCCCGCAGCCGGACCGCTCGACGAATCGACTCGCCGCCAGCGGATTGACCACCTTCTGGTCGCGGCCGGCCTGCCCCGGCTTTCCGAGGTGGAACCGCTGTTTCCAAAAGAGAGCGAACTCGATTTGCTCGAGTAGAGGACAATCCTCGATGACGGCGGAATGCTACTATGCCGAGGAGATCACGGCGATTCCCTATCGGACGCTGAGAAAGGGCCTCTCGGCGAAAGTGCCTGCGCCTCTGGCGTTCGCATTGGCCGGCTTCTTTCGCTTGCGGGGAATCTTGCGGTGGCCGTTGCGGCCGGCCTACGCAGTCGGCGGGCCCGGCAGCGGGCAAGACGTCCTACGCGATGCCTTGCCGCCCCGCGCGCTTTCGCGCTGGGCACCCATCATCGAACAACTTGGCGACCTCGGCTTCTCGCCCCTCAAATACTCAGTTGCCGACGTCATCGGCGAAAAACAACAGGCGATCGCCCTGTTCCTGGACGGCGCCGGCAGCACCATCGCCACGCTGGAATGGATCCGTATGCGGGGAGGCGAGGGCATTGACGAAAAGGCGCCGTTGGAATTCAATTCCTACGCCGCCGCCGACCCGGAGATCATGACCGCGTCGGTAGTGGCGGAAGACATCGAGTTTTCCGATCTCCTGAATCTGGAGTTCGTGGACGTGCTGGTGCTCCCCAATCACCTTCGCTTGAAGGAGATCTATCATCGCCACCTGGCCCGCGCCACGGGGCGGTCGTTCTATCGGATGCATCCGGAGACTGCACTGAAGGAGCACCGGACACGCAGCGAACGCCGCTTTCATTGGGCCTTGCGGCAGGGTCTCCTTCGTCCCTTGACTTCCGAGGAAGTCTCACGGGTACGCGAGCGGCGACTGGCGTAGAGAGCCGATTGCGATACAACGTGTCGTGTCAGTAAAATGGACAAGTTATCAGGCATTACTACGGAGCAACCACCATGAAGAATTCCACCTCTCGCCGCTCCTTTCTCCACGCCCTGGGCATGGGCGCCGCTGCGCTGGGGCTGAAAAACGCCGCAGCGGCGGAAGAGAAACCGAAAATCCAAGGGTTCGAGGAGGCACCGGCCGATCCTGATGCGGCCAAGAACTGGAAGCCCGTCTCCGATCGCAAGATCCGCGTGGGGATCGTGGGGTACGGCACCTGCCGGTTCGGCGCCGCCTTTGGCTTCCAGGATCATCCCAACGTCGACGTCGTGGCCGTCAGCGATCTATTTCCCGACCGCTGCGCCGCCCTGGCGAAAGCGTGCCGCTGCGAAAAGACCTATCCGTCGCTGGAGGAAATGGTCAAGGACGACCGGATCGAGGCAATCTTTGTCGCCACCGATGCGCCGAGCCACGCCCGTCATTGCATCGAAGTTCTCAAACACGGCAAACATGTCACCTGCGCCGTGCCCGCGGTTTGGGGATCGCTCGAAGACGCCCACAAGCTGTTCGAAGCGGTGAAGACAAGCGGCCTGAAGTACATGATGATGGAGACCTCGTGTTTCCGAGCCGACTGCTACGCCATGCGGCAGGTCTATCAGGCCGGCGGATTCGGCAAACTGATCTACTCCGAGGGGGAGTATTACCATTTTCACTCCCAACAGATCGGGTCGTACAAGGACTGGCGCGTCGGCTGCATTCCGCTCTGGTATCCGACCCATTCGACGGCTTACTACGTCGGTGTGACCGACAAGCCGTTCACGTCGGTGTCTTGCACCGGTTCCAGCGCGGGCTTCCCGTCCTATCGACCCGGCGCCAACGCGTACAACAACGTCTTCACCGACCAGATTGCCCTGTTCGAGACCGCGGAAGGGGGCACGTCCCGCATGTTGATGTGCAAGGGGATCCGGGAAAAGGGTGGAGAGACCGGTCGCGTCTTTGGCGAGCAGGGTTGGATGGAGGACACGGAGTACCGCGGCTCGATGAAGAAACTGCCCGACATCCGCCGCCCGCCGCTTCCTCCCACCGTCGGCCCCGGCGGCCACGGCGGCTCGCACGGGCATCTTTCCAACGAATTCATCCTGTCGATCCTCGAAGACCGCACCCCGCTGGTGAATATCGCCCAGGCGCTGAACATGACCGTCGGCGGCATTGTCGCCGCCGAATCGGCGCTGAAGGACGGTGAACGGCTCCAGGTGCCGCAATTCGGGGTTTGATAACGGCGGAAAAGCAGACATTCGCCCTCCACGTAGCCGTGTTCATGACGAGTCTCGTCTGTGTGATCCTCGCGTCACGAGCGACTTACAGGTCCGTGAGAAGCGGTCGGCCGCGATTCCGTCTGGTGTTGGCGTCCAACGCCGCTTGGTCGGTCTTCTATTTCCTAAGCATCGGACCGTTCATGGCCGTTTCGGCAGCCCGTTTGGCGGGTCAAGGTTCCGCCCGGCACGCCGAACCTAGTGCGCAAGCGCCTTGCGCAGCGCTTCACCAGACGGCCGCCGTTTCGGATCGGCCTGCAACAGGTTCATGCAGACGCCGGCAAGATCCTCCGGCACGTCGTGCCCGGTATCGCGAATGTCGAGCGGCTCTCCCCTCTGCTTGGCAGCCATGATCTCATCGAAGGTGCCGCAGTACGGCGGCCGCCCCGCCATCGCCTCGTAGAGCATCACGCCGATAGCATACCAATCGATGGCGGCCGATGGTTCGGTGAAATCCGCCAGTTCCGGTGCCATATAGGCGATGGTGCCCACCCGACGAACGTCGGACGGCGACTGCGGCTGACGCCGCTCGGCGGTACACGTCAGCCCGAAATCGATCAAGACGACACGCTCCCGGGGTGTGACCAGCACATTGGACGGTTTAACGTCGCAATGGACGATTCCCTGAACGTGGAGATATTCCAGAGTGTCGACCAATTGAATCAGCGTGCGACGGAGGCGGTCGAATTGCTCGCGGGACGTCAGGGCGCGGGACAACACCGATGCGGAAGCCGGTCGCGCGTCGCACGACTCCGCGGCGTTGCCGCCTATTTGTGGGCCGAAGCGAGCGTGGAGCAGCCAATCGAGTCCCTCCACCAACTCCATCGTAAAAAACCAGAAACATGCTTCGCGGTGCAATTCATAGGGAGTGACGATTCCAGAGTGCGAGAGTGCGGAGAGGTAGGCGAACTCGCGCTGCAAGCGGGCAGATTTGTCCGAATGGCCGCAATGGACGGCCTTGAGCGCCACGGTCTGGCCACACTGATTGTCGCTGGCCCGCCACACGGTGCTCATACCGCCAATGCCGAGTTTCTCTTGAAGATGAAACCGGTCGGTCCCGGGAAAGCTCCTCTCCAGTACAAACGAATCGTGTTCCGCACTACCATCGCATTGCAGGGGGCTGCTCCCCATTGAGGCGGTGGATTTCGAGGCGTGGCAAAGGCAGCCCTTGCATTGCGGCGCAACAGCCGGCCACTGGCCTACGGCTTTCGCATCCGCCGCTACGTCTATTGGCGTGCCTCGCGATGGTATCGGTAACTTCGCCATCACCACGCGACCCCCCCAAAAATTCGTTCAGATAGCACCTGTGGCCACCCCTTTTTCTGGTTATAATGGCTTCTCACGGGACTGGCCGCAGACTGCACACAGCGCGGGTCTCTATTTGACAAAACGCAATTTCGCACCATTTCGCGACACGCAATTCGAAAAAATCGGCTTGTTCAGACCAGGATGAGCGGATGGCGGATAGTTCGATCAGCCAGTGGATTTCGGCACTCAAGGAGGGGGATGCCTTGGCGGTGGAACAACTGTGGGGCCGGTACGCCGAGCAGCTCGTGGCGTCGGCCCGGCAACGTTTGACCGATGTACCCTGCACCGTTCTGGATGAGGAAGACGTCGCGCTGAGTGTCTTTCGCACCGTCTGCCACGCGGCGGCGAACGGCCGCTTTTCGAACTTGAGCAGCCGGGACGAACTGTGGTGGCTGCTGCTGCGTGTTACCCAGCGGAAGATCCTGGACCAAACTCGCTACCAGCGGGCGGAAAAGCGGGGCGGCGGGAGGGTTTACCCGTTGACAGACGTCCAGGCTGCTTGCGGCGGTATGGCGGGGAACCCGCTTGCGGAGTTGATTAGCCGAGAGCCAAGCCCCGAGTATCTCGCTATCCTTGCGGAGTCGCACGATCAGTTGCTCAAGCGACTCCGCGACGACCGACTGCGCGAGGTGGCGCTGCGGCGGCTGGAGGGTTATACTACGGAGGAAATCGCCCAGCGGATGAAGGTTAGCGCGAGAACCGTACAGCGGAAGCTGCGGCTGATCGAAGCGCACTGGTACGACGAAACTTAGCTTTTGGTGGACAATGAGTACACGCGATCGGGAAGGACCTCTGGAAATTGCCCTGGTCGGCGACCTGACGGAGAACCAAAGTGATCTCTGTGGACGGCTGTTGGAGGTGGAACCGGGCGGCGAGTGTATCCTGTGGATCGATTCGCTGGGCGGCAGTCCGTATAGTGCGCTGGCGCTGACGTCGTTGATCCTGTTGCGTGGGCTGAAAGCGACGGCGGTGGTGGCGGGCGAGTGTTCTTCGGCCGCGCTATGGCCTTTCGCCGCCTGCAAGCAGCGTTACGTCACGGCGTTCAGCTTCCTGCTCTTTCACCCCATGAAGTGGCAAAGCGAGGAGAACATTGGTCTGGTCGAGGCCGCCGAGTGGGCACGCCACTTCGCCGAATTGGAGACCGACATGGATCGCCTGCTGGGCGACCTGCTCGGGCTCCCTTTGGAAACAATCCGGCAGTGGATGGCGCCGGGCCGGTATTTGTCGGGCCGTGAACTGGCCGAGGCGGGCTTGGCGGAAATGGTGGAATTAAAGCCTTTGAGCTTCCGGCGGCGAAAACGATGAGAGCCGCGGTCTTTGTGTTGCTTGCGGTCGCCGCCTTTTGTAGCTGCAAAGACGGCCCATCGACGAGCGATCGGGAGCCGGTTCCGCCGACCAGCGCGGACTTTGGTCAATTGCCGGGCTTGCAGGCCACCACGAACCTGGAACTTCGTGCCGAACTCGCCCGTATTGTCGAAGAGGGCGGAACTCCCGAGCAGTTGACTCGGTCGAGAGTGGCCGATGCCGTGAATGTCGCGGCCGGGCTGCGTGGCTTGTTCCCCGATACGGAGTGTGCGTCGATTCTCCACAGCAGCTCCGAACGATACCCGGCCGGAGAGTTTGCCTTTACGCCCGGCTCGCTGGCGGCGGCATTGCAGTTCGCGAAGCGGTACGATTCCCAGCTCCGCATGGCGCGGGAAGCCTTCCGCAGACCCGTCTGCGATTTCGCCATCGACTACGGCGCCGGGTTTGCGGCCGACCTGAGCTGGATCGATGTCGTGCGGATCTGTGCGCGGCTCGAGGCATTTGCGGCAGCCGAGTGTCTCGCTGGCGAGGATCTCAACGGAGCGGTGGATGCCGTCGATCGCATGTTGCGGATGGCCACCTGCCTCGCTGCGGAAAAACATGCGACGGCACGACTTGAAGCGGCATTTCTCCGCGCCGAGACGCTCGCTGTGCTCCAGGCGGCGGCCGTCCACCCTCAGGTTGCCGCCAACGATCTCGCCAGAATTGGTGTGACTCTTGGCAACGACCTGGCTGCCTGGCCCAACGACGCTTCCGCTTGGATCGGCGACCGGGCCTTCGGTCTGCATGCCTACGAAGTGGTCCGCGCCGGGCAGGCAGCCGCATTGCTCACCGAAGACGAACTGGTCGAGTTCAGCCAGGAGGGCATTTTGGCCGATTTTCCTGTACGGGCGCGCCGAACGGTGGACGAAGATCAGCTTTACTACCTGCAGGCGATGCGTCGAATCATCGAGAGCTGTGAGAAACCCTATTTCTCACGCGATCGAGTTTTTGCCGATCTCCGCAACGATCTCCAGCAGAGACGGAACTCGGACGATTTCCCCATCATCGCGGGCTGGCTTCTCTTGCCCGGTGTCGAGCAGGGACACGCCATCGCAGCGCAAGACCGCGCGCATTGTGAAGCCTGGAGCCTTGCGATTTGCCGGGCAACCGGACAACAGTCGCCGAAGTTTGAGATCAACCCGCTCAACGGGACGACTTATCGCATCACGATGGATGGCGACTGGATTCGGGTGGGAGATGTGGCTGAGACCGAACAGGGAGGTCCGGCGACCATCGTTGCCCGCAATCTGGCTGGCGCTCGCCCGGGACAGGCAGTCGGCAATGCGATATCCGGCACGCCGACGAAACCGTGAAAACGAGTGGCTTTGTTTCTGCCATCCCCTCATTCAAACCCCGAATTCTTCCGTCCATGCCCCGCAAGAGCACACGACGCGATTTTCTCCGAGGCAAATCGGCTGCCGATGCCGTAGCGGATGTGGGAGACCGGATCGTCTCGGAGCTTGACGCCGTGGAGGGCCCTCTCGGCGGGGCCTACATGGTCCACGTCGCCCGGCCGGCAATGGCCGCACAGTTCGAACTGTTCTTCAATGCGGGGCAGTACGAAACCGACCTCGAGACCGCCTTGGAAGCGCTGGATCTCGTCGAGTCGCTGGAAGGGCAGATGACCTACTTTCGTCAGACCAGCGCGATCAGCCGCGTCAACAGACTGGCTGCCGATGGACCGGTCGAAGTGGAGCCGTGGCTCTTCGAGTTGTTGGAGTCGGCACTGAAGCTCAGCGACGCGACCGGCGGGGCATTCGATATTACGGCCAGCCCGCTCTGGGAAGTCTGGGGATTCTCTCGCCGGGCCGGTCGGATCCCGAGTGAGGCGGAGTTGGAGGAGGCCAGGCAAGCGGTAGGAAGCCATTGGGTTGAACTGGACCGGAATGCACGAACCGTGCGTTTTCACAAGCGGGGCGTTCGCTTGAACTTAGGAAGCATCGGCAAAGGCTATGCCCTGGACCGGGTGGCTGGCTTTCTCATGGAAAAGGGGATCGGTGATTACTTGCTCCACGGCGGTCAGAGCAGCGTGCTCGCCCGCGGAACGCGCTTTGGGCTCCGCGCACCGGACACCCAGGATACGCCGGGAACTGCGGGATGGCAGGTCGGAATCCGCCATCCCTTGCGATGCCGAGACCGCCTTGCTGAGATCCGTCTGCGCGATCAGTCCCTAGCTACCTCTGGAACTGGGAGTCAATACTTCTGGAGTGGGGGTAAGCGCTACGGACATATCCTCGATCCTCGGACCGGCCGGCCGGCCGAAGATCTGCTGTCCGCGACAGTGCTCGCTCCTGAAGCGGCCCTGTCGGATGCGCTGGCGACCGCCATGTTCGTGTTAGGGCCCGGTCCGGCGCTTGAGTTTTGCTCTAGTCGGCCAGATCTTGGCGTCGTGCTGGTCTGCCCGGCCATGCATGGAGCCGGAATTGAGCTGAAGACGAGCGGGTTGAGCGGCGATGAGATTCGCATTCTGGACGAGAACTCCTCGTTGACCACCTGAAGGTGGCGGCCTCAAGCAAGCTATACTTATTCATTGCCAACCCGCCAAGATGGCAGAAAGCCAAGCAGGCGGGGAGGCTACGCATCGGTTCGCCCCTTGTCTTGGCATCCCGGCGAAACTAAACCGGTCTGGTTTGATCGGGAAATCCGAGTAGAATGCGACGCCTTGGAGAGCACGTCCCCCTCCAATATAGGTTCCTTATCGTGCAATTGCTCTTGACCCACGGCTCTTATCTTCTGATTGCAACCGTTCTTGTACTCACAGGAGCTGGGTTACCCGTGCCGGAAGAGGTGCCCGTCATCGCCGCCGGGATCATGGCGAGTCACGGCCAATTGGATCCGTGGCTGGCTTTCCTGGCGTGCCTGATCGGGGCACTTCTCGGCGACTGCTTGATGTACTGGATCGGCCGTAGCTTCGGTCGTGGCGTCCTCCGCGAGCACCGTTATTGGGCCCGCGTGGTGAAACCGGAGCGGGAAGCCCATATGGAGCAACTGATTTCGCGACACGGAATGAAGGTGCTCTTTTTCGCCAGGTTCTTGGTGGGGCTGCGGACGCCGGTTTATCTGACCGCCGGAATTCTGCGGCTGCGATTTCGCCGCTTTCTTCTCATGGACTTGTTCTGCGCCTCCGTGGTGATCGGGTTGTTTTTTGCACTGAGCTACTTCTACGGGCAGGCGATCACCCATTGGATACGGCGAGCAGAGATTGCTGCAACCGTGGTTGTCGTCTTCGCGGTGGTGGCCGCCGCGACGTTTTTATGGCGGTGTCGACGTCGGCGTCTCGTTTTGGCTGTCGAGTCGGTCGAGGTGATGGAGAATCCCTCCAACACCGTTCGCGGCAAGGGCGAGTTTTTCCGCGTCGAAAAGGTGGCCTAGACCGTGCTTGACAGTCGCCGCTGTCGTAGAATGAAGCGATCCCTCCGTCGCGAGAATTCGTACGGCGGACTTCAGTTCGCCACCTGGGAGGAATGAATCCCGCCCTGCTCGTCAGATCGACCTTGACGGAGAAGCAGGGAGAGCCGGCCGGGGTGTAGCGTTTGGCGCCGGTCGGCACACAGACATCGGGTATCGATTGATCCGAGGCGAGGATGAGATCTGTCGAAGTTTTCCGCTATGTGATCTTCACAGCAACGATCTGCTGGGGCAGTTGGGTACAACTTGCGCCGGCCGCCGAAGCACTCGAAACCCCGAAGCTTTCGGAGGCGGCTAAGTCGGGTTGGCTGAGTTTCGGTCTCGTTTCCGGACGGATTTCCCTCACGGGGTCTCGATTCGGCAGCATCAATTCCACTTCCTCCAACAACGGCCGTACCGAGCGGCTCACGATTCGCGTCACCCCAACCGGACCGGCGGTGAAGTACGCGATGACTGGATCCAAAGGCGAGTTCTCCCTGGAGGTTTTCTCCGGGGATCAGCTTTCGATCGCATGGAAGCCCGTGGGTGAAGCGGCCGTGCCGGTGCGATTGCAGCAGAGAGCGGGAGAGCCGATCGGTTTGACAATCGGGCCGGAGAAGCAAGAGGAGACTTATCGGGCATCAAGCTTGTGGCACTTGCTGATCGCCAAACCGGCGGTGTGCCGCGAGCATCTTCTGCCGCTTCTTCATGTGTTTCAGTTCGAAATGGACCCCGCCGGCATGGCCGGCGAGATTGAGTCGATGCTGCTGACGGCGGACGCACCGGTCGTCACCCCGGACCGGGAAAGCTGGGCCGCGCTGGTCGCGAAGCTCGGGGCGGAGTCGTTCGCCGACCGGGAAGCCGCCGACCGCGAGTTGCGCGAGGCCGGGCACATGGTTGCCACGTACCTGGAGCGGTTGGACTTGAAGCAGTTCGACACGGAGCAGCAATATCGGATTCGCCGGATTATCCAGTCGATGTCGCCGGGAACCGGCAGCGATCGGCCGGAGCAACTCGCCGCCTCGTTGGCGGGAGACTCGTCGCTCTGGGTTTCGCTCCTGGACCGCGAGGAGGAGGCCGTGCGGCGAGTGGCTGCGGAACGATTGGCAACCTTGCTTGGCCGTCCGGTTGTGTTTGATCCCGCGGCGGATGCCGCGACGCGAACCGCCCAGATCCGGCAGCTCAAGGCGCAACTGGACTAGAATGAATCCGCGCTAGGCGGCCGGCTTTCGGGTCTTCGCTTCCTTCTTCAGCCATCGCTGCATCTGCGCGAGTTCGCCGGACCAACTTTTTCCGATCCGCTTTTCGCAGAAGGCATGATAGAGCAAGTTGATCGTCTCGTTCAGGCCCCGTAGATTCTCGATTCGATCTTCAAGCGCACCTCTTCCGTCCGAAGGATCTTCTCTTTCGTCGGTTTGGATCTTCGCCCCGCTGACCGAGAAGGTTTCCGGCTGTAGCACCAGTTCGTACTGGTCGCCGTAGCGGACAAGAATCAGGCCGGCTTTGCGGGGGAGTTTTCCCGAGCGGATCGCCTGCGCCGCCTCGGGCAGCCGTGAAGGCGCTTCGGCGGAAATGGTCTCCTTGCCCGACTCGCCCCGCGGACAGCTCAGGCTGAGCGTTCGCGAGAGCATTGCGGTGACTTCCGAGCCATCCGGGAGCGTAAGGGTGTCGGCTTGTGTCTCCAGGTACCACCAGAGCCAAAGGAGAAAGTCGTTGCCCAGGTAATCGAAGTTGCCCGACTCCCCGTTCCACCAAACGATCTCGGCGGCAGCATCGTCGGGAAAGAAATTCGAGGGGAGGAGTTCTTCGAGTGCCTCTAAACGTTTGGATTCGACGGCCCAGTCGTGGGCTCGATGCCCGGCCGTGAGACGCTCCAACTCAAGGTCGAACGCTCGAATCAACAGCTCGGAGCATTGTTCCCAGGCGGTAGCGCTAGAGCCGCCGAAAAAGAGGAGGTTGGTTCGCGAGTCCCAGAGGAGAGGGAATTGTTGCATTCGACGAAACTTGCCGCTACGGGCTTCGTCCTGGCAACGCGTCTCGACGGCCTCCTTCGCCTCCTGCCGCTGGGCTTTGGTAGGTCTGCCGCTAGGGTTGTCCACCGTCAGCGCCGCCAATTCAATTTGCAGCCAGGCTCTCCGCACGGCGGCGGGAATCTGGTTGGTGTCGATCCTGACGGCGAAATGCAGGCAATCGGCCAGGACGTTTTTTTCCAGGTCGAATTCAAGATCGAAGAGATGCTCGCCCGCCAAAAAGCCCGCGATGGCCTGCTCCTCGGAAGCGGTTTCCATCCGGTCGATGGCGAAGCGCTGGAGGATCTCGATATGCTCCGGACCGAACTGGCGAGGCGGCTCTCCGCCGATTCGAAAGGTCTCGAACGTCATCCGCCCAGAAAGAAATCCCATACCTGATCCCGATCTATTGCCGTGAGAGGTGAAGCGCTGGCGATACAGCCGGCTTGACGGTTATCGGCGATCCGATTGCGGAACCTCCGCCGTCCTGTTGCGAAACGGCAAAGATTGCCCGGTTTAACGCCAATCGATACCTCAATCAGCACAAGAAGAGCGGAGGCCTTTTTTTCCGTATCGGTTGGCGACCGCGCTGGATTGATCGTGCGGTGGCAGGGGCGACCAAGAAAAACCTAACGATACTTTCGCGGCACGGACGAGCGGGGGGGAGTATGGGGCGTTCCCTGGCCCATAGTCACCGGATTCTCTGAACGCAAACGTTGGTTTCCCCCGACTTACCGAACTACCCGATGAACCTTACCATTGGACTGTACGTAAAAGGCGACCCCAATTCGTCAAATGTTTCCAGGAGGCGTTACGGTGCAAACGATTCAACCGCAAACGAAGCCGTCCGACTGCAATTCCATGATCGGTTGTTCGGAGGCGATGCTTGACATTTTCGACCAGATCGGGCGCGTTGCCGCCACGGACGCCACCGTACTGATTTTGGGCGAATCAGGCACGGGCAAGGAACTGGTCGCCAGGGCTATCCACGACCGGAGCAACCGGAGCGAAGGCCCTTACTCGGCGATCAACATGGCGGCCGTTCCGAAGACCCTCGTGGAGAGCGAATTGTTCGGTCATACGAAGGGTTCTTTCACCGGAGCGGGAACCGATCGCCCCGGCCGATTCGAGGCATGCCACGGTGGCACGCTCTTTATCGATGAAATCGGCGATCTCGAACTCACCTCCCAAGCGAAGCTTTTGCGAGTCTTGGAGGATCATCGGATTACGCCGATCGGGTCGAACGACGGCAAGCAGGTCGATGTTCGTGTTCTGGCTGCCACCAGCCGAAATCTCGATCAGATGATCGGTGACGGTTCGTTTCGTGAAGATCTGTATTACCGCCTCAATGTGGTCGCTCTCCGGATTCCTCCGCTTCGCCAACGGCAGGGGGACATTCCACTGCTGGCTCGCCATTTTCTGGAAATGAGCTGCTGGACGAATCATCGTGAGTTGCTGGGGCCGGACGCCGAACTGTGGCGATTCTTGCAGAACTACCAGTGGCCGGGCAATGTGCGTCAGCTTCGCAATTGTATTGAAAGTATGGTCGTGCTTGCCAAGGGACCGACGCTCACCATCGACGATCTACCGGCCATGGTCCGCCGGGCTCCAGACGCGTCGCGCTCGTTCTTCGAGATACCTGAAGGCTATACGCTGGCAGATATCGAGCGAGTGGTGGTAGGGCAGACGCTCCGCCATTTCAGCGGTAGACGGACGGAGGCGGCCGAGTCGCTCGGTATTTCCATTCGGACCTTGCAGCGAAAACTTAAGCGGTGGGAAACTGACGACGCGGGGCTCAACTTGAGCGAAGGGGTATACTGCGCATCGGATCGGTATGCGTTTGCCACGAGCGGCTAGAACAAAAGCAGGATCAATTCTCGCGTTCCGCCCGATCCCATTCCGCCGTGACCTCGCGCGTGGTGCGAAAGTCGATCTCGCCCGCGTCGAAATCCGGCAGACCGGCGCAGCGGAACGTCACTCGGTACACGCCGGCTGGCAGGTTCGCAACGGTGCATGGCGTTTGATAGGGGCTGCCGACGGGATCCGTCAGCGGTGCGCCGTCGAGTAGAATCGTGGCGTCGAACGGTCTGGTAATGAAATTTACATGCACCGACGACGGAGTGCGCGGCAAACACGTCCATAGCGCCACAGCCGCGAGAGCCAGCCAGGCGATGCCGGCTAAGACGATCCACCGGCGATGCCGGGCCGGCTTCCCCGATCCATCCGCGCCCGCACGGGCCACCTCGGCAAGCATGGCACGGGCGTCAGCGAACCGGGCTTGTGGGGCCGGCTGACAGGCCCGCAGAACAATTCGGTTCAGACGTGCCAGCGCCGGGTCGCGGCGGATCTCGTGGGCTTGCCGACCCAGACGCGGGAATTCCGAAGGGGGCAAACCGGTGATCATCTGGTAAAGGATCAAGCCGGCGGCGTACACATCGGCCCGCGCGTCCATGCGGCCGTCGGGCGGCATGTAATCGAGAGTCCCTACGCGGGAGATGGTCCGGTCCGCATCCGTCAGAAGTCCGAAATCGGCCAGCCTCAGGTCGCCGCCAACGAAGAGGCAGTTCGCCGGTTTTACGTCGCGGTGGACCACTCCCGCCTCGTGAAGACAGGCCAGCGCGGCAAGCAGTTCCTTGGCAGCGCGGCAGCAGTCGGCGGCGGCGAGCGGTCCGGCGTCGAGCCGGGTCTCGAGCGTGGCCGGGCGGTAGCTCGCCTCGAGCGAAGCGGGGCCGCCCGCCACGTCGTCCGCCGGATCCATGAGGTAGAAGAGATGCTCTGCGGTCCGACCGACATGGTGGATCGCCAAGAGATTCGGATGGCGATGGCGGACGGCCGACTCCAATCGCGTGAGTGAGACGATCTCACGTCCCACCGGATCCGCAGCCCCCTCACGCTGGAAGACAATCTTGACGGCGCAGAGTTTGCCTGTCGTGCGATTGGTGGCCAGCCAGACGCGGCCAAAGGCCCCTTCGCCGACCTCGCGAACCAAATCGAGGTCGGGAAGCTCCAAGGTCGGTTCGTCGGTATGTGACCCGCTCACTTGCCGGCCTCCCCGCTATGGCTCAGAGTGTGCTCGATTCGCTCAAGCGCCGACCGCTCGACCTCCGCGTCGGGGTGAGCGTCCATTGCTTCCCGCAGGCGCCGGCCGAGTTCGCCGCGCCGCCGATACGGTTCGCCGAGTTCTTCGAGCCGCTTGACTACGCGGCGGCGTGCCAGATAAACGGCGTTTCGGCTCAGACCGGTGATGCGAGCCGCTTCCGCCCCGGAGAGTTCGTTGAGCACGACCAATTCAAATGCCTGGTACGTCTGCGGATTCATCTCGCGGCGGACCACGTCCAGAATCGCCGCCAGCAGAGCCTGTTCGAAAAACAACTCCCAGTTCCGGTCCGGCGGATTTCCGGGATCTTCAGGTTCTTCGGCGCCTGCCGGCCGCTGCCCCCCGATCGGTTTCACTCGCTCCGAAGGCCGGCGGCGCCGCTGGCCCAACTGGTTGCGAACCAGCGCCATCAGCCAGTCGCGAAACCTGCCCTGCGCCGGGTCGTAGCGGAAGACGTCGCGCTTCTCGAATACGACCAGCATGACATCCTGCACGACCTCGTCGGCCGTGTGTGGTGAGCAGCCGCGATGGCGGGCGTAGGCGTAGATCGACGCTGTATAGGTGCGGGCGAATTCTTCCCACGCCATCCCGTCCAGGGGGTCGCGAAGACGCTCCAGCAAGGTTCCTTTGGTTGGACCGATCATACGCTTGGTAGGGTGATTGACTCCGGACTTGCTCGAGATAGCCCGACGCCAGCCAGGGGTTCTGGTTCCTGTCCGTCTCTGCGGCTATTCTCTGTGAATGTGAAGAAGTTGGCAAGAAAGCGCGACAGATTCTTGTTCCAGACGCTAATTCCTTTACAGTGCGAGTTCCGACCGCACATGAAGCGATTGATCCAGGACGGGTAAACTCCCATGAACCTGATTCTCCTGGCCGTAATGGTCTGCGCTACAGGTCCGTCTAGGGTGAAAACGGGGGAGACTCCTTCGACCCGCCTCTACATCCGCACGGTCCCCCCAGGCGCCGAAATCGCCGTCGATGGCAAGCCGCTGGGCCGGTCCGACGAACTGCTCATCGTTCCACCGGGCGTCCGAAGCGTGACAGTGGAACTGGATGGCTACACGCCGGCAGTCCGCCAGGTTGAGGTTCGCAGCGGCTGGATCGAACGGCTCACGGTGCGACTGAACCCGTCCAGAGTGACTGGATCGCAGCGGCCATCCGCCCGGGAGCAGAACGGCCACGGCAGTACGTCCTGCGGCGCCGAGGTCCGAGTCGGCTACGTCAATGATACATCGGAGAAGAAGTGGAGCCTCGCCGGTACCGGCCATTTCGTGCGGTTTCATCGGCCCGCGAGTGGCAACACTGTCATCGCGGTCGAGCTCTATGCCGCGCGCTACGGGAGTCCTCAGCCGCCGGCCAAAGACTTCTTCGTCTTTCTTCTCGACCAGAGACAGCAGGTGATCGGAAAGTTTGCATTCCCGTACGAACAGATCGACCGTGGTGATCTGCAATGGCATCGCCTTGCAGTCCCGCCCACCAAGGTGCCCGAGGCGTTCGGCGTGGCTTTGTCGTTCGATCCCCAGCAAACCAGGGGCGTATTCTTGGGGCTCGACAAGGGCGTCGCGGAGAGCCACTCGTACACGGGACTGCCTGATAAAGGCTTTGTTACGCTGGAAGAACCGGGAGACTGGATGGTCCGAGTCGTATTGGCAGATTCGACCGCCGGACGGCCGGCATCGCAATAGCTCGTCAATTGTATGTACCGGAAAGGGGAACAATGATGATTCGAAAGAGCGTTGGTTTTGCCGTTGCAGCTTCGCTGCTGGTGGCAGTCGGTCTCGCCCAGGCCGCGAAGCAGTCCTCGCCCATGAGGATCTGGAAGGACGCCACCGGCAAGCATACGATCGAGGCAAAGATGATCGGCTTCGAGAACGGTATGGTCCAATTGGAACGTTCCGACGGTACGACCCTTACGGTGCCGCTGGAGAAATTGTCCGATTCGGACCAGGAGTTCATCCAGTCAGGCGGCGAGGAGCCCGGCGGTGGGGAACCGCAGGAACTCAAAGAGGACGACGGGCGTTCGGCGGGCAAAAGAAGCATCGCCGGAGGAGGACACGCGGTACGTTTCGAGGCGCCGGAAGGCTCCTGGGCTGTGACCGCCGTCCGGCTCCATGGCTCGCGCTACGGTTACCCTGCGCCGCCGAAGGAAGATTTTCACGTATGGATCTGCGACGACGACTTCCAGATCCTTTCTGAAAACAAGCTGCCCTACCGGCTATTCCAACGGGGGGAAGAACAGTGGGTGACGTTGAGAATCCGCCCCACGAACGTCAAAACGGATTTCCTCGTTTGTGTCGGCTTCAACCCGACCCAGACAAAAGGCGTGTACGTGAGCCACGACGGCGAAGGAAGCGGAAAATCGATGGTTGCTTTGCCCGATGGCCCGCGCCGGCCGATGGAAAACGGCGACTGGCTGATCCGTGCCATGATCAAGCCGGCCAAGGCCGACACGGGAAAGGCCGATTAGATATGAGGATTACCACGATGACTTACCGCTCCACCACTCAATGTTTCGTGACATTTCTTTTTACCGCCGGGGTGTGCGCCGCTGGGGTGATTGGCGCGGCGGCGGATCGTTCTGCGCGGCCGTTTGGCCCCGAGCAGGCGACCGGCGCTCCGAACACTCCCGAGGCGGGCGAGATGCCGACCGCCTGGGTTTCGCTGACACCGGACAGCCGGAAGGAATGGCTGCTTCTGGAGTATCCCAAAGCCGTGAAAGCCACGGCCGTTCGCGTCGTCCAGACCGACAACCCCGGCGCGCTGGAGCGGGTCACCGTCTTCAATCACCGGGGCGAGGAGATCGAGGTGTGGGAAGGTGAAGATCCGACACCGCCGATCAGTTCGATGGGCACGTCCAGCGTAGCCGTGAAGGTCGACTTCCCCGTGCAAAGGGTGAAGGTCTATCTCGACTCAGCGGCGGTGCCAGGCTCCAACGCGATCGACGCCGTAGGGTTGGTCGACGACGAGAAAAAGATCCACTGGGCGACGTCGGCGACTGCGAGCAGTTCGTATGCCGACGTCGAATCCGTGCAGGATCTGCCAAAGATCCCCGAAGGGACCGTCTGTGTCGCTCACGTCGACAATACCGCCGAAGGCAAGCAGAGCTTCGCCGACACGGGCTTCGGTGTCCGTTTCACTCGGCCCGACGGAGCGGCACGTCTCGTGGCCATCCAGCTCTTTTGCGGCCGCTATGGCCATCCGCAGCCGCCGCAGGAAGACTTCCACATCTATCTCTTGGACGGCGACTGGAAGCTGATCAAGGAGTGGACCTGTCCCTATGCTCGAATCGCGCGCGGCGAGCAGCGCTGGTACACGTTCGGCGTTGTGCCGACCGACGTGCCGCGGGAGTTCGGCATCGGACTATGTTTCAACGCCCGGCAGACCAAAGGGATTTACGTGGGAGTCGACACCGATGTCACCACGTCGCACTCCTACACAGGCAAGCCCGAATCGGGATACCAACCGGTCGAACCGAAACACGATTGGATGGTACGGGGTTTTCTGACGCCGGCGCAGTAGGGAAACGGAGTTGAAGCGACTGCCGGCGCCGCGATGGCGCCGGCAGTCGCGATGGTCCGTTGCGGCAGTCAGCCGAGCAAATCCCTCGCGGCGGCGGCCATCTGGCTGTACACCTGGGGCAACTCCCCAATCTCGGCCGAGGAGAACGCGACGCGAATGTCGCGGTCGCCGTCGGCGATGACCCCGATGCCGTACTTTTCCAGCAGGTGCTTGCGGAACGTCTCCGCGTCGAGCGTCTTAAGCTTGATGCACATGAAGTAGCCGGAATTGAAGGGGTAGGGCTCCCAAAACTTGGCGTACTGCGGGTCGGCGAGGATCTTGTGGACCTCCTTGGCGCGGGCTTCGAGCGTGGCCTTCTTTTCCTGACGCTCCCCCGCGATCTCCTCGCTCGCCATCGCCTTGGCAAGCACCGACTGCGCGACATGAGAACAGTTGGAAATGGCGCTGCGGATGGCGCCTGCCGCCTTCTTTTCCAACGCCCCGTACAACGCCTCCTCACTGAGGAACGCCTTGGAACTGAACGTCAACATGCCGGTGCGGAAGCCCCAGACGAAATCCTCTTTGGTGGGGCCGTCGACCTTGATCGCCAGGATCCGCTCGTGCAGCCCGGCGAGACGGGCGAAAAGCGATTCCTGAGCGACCTCTTCGTCGTAGAACAGGCCGAAGTAGGCGTCGTCGGAGACGACGATCAAATTGCGGCCGTCCTCGGCCGCTTCCCGCAACACCGTGACAATGCTGTCGGCTTCGCCGTTGGTGATCGAGTAGCCGGTGGGATTGTTGGGGAAGTTCATGATCAGGACGGTCTTCCAGCTTCCGGCGCGGGTGGCCAGCGCCTGCCGCAGGGCCTCGATATTGAACCCGCCGCCGGCGTTGAACAGCGGGTAGGTGGCCAACTGTGCCTGGTAACGCGTGGCAAAAAGCAACTCGTAGTTTTCCCAGAACTTGTCGGGCAAGAGAACCATGTCGCCCTTGTTGACGAAGAGATCGGCCACCAGGCTCAGCGCGTGGGTCACGCCGCTGGTGACGATCGGTGTGGAGAAGCCCTTCGCCTTCAGGCTGGGGTTTTTCCGCAGCAGACCCTCGCGCCACCGCTTTCTCAGGTCGGGTCGGCCGGTGGCCGGCGCATAGCTGAGAACTTCGCCGGGCGTGAGTTCGGGGAAGTACTTCATGATCGAGGGCAGGAACATCGGCTTGCCGTTTTCGCGTGCGATCCCGATCGTCACGTCGCACTGTTTCGCCTTTTCCTTCGCCTCGGCGCTTTGCGCGAGAATGCCCTTGGGGAAATAGAGCCGTTTGCCGAGTTCCGAGAGCATCGCGTAAACGTTGGAGTTCTCCCGCTCGATCACGTCGTTCAGTTCCGCGGCCAGCGGCCGGACTTCGGCCCCGGGCTTCATCAACGACACCGGCGCCCGCAGCCTCAGCCGCAGCGATTCGAGCTGTTCCCAGAGGGCTTTCGGAAATCGCTGACCGAACTCCTGGAAGAAGCTGGCGACCCCTTCCGTCTCGGCGTACCAGTCGTCGCGGTTCACCGCGGAAAGCTTCTCGAGGGTCTCGTTGGGAATATCCAGCCCCGTCAGGTCGAGGGCGGTTGGCGACGGCACGTATCCGATGGGAGTCTTCACCGCGTCGGCCTCGCCGCGGCAGCGGTCGAGGATCCATTCGATCACGCGCAAGTTCTCCCCGAAGCCCGGCCAGAGCCAACTGCCGTCTTCGTCGGTCCGGAACCAGTTGACGTGGAAGATCTTGGGCGGGTTGCTCATTCGTCTGCCGGTGCTGAGCCAGTGCTCGAAGTAGTCGCCCATGTGGTAGCCGCAGAAGGGGAGCATGGCCATTGGATCGCGGCGGACCTCGCCGATCTTGCCGAACTGGGCCGCCGTTCGCTCGGAGGCCATCGTCGCCCCGACGAAGACACCGTGCTCCCAATCGAACGCCTCGTAGACCAAAGGCGCCAGCCGGGCGCGCCGCCCGCCGAAGATGATCGCCGAGATCGGCACCCCGTGGTGGTGCTCGGTGCGGAACGATGCCGAGGGACACTGGGCCAACGGGGCGGTGAAGCGGCTATTGGGATGGGCGCCGAGGATAGGCTCGCCCTTTTCATCCTTCATGCCGGGCTTCCACGGCTGGCCTTTCCAATCCCAGCCGCTCTCGGGCGGCTCGCCATCGGCGCCCTCCCACCATACTTCACCGTCCTTGGTCAACACCACGTTGGTGAAGATGGTGTTTTTTTGGATCGTTCGCATCATGTTGGGATTGCTGTTCATATTGGTCCCCGGCGCGACGCCGAAGAAGCCCGTCTCCGGATTGATCGCCCAGAGGCGGCCGTCGGTGTCGATCCGCATCCAGGCGATGTCGTCGCCGACCGTCCAGATGCGGTAGCCCTTCGATCGCAGCCCTTCCGGCGGCACGAGCATGGCCAGGTTCGTCTTGCCGCAGGCGCTGGGGAAGGCCGCCGCCACATATTCGACCCTTCCCTTCGGATCCTCGACGCCCATAATCAACATGTGCTCGGCCAGCCAACCCTCTCTCTCGCTGAGGTTGCTGGCGATCCGCAGCGCAAGGCACTTCTTGCCCAACAGTACGTTGCCGCCGTACCCGGAGCCGACGCTCCAGATCGCGTTGTCGTCCGGGAAGTGCAGGATCAGACGGCGTTTGATGTCCAACTCAGCCTTGCCGTGCAGGCACTTGGTGAACTCGCCGGCAGTGCCGAGTTGCTTGAGCACGGCGCGGCCGACATGGGTCATGATCCGCATGTTCAAAACGACGTAGATGCTGTCGGTAAGCTCGACGCCGATTTTGCTGAAAGGCGATCCGACCGGCCCCATCGAAAACGGGATGACGTACATCGTCCGGCCACGCATCGAGCCGCGGAAGATCGCGCCCGCTTTGCGATAGGCTTCCTCCGGCGACATCCAATTATTCGTCGGTCCCGCATCATCCCGACGGGTGGTACAGATGAAGGTCAGATCCTCGGTGCGGGCAACATCGTTGATCGCCGTGCGATGGTAGAGGCAGCCGGGAAACTTTTTGTTGTTCAACGAGACGATTTCCCTGGTGGCCGAAGCCTCCTGGATCAGCCGATCTTTCTCCTCCTCGGAGCCGTCGATCCAGACGACCTGATCCGGCTGGCACAAGCGAGCCGCTTCCTCCACCCATTCTTGCAGCTTACGATGCTGGTTCACGTCAGTTTCCCCGGATGCATGAGAGCATGTCAGATAGTCGCAGGCAGTGACAAACCTAAACAGTTTGCACTCTTATCGAGCGCCACGCAAGTGCCTCCGGTGAACTGGCAGGAAATTCTCCGCTTTCCCCACCGTTTGGCCGCGGCGATCCCTCTCTTTTGCGCCTCATGCCGGACCGCGCCGCCAAGGCAACAAGCCGCGAGTATCGCTGAGGTTACCGCAAGGGAAATCGGCAACGCGCCCACGACAGGCAGTTAGATTGGGGGGGGGTTGGTGCGTGCAGTGCGCGCTGGGTTGGAATCAGGTCTGTTCGGCGATCGCAGCCACATCGAAACGGCTAAACGCCCAGGCCACCAGCATGAGAATGCCAACCCCCGTCGGCACCAATACTCCCCAGCCGGCCGCGCACGCCAAGACAAGGCTGTTGGTGAGAAAGTACACAACTGCCGCCGGAACCGCCGCTACACCGGCGCAGGCACCGAGCACCAGGAACTTGGCCAGCATAAACAACATCACGCGTCCCATTTTTAGGAGCCCTTCGGAGCCGGTGGCGAACATGGGAGAGGGGTAGAGCAGGAAGAGAAAATCCTCAGTTCCGAACAGGATCCAATTGAAAGGCAGGGCGAAAACGCTCGCGATCAGGAGTTGTGCCGCCGACGCGGGAAACACAGCCGCGGTGACACCGAACAGGAAACACTGGAAAGACGTCAGTACCAGCACAACGACGACCATTTGTCCGCAAGCGATCGCAAGCGGTCGAATGGGCAAGGACTTCAACAGATCCATTCTCGCATGATCGCCTCGGAACCCAAGCGGAACGTGAGCGGAGAACAAGAAGGTGATATACACGGCGGCGCCGATGACCACCGAAGGGAGAATGGTCGGCAAGTCGGCATTTTTGCGGGATCCAAGGAACACCGGAGTGGCAACCGCTGCAAAGACAATGACGGCCAACAGCATGCCGCCCCGGCCGCCGCGGACCGCTTGAAGCGTCTGTCGCCAGGCTAGAGGGCCGACGCCGCCGAACCAGGGCGGCTGGGGCAACTTTGAAGTCCGAACCGCTCGTTGAGAGGAGCGGGCGAAGACCCCTTCGGTCGAGGCGCGGCGCACTCGCTCCTGGATCTGTTGGCTGACGCGGACGGCTGTCTCCAGGTAGTTGGCGTCGAGTCGGACGGCAACGGCGTACCCCGCTGCCGCAAGGATTGCCCCTAGCGTTGTCCAGCCGAGGGCGTCGGGAACGAGCCGCTCGGCGGCAATGATGTTGGCGTAGATGCCGAACGGCGCCAGCAGCACGTCAGCAAACGGGGAATGCCGCGCGGCCCTCAAGGTTTCCTGCCAATTGCCGTCCAGGGCTGCACGACCTGCCTGGCCGATCGCCAGGGCGACTGTCGCGGCAACCCCCAGGAGGAACCATTTGCGTGCGCGGGTGAAGACCCTCTCGGAAACGCTCTGTGCGATGAGTTGGACGCACAGCGTCAGGCTGTTGATCCATAGCACCGCAAGGAACGCGCCAATCACCGCCGCAGGCCATGAAGCAATGAGCATCACCAGTGAGGTCGCCAGAATCAACGCCATCAAGATCGCGCCGCTAACGTTGCCCAGGATCTTGTAGAGGAGAATCTGTCGCCGGGAAAAAGGGCCGGGGAAAAGATAATCGACCTCGGCGGGCGAAAAGTAGATCGCCCGCTGACCGAGCGAAGAGCCGATCGCGAGGACAAAGTAGAAGAGCATCCCGACCGGGAGAATTTCGTCGAGCGAGTCGGTTCCGTGGCCCATCACGCGCGAGGGCCCATGCGCGACCAGGAACAACAGGTTCGGGCCGAACATCATCAGCACGACCAGCACAGTGAAAGCGGCGAGAACCGCGCCCCGGATGGATTGGACCCGGCCAAGCATCGCGCGGACACTACCGCGGACTCGCAAGCGATATAGCTTCCAAAGGGCGACGTGCATCGGACTCTCTACGACTCCGTGGCCTTGAAGAAAATGTCCTCCAGCGAGCTTTCGCCTTCCAGATTCGGGTAGCGCGTGCGCGCCCCCGCCAGCGTGCCGCAGAAGAGGCTGCCGCCCCGATGAAGGATCAGGAGATGCGTGCAGAGATCCTCGACGAGCGACAATAAATGCGAGCTGATGACTACCGCCGCGCCCCCCGCCGCCTGCTCTCGGATCGACGCTTTGAGAGTGCGTATTCCGCGAGGGTCGAGCCCGGTCATCGGCTCGTCGAAAAGGATCGCCGACGGCTGGTGGAGATAGGCGCAGCAAATGGCGACTTTCTGCCGCATTCCACGCGACAACTCGCTCACCGCCGTGTCCCGTCTGTCCGTCAAATCGAACTGCCCCAAGAGAACCTCGGCGGCCGTGCAGAAATCCGGCACACGGTAAGCCGCGGCGATGAAGTCAAGGTGTTCCCAAACGGTCAAGGAATCAAACAGATGGGGATCGTCGGGCACCAGTGCCAACTGCTGTTTGGCCGCGACCGGGTTCTCGACCACGTCGTGCCCGGCAATTGTAACGCGTCCGGTGGTGGGTTGGAGGATGCCGGCCATAACGCGCAGGGTAGTCGTTTTGCCCGCGCCGTTCGGGCCAAGCATTCCCAAGATCGAACCGGCGGCAACGTCGAAAGAAAGCCGTTGCACGGCCAGGTGCTCACCGTAGTTCTTGGAGAAGTCGGCCACGGAAATCATGCTTGTGTTCGATCCGATCCAGTGCCTTTTGGAGGTCAACAACCCGCAACGACCTTACGCTCCCGGATCTGGAGCGTCTCCAGATTGCGTGCCGTAATAGGCGGCGACCGGCAGGCCGCTGCGGCGGCGGACACGGTCGGCCAAGGCATCCACCTCGGCAGTGGAGAGAGAGGTCACCCAAGTCTCCGCCGGCGGTCGCGCGATCGTGTGGATTTGCACCAGTTTGATCCGGCCGCCAGCGGCAAGAATCTCGCCCAACCGATCGCAATAGGCGTCTTGCTCTTCCAGCGGCGGCGCCACGCCCTCGACCCGCATGAAGAGCGACTGGATCACGATCGGGCGCGCTCGTGCGGCGTCCGCGAGGTTGTCGAGAATCCGCCTAAAAGGAATGACCGTGCGAATGATCCTCTTGTAGTAGCTTTCCGTGCCGGCGTCGAGCTTGGCCCAGATCTCGCCGTTTTCAGCGTCGAGGATCTCCAACGCTCGGCGGACTCGCTGGCGATGAAACATGCTGGCGTTGGTGATCAGCACGAGTTTGACGTCGTCCAGCCCGTGACGCCGGCGAACCTCCGCCGAGATTGAGACGATCTCGTCGAAATTACGGTATGTGGTCGGTTCCCCATCGCCGCTGAAGGCGATGTCGTTCAGCCGGCGAAAAGCCGCGGGGGTGCGCTGGAAGGCGGCGGTTTGATAAATCCGCCCGGAGACGATCCGCCCGATCGTATCGTCCAACTCGGACACCAGCCGATCGGTCTCGACAAACTCGCGGGTGGCCAGTTCGGTCCGATCGACCTGGCAGTAGACGCAATCGAAATTGCACACCTTGTCGAGATTGAGATTCACCCCGATCGAAATCCCGCCGCTGCGCCGGCTCACGACAGGATAGACGTAGCGATTGCTCTCGAAACTGCGGGGATGCGCCTCGAAGAGGGATGGGGCGGGGTCGTGTGGCTGCTCCATTGGCTCAACAGACAAAGAATATCCTTGAAAGCGGATCGCGCCGTCCGCTGCCGAGAACTTATCGGTTCTGATTTGCCTACGCGCGTCGCAGGACCGTGAATTCGTCCATCGTTACAGTCGTCAGTTCTCCATCGGGCAACTCGAGCAGGATGACGTCGCTGAAGACCTTGTCGTCCATGTTGCGACGGAAGTGCAAGCCGTGCCGCCGCCGCTCCGTGCGGACGACGGTTCCCACGGTGGTGGTGGTCCAGATCTTCATCCCCACAGTCACCGTGTGCTCCACCTCGATTCGATCACCCGCCTTGAGTTCGTCAAACCTTGTCCCGACTTGGGTATCGCCGATCACCATGAAACACCCCCCGCCTCGATTTCACGACAGTTATTCGTTCGCCGATCCTTGGTTCCTCCAAGACAATTCTCGCATATCACTGGGCTTTGGCAAGGCGAAGTGGCGCCTTCGGGGGGGTGGTAGCGGCGGTTGCCTATCGGGTCGTCGCGATTTCACCGGCTGAATCATCAACACGCAGCGCACAAGACCGTCGGCATTCGGCCGCAAGGCAACTCGTTGAACCGCAACGGCCAACGGCCTGCGCGTGGGGCGGCAACGAGACCCGCCACGGCACATTCCACGCAGGCCGTTGGCCGTTGCGGTTCAACGAGCCAAACCTGCCCGCAGGGCGCACAAGAGCCTTACTATCGCACAATCGCCGCGCTGTAATCCTCGGGCAGCCGCAATTCGGTAAACGTGCTGCCGTTGCGATCGACCGACGGCGCCTTGAAATCGAGCACTTCGCGTCCCTGGTCGTCGAAAACGTGGACTTCGTGCCGCGAGCGGTCGTTCCAGCCGAACAGGCCGCTCCGTTTGGTGACAATCCGCTCCTCGCCGATCACAAAGCCTTCGTGTAATTCCAGCGGCGTGATGGGAAACATATCGCGGGTGAGCGTCGGATGCGTCGGGATCACCGTCAAGTCGTTGTACCAGTAGTAGAGGCAGCCGAAATCGAGCGCGCGGAGCATGACGCGATAGGCGTCCTCCTCGCTGCGTTCGGTGAGGTGATCGCCTAGCGCGATGGGACTATAGGCTTGCGCTTTGGCACAGTTGCTGATGCTGCCGGTCTCCACGAAGCGGGGAAAATGCAGGTCGACAAATGCCCGCGTGTGCGGCTGGCCGTTGGCCACCAGAAAACGGTCTTGAAGAATCCGTTTGGCCAGCGACAGCCGGAAGGGCTGCGAAAGGAGCGTCACCGAGCTTTTCAGCCGCACGATCTGGTGTGTCTTGGGGTTGATATCCGCAGTGACCTTGTCCCACGGCAATCCACCGGGCCGGTCAAAATCGCCGTAATGGTACTGGTATCGGCTGTACTCCAACTCATCCCAGTAGACGCCGTCGCAGCCCAACCCTTCCGGTTGCGGCGAAAGGATAATCTCGACGTTCTTCGCCACGTCGCGGCCGTAGCGGTTCTCGCCGGTCGGCACGAAGATCCGGTCGTGGGGCTTGCCGTAATCGGCCTGAGTGCCGTCAACGCGGAGCAGGCGAGCATCGCGATACTCCGCCGGCGACTCGTCCCGCACGTCCAAGAAACAATGGTAGTACATCATTTGCTTCACATCGGGCGCGAGTTTTCGCAGACGCTGCCACTGCTGCTTCTGGTAGGACAAGTCGAGCGTCTGGAATGCCGTCCCGTGGGGAATCCGTCCTTGATATCGCGGCCAGCCGATGCTGCCGGTGACAAAGTAGGCATTCTTGAAGCCGATGAAATCGATCAACTGCCGGTCGGTCCAGTCATGGACTTCCGTCCGCGGATTGGCGCGAAGGAAGGCGAAGCTGCCGGGAATCGTGAAGTTTACGCCGCGGAGCCGGCGAACCGCATTGATGAACTGAAAATAGTCGGGCGAATTGGTCGGCAAGATCGCCCACTCGGTCACATGCGTCGCCTTGGGCAGGAGCACGAGTTGATTGTCGGCCAGGCCGACATGATCCTCCGCGCTGAAGTTGACCGCGTGGACTTGAGAAACGTCGTCCAATGCGACCAATCCGATACCAAGTTTCCCGGTGACTCCGTAGCTGGTCGGGTTTGCCGGCTCCGAAACGCTCGAAGCCAGGTTCGAGGGGGAAATGCCCGCCAGCCACACCTTTTCCAGCGGCTCCGGCGCCAGGGCGCGGTGACGCTGCATCAACGCTAGTTTTTCATCCGTCCGATTGGTAAACGTATCGCGGACCACGATCGATTCGCCGCGGCGTTGGATCTCGCGGCGGAAATCGAACCAACGGCACGGCCCCTGCACCCAGCCCGGCTCCGGCGTGGAGAACTCCGACACCACCCGGAAATCGTGCGGCCCGATGCGAACCACGATTTCAGCCGCCGAGGGCTGCCGGAGGGCATAGTCCACTTCCCGCTTCGTCGCGGGAGAAAAGACCGGCAGTGGACCGGTCGGCGCCGCTCGCTTCTGCCGCTTTTCCGGCGGCGGTTGTGTCTGAAGCCCGACGTCGCCGATGAGGACGACGCGGCCGAACTCGACCGGGGCGGCGTTTTCCAGCACGAGAACATTGTCGGCCAACTTGACCAGATCGGTCACTCGCAGTTCATAGCGGCAGAGCTTCGGCCCACTGCGAAGCGCGTAGGAGGGGCTGCGGTTCGGCGCATCGAAGTCGGGAGCGTAGGGGACGTTGAACACGTTGCCCGCGGCCGGACGCATCGACTTCCCATCGACGCGGGTCTCTTCCGCTGACCAATTCACCAGTCGCTCGGCGTCGAGCGGCGTGCCGTTCACTTGGATTCGCAAAGCCTGCGTGTAGCCGGCGGCCTTGTCCGATTCGATTCTGGCTTTCAGCGCCAGAACCACCTCGTTGCCGGGCGGGGGCTGCACGCCGGCGAACGAGATCTCCTCGCGCTTGCCGGGGCCGAGGGTAATCGCTTCGACTAGATCGGGGCGCACGACGACGGGGGACGCCTTGCCATCGGCCGCCGCGAGCACGGCGGGCAACATGCGATCGCGCGACTGTTGCCAAGGCGCCGTCAGCGCGGTCATCATCTTCTCTTGCGCCGGTTCCGGGCTGTCGTTGTCGGAAACTGCCAGTTCCAGGCCGAAAGCGAGTCCGATCGCCGGCCGCAACGCCTGGTTGTCGGCGAGTTCCCCCAGCAGGCTCCACGGCACGGCGGCCTCGATCGCATAGCCCTTCTCGGTTTTTTGCGAAGCGACGAGAGTGCCGGAAGCCGCTGGCCCCTCGGGCCGGAAGACGATCGCTTCCGCCGGCGAATCGGTCAGCGGGTCGCCCGACTGCAGCAGAGCCCCGGGGCTCAGTCCCACCAGAACTTGCCCCGCGCCGAGTTGTTTGCGGTCCGGGTCTACTGAAGGCGTCAGATCGAGATAGATCTCGACGTGGTCGCCCCGAAGTATTTCGTCTCCCCGGCCGTGCTGACGATGTTGATCGTCGACGACGTCGGCCGCCAGGTAAAGATACTCGTCGCGCCAGGCGCACCAGACCCGGGCACTGAGGTCGGCCGGCGACCGCCACCGCTGGGGCACATAAGTGGCGTGCTGCTTGTCGGCCAGCAGCAGCCCGTTGGGCACTGCCTCCCATTCATCGAGCCGCCCGTCGATTGCCGGCGGCGGGTCGGGCTTGTAGGGTATTGCATGGACGCCGGCCGGCTGATCGTCCGCAGCGGCGGAAACCGAAAGTGAATGCATGGAAAAGAGCAAGGCATAGACCGCGCATACCACGGGCGACCGCTCTGGAGAGACAACACAGAAGACGCGATGCATGAACAGGTTCCTCGATTCCAAGACGCCAAGCGCGGAACACGAAAAGGGAAAGCAACGTTGCTCATGGTAATCCACGCCGGGCGGGAGATTCAATCCCCGCGGTTACCATTCCTCAGCGTCGGACCGCTGCAGGCGATGCGATCGGGCAATGCCCGGAACGAGGTTTTCCGGTAAGCAGGAAAGAATCCGTCCGGGCTGTCCGCATCCGCCGCATAGCGCAGGTTCCACCGCCGAACCAGTGTGTTGTAGCGGGCGTCGCAGATGATCGCCCTCCAGGAAAGGAACGTGCTTCGCGACCTGGAGAATCCCGACTTGAACTGAAAGATAGAGTCGTGACTGGCTCCGCGTCCGCCGCCCAGATGGAAGACTCGATTGCCTCTCTCCTTCGCCCAACGGTGCGCGAAATCGATCATCAATTTCACAGGCTCCGCCTTCACAAACTCGGGGCGAGAACCGAGAAGATGCGCTTCCACAATCCCGCCGACTTCGGAGAACAATCCGGCACAGGCAATACGGCCGTCGATTTTGACCGTGCCCAGATGCAGCGCGCCGCCCAGAATGTCTTTGAGTTCGTGGAAATACCATCTGGAGAAGAAATACTCGTCGTCGGCACGGACCGACCGCATGGTCTGCCAGTAGATCTCGATAAATCTGTCGAGATCCGCACACTCGCGGTCCATCCGGGTAATCGCGCCGCTTCTTCTCGCCCGATTGATTCGGCTCCGATAGTTTTTGCGAGTTTGCCGCCAGATCTCTTCCTCGGATCGGGTGAGGTCCAGGAACACCGTTTCGCCGTGCTCGACGAGTACGCCATGCCTGCAAAACGGTTTCCGCGGCAACGGAAGGAGCGGATGAAGCCTCAGAAACAGACTGATCACGTCGCGCTGGCGGAGTTCGCAGAGCAGGAGATTCAAAGCACGCTCGAGGAAGGCCGCCCGCGTTTGTTCATCTGGCGGTCCCTGCAACAGCGGAGAGGGATAGCCGTAAGGGCTGGTTGCGTCGAATAGACCTTCGTCCGAGGCGCCCTCGATGCGGATTGGCCGCACAACCAGAGGGACAAAAAACCGGTATTCGCCTTCTTCCGCGACGAAACCGAGTGGCTTCCCGCCTTCGAAGTCGGCAGAGAGGCGAACGTAGCCCGGCATGTGGTAGAAGTCGTGGGGCGTCTGTTCGAGGATCTCTTGCCAAAGGCGATTGCCGGGCGTAATCAACTGCGACAGTGTTTTCGAAATCTCTGTTCGATTTCTCTGTGTTGTTGAAACCTCGGTGTCGGTGTCGTGCGGTAGTCGCTTGATATCGTGGCTTCCTTCGCCGACTCCGATCGATGTTTCATCGAGTGGCATCTCATATTGACCGGACGGCTGCAGAGCCTCGACCCTTTCCAGCCATGCTTCTTTCCACAAATGGTAGCAACGTCGGGAGCAAGTCCCGGCCGGTTCGCCGCCGCAGATCACGTTTTCCAGCGCAACCGCATCTGCCGAGACTCGCAAGTGGCCGGAGCACTTCACCGGCATTCCATCAGACACTCTCGCGACACGATACACTCCACCGCAATAGCGGACCATATCGGCCGTGAACATCGCTGCTCGACGGCACTCCGGCCGACCCAGCATGGCTCGTATCTCCCCGGCGCTCTTGACTCGTACTAGTTCGCCCGATTGGAAGTTGGGAGTCTGCTCGGAGTCGGCAGAGCGAAACGGGCAAAGGCGATTAGCAGCGGAGTTTCTGCACATCGTCGGCATTAGACTTTGCGAGTTGAGCATAGTTGTCGCGAGTCGAAATTGCCTTTTTCCCGTACTCTTGCAGAGATCGTCCATACAAGCCTTCGTGTCGCTTAAGTACTTATCCTACCTCATAATCATGCATCCGTTTTGCAGGTACTTGCTATGTTTTGCCCAAGCAATCGCAGGTATTCGTTGTAAACCGCATCCCAAACCAGCTCGGAGCGAAAGCAGCGCAGCACACGGTCGTGACCGGCCCGGCCATGGCTGCGCCGAAGCTCGGAGTTCTCCATGTAGCGCATCACTGCTTCGGTCAGGGCCGGCACGTCTCCGAGGGAAACCAGTGATCCGGTAACGCCGTCTTCAACGGCATCAACTGTCCCCGTCGTTCGAAACGCAACCGTCGGCACTTCGGCTACCGCGGCTTCCAGCAACACGTTTCCAAACCCCTCTCGATGGGTAGGTAGTACCAAGACCTGCATCAAGTGATAATATAACTCCGGGTTGTCCACGAAGCCGGTCACGATTACCTGGGGATGTCCTTTCAGGTACTCAACACAAGGCTGCGGCACCCGGTCGCCCGGTTCGAAATCGCCCACGACCAAAAGTCGACAGGCGGGCAGCCTCTCCAGAACGCTCTGATACATCCTGGACAGTTCCACCACTCCTTTGTCTCGTGTGAGCCGACCGACAAAACCGATCACAGGTGTTTCGCGAGGAAGCCCCAAGCGACCGCCGAGTTCGGCAGCCGCAAGAAGCGACTCCTTGCCGGCGGCGAAGCGGCGAGTGTCGACGCCCTGACACGAACCGTGCGCAAGCACGACAGTCTTCTCGGCAGCCGCAAGCCCGTTCTGGAGGTAAACCTGCCGCAAGCTCTCGCTAACGCACGCAATACGCGTGGCACAGGCGGAAGCTACTCGTTCCGCCACCCATAGCACGCGGCGCTTCAGGCCCGAAGCGGTCTCCAGCCGCAAACCGTGAACCAGGTACATCCGCACTGGAACGCCGTTGAGCCAAGCGGCGACCGTTCCGAGTAACCCCGCCTTGGGCGTGCCGGCGTTGACGATCGAGGGGCGGAGCTTTCGGAGTATCCAGTAAAGTTTCCATAGGCTAACGATATCGTGCCAGGGCGATATCTCTCGTTCGAGCGGGACAGGAACGCATTGGATCCCACTTAGTCGATTGACGGGCTCCAATTCTTTGCCCGGCGCACTAATGACCGTCACATGGAAACCGCGTTCACGCAGGTCGAGCAATTGCCCGGTCAGGAAGACTCGTACCGTAACCGGATGCGTCACGATGTACACGATGCGGCACATAACTCTTCTCGCACATCAAAGTCTCTTGGCCATCGGTCCGCCCGTTCTCGCAACTTTCGATCTTTCGACGCACGTTTATCCGATGATCCTAAACCTCCACCGCTGTCTTTTCATGCCACAGACGCGCCTCGGGAGCCCGTTTGTCATGCACCGTTCTCAGCGCTTCCACCACCCGCCGGCGATCGGCATCGCTGAGATTCGAGCCGCTGGGTAAGCAGAGTCCGTCGCGAAACAAATGCTCCGCGACCGAGCCGCCGCGAACCGGCGAACCGGTGTAAACCGGCTGCAAGTGCATCGGCTTCCAGAGCGGACGCGATTCGATGTTCTCGCTTTCCAACGCCAGGCGAACATCTTCGCGGGTGGCGCCGAACCGGCCGGGATCAATCGTCAGGCATGTCAGCCAGCGAGTCGACACGCCCCGCTCGAATTCCGGCATGAATTCGACTCCGGGCAGGTCGGCCAACTCGCGGCGATAGAACTCGTAGTTCGCCCGCCGCGCCGCAACGCGGTCGCCGAGAACCTCCAGTTGCCCCCGGCCGACGGCAGCCAGCAAGTTGCTCATGCGGTAGTTGTAGCCGATGTGCGAATGTTCGTAGTGCGGGGCCGGGTCGCGGGCCTGGCTGGCCAGAAAACGGGCCTTGTCGACCAGGTCTTGGCGGTCGCTGACGAGCATTCCACCTCCGCTGGTAGTGATGATCTTATTGCCGTTGAACGAGAAACATCCCACGTCGCCCAGCGTCCCCGCCGCCCGGCCTTGATACGTCGCTCCCAACGCTTCGGCCGCATCTTCGATCAGCGGGATCTCGTAAAAACGGCAGAGCTTGCGGATTGGTTCATAGTCGGCGCACTGACCGCAGAGATCGACGGCCAGAACGGCCTTCAACGGTTGGCCGCCGCGGACGCTCGCCTCGATCTCTTCCGCAAGCAATTCCGGATCCAGATTCCAGGTCCGCCGCTCGCTGTCGATAAAGACGGGCGTGGCGCCGACATAGCGGATCGCATTGGCCGACGCCGCGAACGTCAGCGTGGAGGTGGCAACCCGATCGCCGGGGCCGATTCCCAGCACCGTCAGCGCCAGGTGCAGCGCCGCCGTTCCGCTCGACAAAGCCACGGCTGCCCGGGCGCCGGTTGCGCGGGCGAATTCCGCTTCGAACGCATCGACGTGCGGCCCCAACGGGGCGATCCAGTTCGAATCAAACGCTTCCAGCAACCGTTCCCGTTCGCGGCCCGACATGTGGGGCGGCGAGAGGTAGATGCGGCCGTTGGAACTCGCCGGCGGCAGGTCCGGCGCACTGCCGGAATCGTTCATGCTTCGCAATCTCACGACCTGAGGCGCCGAGCCCGCCGGACGCGGATCGAAGCTGCCGAACCAGGAGTCGTCGAATCGCGAAAAGTGGAGGTGCTGCCGGTAGGCGCCCGGCCGAGGAATCTCCACCGGCACGCCCGCGAGTCTGGCTAACAACAGCAGAGGCCCATCGGCGCCCGCCGCCACACTCAACGGAATGCCGCCTCCGAAGCGGGCGTTTACCTCGGTATACTTGGGACTGCCGCCGTTGAGCATACACTGGACGGTAATCGGCCCGGCGGCCTCCAGCGCCCGAGCAATCCGGGCGGAGGTGGCCGCGATATCCGGATCGAACACGGTTTTGCCGACGACAACTTCCCCGCCGCGGACCTGAATCCGCTGGCGAGAGGACACCGAAAGCACTTCCCCAGCCCGATCACAGACAACGTCCGTGGTGATCTCCGGACCGGAGAGGAATTCCTGCACGATCGGATTCGGCACGTACCGGGAGAAAAACTCCAGTTGGCGGGCGTCTTCCACTTTGAAGGTGTGCTGCGAAGCGCTGCCGCAACGCGGCTTGATAAATAGCGGATAAACAGCCTGATCCGCGACCAGTTCGTGCGGCAACCAGGATTGCGCCGTCGGAATGCCGAGTTCCTGGAAGAACTGAACCGTCTTCCATTTGTCGGCGGTTGCTTCCGCCCCCGGCCGGGAAACCAGCGCCAAGTGAGCACCGCTGGATTCCAAATGTTCCCGATGCTCAACCAACACCGGAATATCCGGATCGATCAGGGGGAAGACGGCGGTGATCCGCTCTTGCTCGATGATCCGAAAAAGCTCCGCGACGTAATCGGGAGACGTCAACGGCGGTACGAGATAGCCGCGGTCGGCCACCTGCAAGGCCGGCGCCAAGGGAGACATGTCGGCCGCGACGATGCGACCGGTTATTTTTAGCCTCCGGTACGCGCTGCGAAACACGCGGAGCAGCTCCACGCGACGGCCCACGCTGGTAAACAGGATATTCACGGGTGCGTTCATAGTCACTCGACTTGTAAAACAGGTGTGGCCGCAGACGTCCAGCCAAGTGCGGCGAGGGCGTCTTCCAGATCCGACCATTGAAGAATCTCCGCAGCCGGCGCGTCGTCGCACGACGCGGACTCGGCATGGCTGTGTAATCCCTCGGGGCAACGTATTCGAATCGTTCCCATTCCCAATTCCTTGGCGCCGCGAAAGTCCTTGGCGGGATTGTCCCCCACGTAAACCGCGTCGCCGGCAGCGACGCCAAGTCGTTCGAGAACGAGGAGAAAGGGGCGAGTGCTCGGCTTCCAGGCATCGCGCCCCAGTTCGTCCGAACAGACGATCGCGTCGAAGTATTCAGTCAATCGACAGGCGGCGATCTTGCGCTGCTGAACTTCGAGATATCCGTCCGTTACCACGCCGAGCCGATACTTCCGGCGCCATCTCCACAGCAGAGGAACGACATCCGCAAACAGAGCGATTTCAGGCGTATGTTCACGGTAGACACGGACCATCTCCGGCGCCCAGCGGGCCGGTTCGAGCCCCTGCCGGACAAGCCAGCCGTCGAAGGTGCGGTTGGCAACGCCAATGCGGAGTTCCTCTTCCAACTCCACCAAGGTCTGATCCCGCGGCGTCCCCCATTGCCGTTCTGCCCAAGCGGCTACGGCGCTCATGCCGCTAAGGACATATTGTCGCTCCGGATAGAGCGTGTCGTCGAGATCGAAGACGATCGCCTTCCTCCGCCGGGTGATCAAGTTGCCGGTATTCATGATGAGGGATGCTCCAGCAATCGACCGTCCGCGGCTCGCGACGGTTCTCGTGCGGCGGTCCCTTGGAACTCCACTAGCACCTCTTCGGAAATCGCCGTGGTGCCCTCGCGGCGAAGAACCTTCCAGACCGTGACGAGCAGGATTTTCAAATCAAGCAGGAACGTCCAGTGATCGACGTACCATACGTCCAGGGCAAACCTCTCTTCCCAACCGAGGCGAAGGCGTCCCTGAACTTGCGCCAGACCGGTCAGCCCGGGACGGACCTCATGTCGTCTAGCCTGTTCGGGTGTGTATCGGCCGAGGTATTGCGGCAGCAACGGCCGCGGACCCACCAGACTCATCTCGCCGCGGAGCACGTTGACCAGCTCCGGCAGTTCGTCGAGGCTCGTGCTCCGCAGGAACCGGCCGAGCCTGGTGACGCGCTGTTCATCGGGAAGCAGACGCCCCTCTTGATCCCGGGTATCCTTCATCGTGCGAAACTTGTACATCGTGAATGTTCTACCGTGCAGGCCGGCCCGCTGCTGGCGGAAGAGAACCGGACTTCCCAGCGCCAGACGCACGGCCAGCGCGACCGTGGCAAGCAACGGGGCAAGAATCACCAGGCCGGCCGCCGCCAGAGTTGCGTCAAAGAGTCGTTTTCGGAAGCCGTCCATCCGCATCACAATGCTCCTATTTCGCAGAGGACGGCGTCGGATATCGCGTCGATGTCGTTCTCATCGAGCAGCGGATGCAGCGGGAGCGTTGCTTCGCGACGAGACGCATCGACAGTCCGAGTCAAACCGGTTGCATCGGGGCACGCTTCCCGGTAGTGCGAAAAACAATGGACCGGCGGGTAGTGGACGCTGGTCTGAATCCCGCGCGAGAGCAGTCGCTGACGGAAGGCATCGCGATCGGATGCGTCGGCAACCAGCACGGGGAAGAGATAGTGTGAACTTCGATCGAACCGGGGGGCGAACGGCAGCGAAAGGCCCTCGGCGCCGCCGAGCCTGGCGTGGTAGCGAGCGGCCAGCGCTCGCCGGCGCTGAATCGCGGCCGGCAACTTGCCGAGCTGGACCAGTCCCAAAGCCGAAGTCAGTTCGGTGCAGCGATAGTTGTAGCCCACCTCTCTCACATCGTAGTCCGTCGCGCGGCCGGAGGCCTTGTCCCAACTCGACTTGGTCATCCCGTGCGAACGGGCCAGCCGGACAGCCGCGGCAATCTCATCATCGTTGGTCACGAACATGCCCCCCTCGCCCGTCACCAGGCTCTTGTTGGCGAAGAAGCTGAAGCAGGAGGCGTTGCCGCGCGTGCCGACCATCGCGACCATCGAACCTTCCCCGGCGACGCCGGCGTATCGACCGCCGATTGCGTGGCAGGCGTCTTCGATCACGGCAAGATCATATTCTTTTGCGATCGCCATGATCCGGTCCATATCGGCCGGGAACCCCGCGAGGTGTACCGGAACAATCGCCTTGGTCCTCGGCGTGATCTTCGCTTCGACGTCATCGGGATCGAGGTTGAGGTCGTCCGGTCCGGTAATATCGACAAAGACCGGCTTGGCGCCGACATAGGTGATGGCGTTGGCCGTGGCAACGAAGGTATAGCTCGGCACGAGCACTTCGTCGCCAGGGGCGAGTTTCAAGGCGAGCATGGCCAGGTGCAGCGCCGCCGTGCAGCTCGATACCGCCACGGCATGTTTCGCGCCGAGGAATTCGGCAAGACTTTGCTCGAACTCGGCCGTCTTCGGGCCGAGCGAGAGCCACTTGCCGCGGATCACCTCGGCGACCGCCTCGACTTCGCGTTCGTCGTAGTCGATGTCGGACAACTGGTATTTCAGCGGAGAGGCGGTTGTCATATCAGGCCACGTTCAGTTGTAGTAACACTTGTCGCCGGGGTCCGGCCAGTGGTTCTTTTGCAGCAGTTCGTAAACCTCTTGGATGCCGCGACGGACGGTCCATTGCGGCCGGAAACCGAGGCGGGCGGCCGCTTTGCTGAAGTCGACCCGGTAACTGCGGGGATCCGTGCCGCCGGGGATGAACTCCAACTCGGCCCCGGCCACCTCGTTCTGCACCATCCGGCCCAACTCGCCCTTCTGCACGTTGGCATCGTTGCTGCCGATGTTGAAGACTTCGCCGCGGACCGTCTCGCCGGGCGCGTCGAGCACAAGCTGCACGGCGTCGGCCATGTCGCGGATGTGGACGAAGGGCCGCCAGAACTGCTCGCCGTAGATTACCACCTTGCGGTCGCGGTGAGCGGCCAGCGTGAAATCGCTCACCAAGAGATCGAACCTCATGCGGGGCGAGACACCGAAGGCGGTGCTCAGCCGCAGCACCGTCGGGCAAAACCGCTCATCGGCCGCCGCCAGGATCGCTTTTTCCGCCTCCACCTTGGTTCGACTGTAAACGGAGAGCGGATTCAGCGGCGACTCCTCGGTGGCCAGTAGGTTTGCATCGGAAATCCCATAGTTGCTGCAAGTGCTACTGAAGACGAAGCGGTCGACCGCTGCCCGTTGCGATGCTTCGAGTACTTTCAGCGCCCCCTCCAGGTTCGTCTCGACCGCGGTCCGCTCGTCGCGATTGCAGGCCGGTTCGCCGACGATGGCCGCCAACAGGCAAACGGCGTCGTGGCCCGCAATCACCTCCTCCAATGCTCGTCCGTCACGAATGTCGCCCCGAACGAGGCGGAAACGCGGCTGTCCGACCAGCGCCCGCAACGACCGGTCGCCGAACATCAACAGATCGAATACCGTGACATCGTGCCCCTGCCGCCAGAGCGATTCGCTCAGGACCGAGCCGACGTATCCGGCGCCGCCGACAATCAGGGTTTTCATCGCTGGACTCCTCGCCCGGTGGCGCCGCCCGCCGCCAAACATTTCACGGGCGGCGGCAGAAACAGATCGCGATGCTCTTCGAATGTGCCGTTAGCCAGGGCGTAGTCTTCGACGCGGCCGATGTCCAGCCATAAGGCGTCGCACATGAACACTTTGACCTTCCGCCCGCGGGCGATCATGCGTTGGATCAGTGTCGGAAAGTCCAGATGCTCTCCCGGTTCGGTCAGATCAAGGACGGAGCGGTTGAAAGCATACACGCCCATCGACACGTCGTACGGAATCTGCGGTTTCTCCTGATACCCGGTTACCTCGAGCATGTGGTCAAAATGGATTACTCCCAGGTCAACCTTCGTCGTGCAGCGATGGCAAGCGATCGTCACCTCGCAGTCGTTTTCCAGGTGATATTGAAAGAACCGGTCGTACTTCATGGTTGTCAACACGTCGCCGTTCATGACGAGGAAATTCTCCGGCAGATCTTCCAAGAGAACCAACGGCCCGACCGTCCCTAGCGGTTCTTTCTCGTACGAATAGCGCAGCGGCACTCCCACGCGCTCTCCGTCGCCGAAGTAGGCCGTAATCAATTCGGCAAGGTGCCCCACGGCCAGGGTCGCGCGGAGGCATCCGGCGGCCTGAAGCTGCCGCAAGACGATTTCCAAAATCGGCATCTCACCGACCGGCATCAACGGCTTTGGAAAGCAGATCGTGTAGGGTGAAAGGCGACGGCCGCGTCCGCCGGCCAGAATGACGGCTTCCATTGTTCGCTCCTCTGTTGTCATGGATTCGGCAAAGGGCTTCGTTGCGGCGATCATACACGCGGCGTCTCTCGCATCGAGAGACCTTCTTTGTTGCTCCGGGCGTTGTTGTCCAACGGCCGCCGAGACCTCGCGACGCCAGGCAGCCACTTCTCGGTAGCGTCTCTTACGGTTCCATAAAAGAGGAGCCGACGCTCTCGCAAGCGATCGTCGCGATAGCGGGCGGCCGTCTCCAGATTACGCCGGGCCGACTGCCTCAGGCGGTCCGGGTCCGTGAGGACTTCTCGGATTTTCGTCGCCAGCGCGGCGGCGTCGTTGGCCGCCACCAGATCTTCCGGCGGCAGCAACTCGGGGATCCCGCCCACGTCCGTCCCGATGCAGGGCAATCCTCGGGCCATAGCTTCGATCATGGCGCGCGGCACGCCTTCAAGACGCGATGCGAGAACGAAAAGGTCGGCCTCGTCCAACTTCCGCCGCACGGCCTCGCCGGGGGGCACGGTTCCTGCAAAGATAATCTGCCCGCGGCAACCGGCGCGCTCGGCGCGTGCTTCGAGTTCGCCGCGGTAGATCCCGTCGCCAAGGATTGTCAGCCGCAGAGAAAAACCCTCTCGAATGCAGCGGGTTACCGCGTCGATGAGAACGTCGATTCCTTTGTATCTTTGCTCAAGTGTTCCCACCGTAATCAAATGCGGAGTTTCTCCTTTGCAGAACTCGAAGTTCGATGAGAGCTTGAATGCCGCTTCGCCCAGTTCGACGCTGGAATAATGGGTGCTGAGGCATTCCGGCGAAGCCGGATAGCGCCGTTGCAGGGCCGATTCGGTTACATACGCGACGGCGCACGCGCGGCTGCACTGCCTCTTCAGACACCGAGTGAAGTAGCGGCGCAACAAGGGCCGCAGAGGATGTTTCATGGCGGCCGGGGCAAAGACTTCCCAGGGATCCCCGACGACTTCTACTCCGAAGGGTCGCTCCGCCTTCAGGAATCTCCGCTCCACCAGGTTGCCGACCATCGATCCCACCCGGAGGATGATCGCGTGTTCGGGTTCCACCGATCGCTTGACGGCCTTGCCGACCCGCACGAATTGCCGCAGGTACTCGCCGGGGCCGTGGTAATACGGGATTCCGAACAGTTCCACTCCTTCGCCGTCGACGCGAAGCGATCTCTCAGGCGCCGCATCGACATCCCGCGCCCGGGCAATGATCCGAACGCGATCGAAAACGTCGAGATAGCGCGTCCAGAACGAGTGGGGAAACATAGTCTGTGTCCACACCGCCCCGTCCGGCGTACGTTCGAATCGATATTCCAAGACGACGGCCAGGTCCATTAGTCGGTGCTCACTCCGAAAGTTCCGCCGCGCCCTTCGCAAACGCACGAGATGCCGCTGCGCTGGTCTGCATCGGCAATGACCGGCGACCGGGATGCCCCGGCGCGCCGCCAATACTCCGCCAGGGTCATTCCCACGAATTTCTCTTGGGTAAGAGCGAAAAGCTCTTCCAAAGAGTCATACAACCGCTCGATGCTGTGCTCGGTCGGGAACAACGGACTTCCGCCGGGCATTAGTTCCGAGGAATGCATCATCATTTGCACGTAGTCAGCCCGCCGACCGCCGGCGCCGCGCAGCACCCGAACCAGATCGCGCCGGTTGTGGCGGTTCGGTCGGAACCAACGCTGAGGCGGGAAAAGCCGATCCGCCAGCCGCTGCGGGAATCGACCGCAGCGACCCGCTCGACGTGCCGCCCGAGCGAGGCAATGATCCGGTCCCGGCACGATGGTCATCGGTATTTCCAGCAAATGGGAATCGCCGGGACGGCTCAGATCGCCCAGGTCGACCCGGTAGGCGAAGTCCGGGAAGTTCGTATAGTCGCATCCCACGACCTGCCGGTTCTGCATCTTGCCCCGCCAAGAGAGGTTGGGGGTCACTGAGCTATCCACGAGATAGCCCTGCTCCACGAGAAGGCGGGCGTACGTCTCGTTCATGCCCCATCGCCCGGCGCGATGGCTGAGCATCTTCACCTCAAAGACCGACTCGAGCCGATCCGTGGTGCGAAGAATCTTCTCGCGCATCAGATGCGTCGGATACTGGATCAATAAAGGTTGCAGGCGGAAATCATCCTCGGTGATCGGCTCCAAAGGTGGCGTGTTCCAGGCGTGCAGATGCATGCCGACCTCTGCCGTGCCTCGTCGCAGAGCGTCCGCCGCCATTTCGCAGAATACGGGACTGTGCGCCATCTCCCAATTGGCCAGCCAGGTGGGCTTCAGCCCGTATCTCTCGCAGAGATTCTGGAAACGCGCCAGGAAATCGGCATTGCGAGTAGTAACGGTGCGCGGCTGCGCCCAAAGATTGTCCCCTTCGGTATCGATGGTGATCAGCACGGCGACAGGCGGTTGTGTTTCCGCGGCGGTACGGTTTCTGGTGACGTCAGCGCGTTGAGTATCCATATCAGTTCCTCGCCTCCATCGCTGCGCGGCCATCGGGATTATCCAAGGAAAGCCGCAGCACGACGGCGACGGCGCACAGGTAGAAACCGAAGAAAAGGCCCAACGCCGGAGTCGGGTAGATCGAATAGGCGCAAATCGCGAGAAAATGGCAACGGATCGGCGGCACGGTCTGCTCGGCTGCGGCCGACAGAACCCGATCGCCTAGGCCGGGGCGGATTAAAATCGCCTCACCGCTGAGCATAGATCTCTTCCAGCGTTCGAACACATGACTGCAAATTGAAGCGACTCGACTCAACCTCGATGAGGGCCGCACGGCAGACCGCTTCCGGTGTCTGCGTCAACAGCCTCAATACCGCCTGTGCCCACTGCTCAACAGGCGCCGTCAAACGCAGTCGCTCGACCATCGCTTTTGCAACGATCACATCCGGAGTGACGACATCCGAAATGACACAAGGGAGCCCGGCCGCCTGGGCCTCAACGACCGACAGCGGCAGGCCTTCCCAGAGCGACGGAAAGACAAACACGTCCATCGCTCCCCGAAGAAAAGACACAGTACTCGCCACCTGGCCGGCGAAAACGGTTCGGTCCGCGATCCCTAATTGGCGGACCTTGGACTCGATTGCCGGCCGCAAAGGGCCGTCGCTCACCAGAAGGAGGTGCGCTCGCGGCTCGCGGGCCATCACGGCCGCCGCCACCTCAACGAGAAAGACGTGGTTTTTGGGCTCGCGGAACGTGCCGACGTGGCCGATAACCAGCGCATCGGGCGGCAGACCCAAGTTCCGGCGAAACGCCTGTTTGTCGACAGTTGCGTGAAACGCGTCGGTTTCGATGCCGCAGTAGAGCACCCGCCATCGCGGATCGACGTTCCAGGTCGAAAACAAGGCGGCGCCGGCCGCCGGGCTGACGGACAAGCCGAGCGTCGCATAACGATCGATCCATCGCTTCGTGCGATTCAAGTAGAGGCGGCGCAGGAACCCCGCGCCGGCTTGTGCCGCCGACGTGTCGCTATGGCAGTGGGCGATGCGGACCGGCACGCCGGCGCGTGCCGCGATGCGGAGCACGAAGCCGCTGTAATGATGGAGGTGGCTATGGACGACGTCGTAACCACCCTCGCGTCTGAATGTTCGCGACAGCGCCCGGCCATAGGCCCACGCGCGCTTCGCGGAAGGGCACCGGATGATGCGAGAGCCCAGCAAAAGAACCTCTTCATCATAAAAGCACGGCCCATCCGGATGGGTGATGAAATCGATCTGGAACCGCTGCCGGTCGATGTGCCGCAACACGCGCACCAGCCAAGTCTCGATCCCGCCCGGCGCCATGCCGGCGAGAACTTGAGCAACGCGTATCGGCTTCCTAGACTCCGCAATCACAGTTATCTCCATTTTTGGAAAATGGAACGCAACATCGTAGTAGACATATCAGCCAACGTTCTTGTCTCGACGCAGATTCGCGCGACATGCACTACTTGGTCAAGCATCCTTTACTCACCCGAATGGTCCTGTCTGGGTTGTCAGTCCGCCCCCCTCCGCTGCGGCGTGAGGCCCAGACAGATAGAGAGCCATAAACGAGGTTGAGCGGTTGGTTTGAAATGGACTCCTATCTTATTCTTATTCGCAGAGAGTGGCTTTGCAAGCTGGACGTCTTCCCACTCAATCCCTACAATCAACCAGCGTTGGGGAGCGCCCACGGAGATGTGCGTAGGTTTGTGCCCCGCTTTCATCATTCCGCACAGGTATCGCGGTGGTCCGACTCATATCGATCGATGCGTTAGCGGACATCCCTCATACATTGGGTATCTGGCGCGATTTTTGCGCGCAAACGGAAGTGCCCTACTTTGTCTCCGCCGAATGGATGGAATTCTGGCTGCCTCGCCTTGCGCCAGGGACTATGCTGAGGCTCATCCTGGTGGAAAGTGAAGACATCTTTCGAGCTGGCTTTTTCCTCGGGGTTTCCACAATCCGCCAGCGAAGGCTGTGGCCGACTCGCGCGATTTGCTTGAATGTATCCGGACAGGACGAGCAAGACGTGTTTATCGAGTACAACACGATCGTTTGTCCGACCGGCCGCCCTCCAGATTTTTGGCAGGTAGTGGGAGCGATGCCCCTCGAATGGGAAGAGTGGGGATTGCCGGGCTTGGATGCCAGTTCTTTCCCTGGTTGCTGTCTCAGTCAATCCAATGCATCCTATTGTGTAACTATAGTTCGCGATGACCCATCCCCCTATGTGGACCTCGAAAGAGTCCGCCGAAGCGGCAATCTCCTTGCGCTGCTGAGAAGCAACTCGCGTCAGCAGCTTCGGCATGCCCTGAAACGAGTCGGTGAAGAATATGGCCAATTGGCGGTTCGCGCCGCCGGCGATCTCCATCACGCACTGGAAATCTTCGAGGAACTCGCGGCCCTGCATAGCACGACTTGGGCAGCAAGAGGAGAATCGGGTGCCTTTGCTGCACCGCAGCGCCTCCAATTTCATCGTGACTGGATCGCTGAGCGGTTCGCCCACGGGGAGATGCAATTGCTTCGAGTGACCGCCGGCCAACGCACGCTCGCTTGTATGATGAATGTGGTCTACCGCGGAAGGGTCTATTCTTATCAGACTGGAATCCAGTATGGCCCCTTGGCTGCGTTGAAACCCGGTTATCTGGCGCATCTGCAAGCAATCGAGTACAATGCCGACTTGGGACATCAGTCTTACGATTTTCTCGCCGGCGACTCGCGTTACAAGAGGAATCTTTCCACGGATGCGAATCGTCTGATCTGGGCACGAATTCAAAAACCTCGACTGAAGTTCTATCTGGAAAATCACTTGCGAGCGGTTGTCCGCCGATGGCGGAAGCGCCGTCAGGTTCGGTGAGTGCCGGACCATACAACCCAGGCAGCCCCCACAAGCCGGCAGAACATTCCGCCTCCTGAACCGACGACTGCGCCCATTAGCCCGTACGATGGAACCAACCAGTAACATAATACGGTGGTAACTGTAAGAAAGATCAGCATCAGCGGGAGTTGCGGTCGGAATCGTCGCATACTTGTCATTGCCACCCCGAGAAACGTTCCAATAAAATCAATGCCGGCCACTGCCGCGACCCATATCAACACGTCCGGATATTCAGCAAATTCCGGCGTGTAAAGCCATGTCAACAGCGTTGGCCCTGCTACTGCGGCCACCACCACCGCCACCGCCCCGGCGGTGGCAGCCAGAGCGAGCATCCGGCCAAGCACCCCCCAGAAACTTGCAAGGTCACCAGCGGCATAATGCTTCGCCAGCCGAGGGGTCGCAGCACTGCCTAGTGCCAACACGACCATTTGAACTATCATCAACAAGTAAACCATCCCGCTGTAAATACCTAGTTCCTCGGAACCTAGGTATTCTTCAATCGCGTAGCGAGGCATGTTGATGCTGAGCGAACCGAGCAGCATCACTGCGCCAAGCGGCAAGCCCAGACGCACAAGCTGAGTAAGATGCCGTATGTCCCATTGAGGCATCATGGCCAAGAGCGATGCCTTGATCTCGCCGCCGGGAAGGCCCGGATTATCTTCGGCGAATATATCTTTGCCAATCCAGAACGGGCTGGCGAGAAGTGTGGCAATATGTGCGAACGACCATCCCACGGCTCCCCACAGTAGACTCCCACTCAACCACAAGGCAACGGTCATTGCCCCAATAGAAACGACACCGGTGAAAGCTCGGGCTCGGCTGCTGCGGTCCAGACGCTCGTGCAGTTCGACTAGCCCAAATGCAATATCGTTCAACGCATCGCTGACCTTTCCCAGTCCCACGATCAGTATCAATGCCGTCATCGGCACCCCATAGCCGGCAATCCAGCAGAGGAGAGGTAGTATAGCAAAAGCAAGCCCTGTGCCGGCCAGCCGCAATGCCACGTAGTGCCCAAATTCGCTCTCGCGTCGGGTATCCGTAGCCAAGATACTCCGCAGATTGAGATTCACGAGCGATATGACAGGTGCGGTCACAGCCAGAGCTAAGGCAAACCGCCCGACATCCGTCGCGCCCAGCATTTTTGCAAGAACCGCCAAAACTCCCCACTGGCACACCGCGAACACGCCGTTGCCCACCAGCGCCCAGGAGAAGTTTCGCCGCAGCGAGAGAGCCTTCAGCGGAACCTCGGCGGCAGGAGTGCGAACCGCCGCCGCAGGCTTGAGGCGGTCCGGTGACACAGAGACGGCCTCAGACTTGGGCATCGTGCCTCCCTGAATGGTCATTACTTCCAGCTTCGCAGCAATCGCTCGAACATCGAACGCTTGGTTGTTTGCTCGAACATATATAGACAACCGCGAACGGTATCGCGAAGCGCTTGGTCAGATCGAAAAGAAAGTTGTCTGAATCGCCTGCCAGGATTGTGAAAGAGGCGGTGAGCAGAAACGCGACCAGAAGTGACCGACTGTCGGGCGCTGTCAATCCTTGGACCAGACGCCGAAAATGTCCCAAGGCAAAACCGAAAACGAGAAATGCAATCAAGACTCCGACCGGACCAAAGTTGAGCATCGCCTCTCCGGCCAATCCGTACACCCGGGACGACGACCATAATCCCGGAACATAGGAACCTTTTCCTTCCAGCGCTTCGGTGCCCGCCTCAACTTTAGTAGGCGGTAGCTGGGCCAGGACGGACCGCGGAATGTACAGGGCAAGCGCTCCCGAATACGTCCGCCCCCAACGAAACTCGTAGTCGCTCAATGGCGAAAGAGTCCGATGAAGAACGTATGCCTGGACATCGCTCCGACTGAAATCACCTAGCAACAATCCCTCCATGTTCCGGCGCGTTTTGTGTTCCAGGTCAGTCCTCGCTTCCTGGCTTGAAACCGCGACCAAAGCGTCGGTGCCGGCATCTTTGAAAAAACC
>JAAYEH010000081.1 GCA_012728855.1 Rhodopirellula sp. | reverse complement strand
CGCCGTGACGAACTCGGTCTGGCCGAGCTTGAGGAACTCCGCCCGGGTCAATCGCGCAATACCCGTCCATCCCGTCACGCCCAACACCACCATCAAATGCCAGATCGTCGGATTTTCGAGGATGGCGATCAGCGCGAGGATCAAGACCAGAGCGGGCACGCACATCACGAGTTCGATGAAGCGGCTCAACAGCGTGTCGACCCAGCCGCCCAGGTAGCCGGCCAGCGCTCCGATGACAATGCCGATCAAGGCGGCAATGCCGGTGGAAACGAAACCGACCAAAAGCGCGATCCTCGTGCCGTGGATCAACTGGGCAAACACGTCGACGCCCGCCTGGTTGGTTCCCAGCAAATTGTACTGATTCGGTTTGCCTTCGGCGCCGGTGGGATTGCCCGGCTGCCCCTCCCATTCCCCTTCATGGACGCGACGGTACGGATCCTGATAGACCAGCGGCCAGATCGCCCAACTGTCGGGATCCTTCTGCTTGAGGTTCTCCGGATAGCGCTTGCGGAACTTGTCGCGGTAGAAGACGGGGTTTTCCCAACCGGCATTGAAATAGGCCATCGCCGGAAAATAGAAGCTCCCCTTGTATTTGACGACGACCGGTTTCGTGCCCGCGATTGCCGGGGAAAACAGCGCCACCAGCGCCAGCAGGCCCACGTAAATCAGGGCCGACATCGAGAGGTTTCGCTTGCGAAACCGCCGCCAGGTCTCACCCCAGAATCCGCGAGAGACGCCGACCGCCGCGGCCGGATCGGGCGTAACCTCGCGAACCGGTCTGGAGGGATCGACGCCGGGCTGATCCAACTCGCCGGGCCTGGCGGAAGCATCTCGCGCGGCGTCACCCGGGCTATGTCGCAGGTCTTCAGGATCGTTCATGCCGCTTTGTGAATCCATCGGCAATGGTGGTGGTTCAAGAATAGGTTACGCGCGGATCGACAACCGCATAGAGGATATCGGCGAGCAACTGACCGGCCAGCGTCAGCATCGAGAACATCAGCGTCAGCCCCATGATGGTGGGATAGTCGCGACGCGTGATCGAGTCGAAAAAGAGCTGCCCCATGCCGGGCCAGGTGAAGATCATTTCCAGAATCACCGACCCGCTCAACAAGGCCGGCAGCGTCAGGCCGATGAGCGTAACGAAAGGAATCAAGGTGTTGCGGAAGGCGTGATGGACGATCACGCGAAACGGCCCCACTCCCTTGGCCCGCGCCGTGCGGATGTAATCCTGGCGGATCACTTCCTCCATGTTCGACTTCACGAAGCGGCTGAAATACGCCAGGCTTCCGTAGGTGAAGCAGATCACCGGCAGAATCATGTGCTTCATCACGTCGACAATCTTGCCGCCGGCCGACATCCGGGCGTAGCCCTCGCTGACCATTCCGCCCAGCGGCAATTCGAAGATGGTGTCGTCGAGCCTCACGGCAAAGAGGATCAACAACAGCAGCGCGGCCACGAACGACGGCAAAGAGTAGAGCATGTACAGCCCGGTGCTGACGGTCCGCTCGTCGGCTCGGCCGCTGCGGACCGTGGCGAACAGCCCCAGCGGCACGGCCAGCAGGTAGGTCAGCAGCAGCGACGTGGCCGAGAGCAGCAGCGTCGGACCGATGCGAGCGCCGATTACCTTCGTCACGGGCTGTTTTTCATAAAACGAGCGGCCCATGTCGAGCTGCGCGAGGTTTCCCAGCCACTGCACGTAGGCGATCGGCCAGGGCTTGTCCAATCCGTAAGCTCGCTCCATTCGCTGGAGATCTTCCTCGCTGACCTTGCGGCTCGGGTCGACCTCGCCCAGGGCGATGGTCAGCGGTGTTCCCGGCATATTCCGGATCAACGCGAAGATCACGAACGTGATCAACAGCAGCGTGACGGCGCCGATCAGCAATCGCCGGATGAGGTAGGTGAACATAACGTGGATGACGTGGGGCTACATCGGGGCGAACGAAATCGTGACAGAAAGAAGGGCTACGGCTGCGCCTGGACCGGCTTCCAGAGGCTGGAAAAGCCCGGGCCGTAGTTGTAGGGACCGCGTGGGCTGAAGTTGTAACCGCGTAGTTCCTTGTTGAAGCCGTAGAAGGAGTTCCGCACGTAGAGCCAAGTGTACGGCTGGTCGTCGTAGAGCAGCTTGTGAATGCGGCGGTAGATCTCGGCCCGCTTCTCGACGTCGAACTCTTGTCGGCCCTCCTTGAAGAGCCGATCGACTTCGGGGTTGGAGTAGCCGACGTAGTTGCGGCCTTCACCGGTTCCCCAGATGTTCTCCGAGGTGTCGGGATCGGCACCGGTGCCCCACCCGCCGAAGAACGCCTGGAACTCGCGCTTCTGGGTCTTTTCCATCAAAACGGTGAACTCCATCGGCCGCACGTTGCAGACGATGCCGATGCGGTCGAGATTCTGCTTGAGCAGGTTGCAGATGGCGATCCGCAACGGGTCGTTGTTGCAGAGGATGCTGAACTCGAAGCGGACGGTCTGGCCGGCGATCTGCCGGTCGCGGACGCCGTCGCCGTCGTGATCGGTCCAGCCGGCTTCGTCCAGCAGCGCTTCGGCCTTGTCCAGATCTTGCTTATAGACTTCCTGCGGCTCCTTGGGATGCCAGCGCGAGGTTTTGTGGAACGTGCCCGTGCTTGGCTCGTACAGCCCGTATAAGAGCTTGTTGAGCATCTCCTCGTGATTGAAGGCATAGGACATCGCCTTGCGGACGCGGATGTCTTTGAAAAAGACGGTTTCCATATTCCAACCGAAATGGAAGGAAACCCACTCCAGTCCGTAGGCTTTGGTATTCTTGTTATAGAAATCGCCGCCGCCGGTCTGCGTAGTCCACTGCTCCGGCGTGAGCTGTAATTCGTCGATTTCCGCCTTCTTCAGAGCCAGAAGGGCGACGGTGGGATCCTCTTTGATCTGGAAGCGGACTTCTTTGAAGTGCGGCTTGTCGCGAACCTGCTTCCCTTCATGCATGTAGTAGCTTTCGCGGCTACGGAGGACGATCTCCCGCCCCCGGGTCCGCCGCACGATCTCGTACGCTCCACCGCTGATCGGTTCGTTTTCCAGCTTGACGTGATAGGGGCTGTCCTGAAGGGTCGGATCCTCCGCGATCGACTCTTGGTAGACGTGCTTGGGGACCACCGGGAAGTTGAGGTTCCAAATGTTCGTCGCCAACGGCTCCTTATGGAAGAAGACGAGGGTGCGGTCGTCATAGGCTTCGATCCAGCGGAGCTTGTCGGTGCCGCTGCGAACTGCCGGCACCGGCACCTTATCGGACATGATTGCCTTAAAGGAGAAAACGACGTCGGCGGCGGTGATCGGCTTGCCGTCCGACCAGGTCAAATCGTCGCGAAGGACCACTTTGTCCATCATGCGGTCCTCGCTGGTCTGCCACGAGACGACGGAATCCTTGCTCGCAAAGGGGCGGAAGTTCCAGTCGAACCCGAAGAGGCCGAAACTCATCAGTCCGCTGACGTCGAATTCCGTCGTCGAGCTGACCATGAGCGGATTCATGCTCTTCACGTCGGCAAGCGAATGCCGCACCACCACGGCGTCCCAATTGACTTGTTTATCGCTCTCCGGCAGGCGACCCAAGGCGCTGAGGATCTTGTCGTTGGCCTCCGTGGAGGTGTTTTGCAGGGCAAGGGCCTCTTTGACCGTGGCCAGAGGTTTTTCACCCTTCTGTCGTTCGCGGAGCAACTGCATCGAATCGAGCACCGGTTGGTCGGTCCATTTCGCATCGGCGTCGAGCGCGTCGAGCTTAGGTGGATCGAACGGTTCGATCAGGTCGCCCAGCACGAAGGGCTTCTCGCTCTGGTCCGTTGCCTTGCCCGCCTCGTCGCCGACCGAGCCCGTTGGCTCCGTGGCGTCTCCCGCGCATCCGGCAACCAACAGAACGGTGGTGCCCATCAACAAGAACACCGCCAGCCCGGCGGTTCGGCGTCGGTTTCGGGCAGCGCCGGCGTTTCCGCCAGTGGAACCGACCCGGCTGCTTGGCACTATGGCAGATGGTTGAAAAAATGGCTTCGCCACGGGGATGTCTCCTGGCCGCGGGGGGGAAGGCAAGCCGAAAAACGGCTTTCCATAACTGGAATCACGCCCAAACCAAGCAAATATCATTATCGCAACACGATACTAAACAAAGACTTGCGGCACGTCAACCTCAGACGAGCCGGCTGTCCTGGTGGGTTAACACCCTCAGCCTATGCAGCCTTTGCTACGGGGGGAGATCCACGGTGGTTCGTCCCAACGGAACTCTACCACGCAACCGTCCTCGTTGGGGACCGCACCACACCTACTTTTCACTTCCACACGATTCAACTACGATCATGAACTGAGGGTTTACGCATCCAAGGAGAGAACACCCATGGCGGACAAGGCCATCCTTATCATTGGCGATCAGCGGATCGAACTGCCGGTTCTGGTTGGAACCGAAGGGGAGCGGGCTGTCGACATCACGACGTTGCGCGAGCAGACCGGGTTGGTCACCTACGACCCCTCTTTCGGCAATACGGCGGCATGCAAGAGCGACATTACCTTCATCGACGGCGAGAAGGGGATCCTGCGCTACCGGGGCATTCCGATCGAGCAGTTCACCGAGAAACCGAACTTCGTCGAGGTGGCCTGGTTGTTGATCTTCGGCCGATTGCCCAAGAAGGATGAACTGGATCTGTTCAGCCAGCGGCTGACGGAAAACGAACTGCTGCACGAAGGTCTGCGGCACCAGTATTCGCACATTCCGGTCGACGCGCCGCCGATGGCCATCCTCTCGGCGACCTTGAACAATCTCGCCTGCTTCCACCAGCAATTCTTCAAGCTGGTTGATGATGAATCGTTTGTCGAGGTAGCCGCGCGCTTAATCAGCAAAGTGCGAACGATTGCGGCGTTTTCTCACCGCCGATCGAACGGGCTTCCCTTCAACTACCCCGACCCGAATCTCCGCTATTGCGCCAACTTTTTGCACATGATGTTCTCGATTCCGTATAAGCAGTACATCATCACGCCGGAGATCGAGGACGCGCTGAACTTGATCTTTATTCTCCATGCCGACCACGAGCAGAACTGCAGCACATCGACGGTGCGAACCGTCGGTTCCGCCCGCGCCAATCTCTTTGCCTCCTGCGCGGCGGGTGTCAGTGCGCTGTGGGGGCCGTTGCACGGCGGCGCCAACGTCGAGGTCATCGAGATGCTCGAACGAATCCATCATGGCGGCCTCGCGCCGGAGGATTGCCTTCGCATGGCCAAAGACAAGTCCAATCCTTTCCGCCTTTTCGGCTTCGGCCATCGCGTTTACAAGAACTACGACCCGCGCGCCAAGATCCTCCGGGAATCATGCGACCGCGTGTTCGCCACCTTGCGCAGGCAAGACCCGCTTTTGGATATCGCACGCAAATTGGAGGAACTCGCCCTGGCCGATTCGTATTTCGTCGACCGCAAGCTCTATCCGAACGTCGATTTCTACAGCGGCATCCTGCTGCGGGCGATGGGGATTCCGACGAACGTTTTCACGGTCTGCTTCGCCATTGGGCGGCTGCCGGGCTGGATCGCGCAGTGGAAGGAGCAGCATGAGGATCCCACCAGCCGCATCACGCGCCCGCGGCAGGTTTACACCGGCCCGCCGCAGACCGACTACGTGCCGATGGATCAGCGGTGAATCGACTTGCACGATTGCCGGAGCAGAACAGCATTCGTTTGGCACTGACTGATGTTGAACGCGATGTCCACAAGAAGGGGTCGGGAGTCTTTTTTCGTATCGGCCACCGACCGGGTTTGCGATGCGTGGCGGCGATGAGGCCGATAAGAAAAAAGACTCCCGACCCCCTTGCGTTCCCGATGCTAAGAGGCTCAAACAAAACGGGGACTGGCTCGGAGCCAGGCATTGGCAAGACACGCAGAATCGGCGCCCTGACCAGGTGCCTATCCCCGCTTCGTTAGCGCTTCTTCGCCCCGGCCGCTTCCGCGTCGAAGATCCGGTCGAAGCGCCGGCGGGTCTCCTGGGTCAATCGCTCGAAGTCGACGAGCAACTCGCCGCTGCTGGGGCAACGCAGCAGATGGGCGAGTTTGGTCAGTTCCGTCGGATCCTCGGGGAGCCGATTGCGGGCGGTGATGTTCATCAGCCGCAGCCTCGCCTCCAGCGTGCGGAGGAAGCGATAGCTCTCGCGGAAGAAGCGGTAGTCGTCGCCGTCGAGGCAGCGCGCCTGGTTCAACGCCGCCAGCGCCGCCAGCGTGTTGGGCGTCCGCACTTCGGGATTGTGCCGCCCGTGCTTCAACTGCAGCATCTGCACGAGAAATTCGATATCGACGATCCCACCGGGACCGAGTTTCACATTGCCCTCGCTGGCCGTCTCCTCCATGCGATGCCGCATGCGGCGAACCTCCTCGGCGTGCTCGCGGCGCCAGGGGTGATCGAACGCCGCCCGCCCCACGGTCGCCATCGCCGTGGAGGCCATCTCCGGCGATCCGAAGACCACGCGAGCCCGGCAAAGCGCCTGTCGCTCCCAGAGCCGGCCGTCTCCCTCGGCGAAATAGCGGGCGAATTCCTCCAGGGAGACCGCCAACGGACCGCTCTTTCCGGTCGGGCGTAACCGTGCGTCGACCTCGTAGAGACGGCCGTAAGCGCTGAGCCGGCCGGTGGCCTTGATGATCCGTTGCCCCAGTTCGCTGGCGAAATGCTGGTTTGTCGTCGTCTCGGCCCGGCGCGCCAGCGGTTCGTGTTGCGTGTGTCCGTCAGCCTCATGAAGAAAGACGAGGTCCAGGTCGCTGTGGTAGTTCATTTCCTGGCCGCCGAACTTGCCCATCGCCAGGATGGCGACCTCCGCAAGCCGCCCGTCGGGCGTTGTCGGCCGTCCGTACTTCTGCACGAGTTTGGCTTGCTCGCGAAGAACGACCTGCCGCAAACAAGTCTCGGCGATGTCGGACAGCGCGGCGGTCGTCGCCGTAATGTCCTCTTTGGCGAGCAGATCGCGAACGCCCACGCAAAGCTGCTGGTCGTTCTTGAAGCTGTGAAGAATCGGATCGAGATCCTCCGCAGAGCGACACAGTTCGGCGAGTGTGCGATCCAGGTTCTCCCGCGTCGGCAGTCGGTCCAGCACGAGGCTGTCCAACAGGCTGTCAAGCATGCCTGGATTGCTGGTGAGCAGGCCGGTCAGGTACGAGCTGTAGGCGCAGAGTCGCACGTAGAGCTGCAGCGAGGGGGGGTTGAAGCTGAAAAGCTCCCAAAGAACTCCCTTACCGCCCAGCGAATCGCTTACTTTATCAAGATTGACCAGCGCGGAATCCGGATCGGGCGTGGCGGCGATTGCTGCCAGAAGCCTCGGCGCGATCGCGGCCAGGAAATGCCGGCACCGCCGCGTGGACAGGAAACGGATCTTCTCCTCCGCCAGCGCCATCAGGTTGCGGTAAGCCGATTTCACGTCCCGAAACGGATAGCGCCCCAAAACCTCGTGAATCCGCGCTTCGTCCGGATTGGGATCGAGCACCAGGTCGACTTCCGCCTCGGCTTCCGAACCGTCGTCGCGGAAGGCGTCGTGCAGCAGGTGGTCGAGGATGCGGCGGTTTTCCGCAGTGGCGTTGCGGTAATCGCTCTCGAAGGCGGCCAACGCCGATCGCTGCGGCGAATCGGTATAGCCCATCCGCCGCGCCAGTTTTCGCATCTCGTCGGCGTCGTCCGGCAAGAGGTGCGTTTGCAGGTCGAACATAATCTGCAGTCGATGCTCCACCTTCCGCAGAAACCCGTAGTTCTCTTCCAGCAGCGACCGTTCGAGGTTGCTGAGGCAGCCGACCTGTTCCAATTGGGCGATCGCCTCCAAAGTGTTGCCGGTCCGCAACTCGGGCAGGTCGGCGCCGTTGAGAAGCTGGAGGAACTGGATCACGAACTCGATATCGCGAATGCCGCCGTGTCCGGTTTTCACTTCGCGTTGGTCGGCGCCCAGATCATGGGTTCGCTTGTCGATCCGCCGCTTCAACGCCTTGATTCCGGTGATGTCGGCCCGGTTGAGATAGCGGCGGTAGATCCACGGCTGCAGTTGATCGAGAAACTCCTGGCCAAACTGGCGATCTCCGGCCACCGGACGGGCTTTGATGTAAGCCTGGCGCTCCCACGTCCGGCCGCGGAGGTCGTAGTATTGAAGCGCGCCCTGAAGGCTGACGACCATCGGCCCCCGTTCGCCGTCGGGTCGCAAACGCAAGTCAACCCGGTACGTGCCGCCGAGTTCCGTGGTTTCCGTCAACAGACGGATGAACTCGCGCGCCAACCGGTCGAAAAACTCACGGTTGGAGAGGGGGCGGCGAGCGTCGGTCTGTCCCTCATCGTCGTAAAGAAAGATCAGGTCGATGTCGCTCGAATAGTTTAGTTCGCCGCCGCCCAGTTTTCCCATACCGAGCACGACGAACCGAGCCGGCCGACCATCGGAACCCAGTGGCGTTCCTCTCTGCTTGCGAAGGTTGCTCCACGCCGTCGCCAACGCCGCTTCGAGAATCGCCTCGGCCAAATAGGAGATCTGGGCGGTGACCGTCCTCACACTGTGCTCGCGGATGATGTCGCCATAGGAAATCCGTAGCGTTTCTCGCCGTTTGAAGCGACGCAACGCGCGGAGGATGAGCCGGTCGTGGTCCAACGCAGCTACCTCGCTGGTGAGTTCCTCCACCAGCGCCTGCCGGGCGTAGGGCCTGCCCTGTGTCATCCGCAACAGATCGAAACTCTCTGGATCCGTCACCAGCAGATCGGCGAGATGCTGGCTGGTCGAGAGGATCTGAACCAGCGTCGGCAACGCCCGTGGATCCCGTTCGAACAAGGCCCCCAGCGCCAGCGGGTTTCGCGCCGCGGCCACGAAGCGTTCGAGGTTGTTCAGCGCCATGTCAGGATCCGCGCAGCTTCCGAGGCATTGATCCAATTGCCGACAGACGACGCCGACCAGATCGAACGTCATGCCGCAGGTGGCAATACTCAGCAAGTTCGCATGCGCGCGGCGAATGTCGGCTAGCCCCGCCGACCGCAGCCAATCGGCTGCCGCCGCCGGGTCATCGAGGTAATGGCGGAGTTGCGTAAGTTCCATAAGGGGTCATTTGTTATTCGTCATTCGTCATTGGTCGTTTGTCATTGGTCGTTTGTCATTGGTCGTTTGTCATTGGTCGTGGAGAGAGAAAGCCGGATATTTTCCAACCAATACGATCCGCTGCCGAAAACAAATGACGAATGACAAATGACGAGTGACAAATGACGAATGACAAATGACGAAT
>JAAYEH010000080.1 GCA_012728855.1 Rhodopirellula sp. | reverse complement strand
TTGATGGTTGCCATCCCTGGCCTCCTCCATTGCGTATCTTCTCAATGAGCCGAATCCCACGGCCCAGACTTACCCCCCTCTTGATAACACAAAGTCCGTCACCGCGCGAAGTGCAAGGTGCGCCCCCAGGCAGGGTGGAAAAACTCCTACTATTGATTGGGGCCTCCTGAAAACCCTATACTGGAGCATTCAAGTCCACATACCTCGTCAGCGTTCCTTTCCAGGGACCGGCGGCGTCCTTTGTATCGACGTTGCGACTGCCGAGGCCAGAAAACAGGCAATCCGGAGTATATGCTTAAAGTAAAGCTGCCCGACCAGAGTGTCTTAGAGTTCTCTCGCCGAGTCCGGCCCATCGACGTCGCGTCTCAGATTGGCACTCGGCTGGCAAAAGCGACCCTCGCTGCGGAAGTCGACGGCCAAATGGTCGGGGCCGATGCGCCGCTGCCCGAAGAAGGAGAAATTGCGCTCCGCCTGCTCACCGCCAAGGATCCTGAGGCGCTGGCCGTTATGCGCCACTCGGCGGCACACGTCATGGCTCGCGCGGTGATGCGTCTACGGGGGGGTGTCCAGTTGGCTTTCGGGCCTACCGTCGACAACGGGTTCTATTACGATTTCCTTCTGGAAGAGCCGCTCTCTGAAACCGACTTCCCGATGATCGAGGCCGAGATGGCCAAGATCGTTCGCGAAGATGAACCCTTCGAGCGGATCGTGGAGCCGCGAGAAGCAGCAATCCAACTGTGCTCGGATCTGGGGCAGTCTCTGAAGGTGGAGCATATCCGGGAGGGGCTCGCCGACCAGGAGTCGCTCTCGTTCTATCGCCAGGGCGAGTTCATCGATCTCTGCCGCGGCCCGCACGTTCCCAGCGCGGGAGCGATCAAGGCATTCAAGCTGCTTTCGGTCGCGGGCGCGTATTGGAAAGGCGACGCTGCGGCGCAGCAACTTCAACGCCTCTACGGCACCGCCTGGTTCAGCAAGCAGGATCTGGACGATTACCTGAAGCGAATCGAGGAGGCGAAACGCCGCGATCACCGCGTGCTCGGACGCCAACTCGAACTGTTCACGATCGATCCGGCGGTCGGTTCCGGGCTGATCCTCTGGCTGCCGAAAGGAGCCGTGGTCCGCCGGGAACTCGAGTCTTTCATCTACGGCGAATTGCTGAAGCGAGGTTATCAACCGGTTTATACCCCGGTGATCGGCCGGGTGCAATTGTACGAGACTTCCGGCCATTATCCCTATTATTCCGATAGTCAATTTCCGCCGATCACCATGCAGGACGGCGACCGCTACTTGCTGCGGCCGATGAACTGTCCGCACCATATTACCATCTACCAATCCAAGCCGCGAAGTTATCGCGATCTGCCGCTTCGCCTGGCTGAATTGGGCTTGGTTCACCGGTTCGAGCAGTCCGGCGAGTTGAGCGGGATGATCCGGGTGCGGGGCTTTACTCAGGACGACGCCCATATCTTTTGCACCGACGAACAGGTGGCCGACGAGTTCCGCGGCTGCCTGGAAATGACGCAGTTCGTGCTGAAAACCCTGGGACTGGACGACTACCGCGTGCGGCTGAGCTTCCGAGACCCCAACAGTTCCAAGTACGTCGGCAGTCCCGAGACATGGAGCCGCGCGGAGGCCGCGCTGGAATCGGTCTGCCGCGAGATGGACCTGCCCGACCTCCAGGTCGTGCCGGGCGAGGCCGCTTTCTACGGCCCGAAGGCCGACTTCATCGTCGGCGACTGCCTGGGACGCGACTGGCAGCTTGGCACCGTGCAGTTGGACTACAACTTGCCCAGCGACCAGCGATTCGCCTTGGAGTACATCGGTCCGGACAACCGTCCCCACCGCCCGGTGATGATCCATCGCGCCCCGTTCGGATCGCTGGAGCGGTTCGTCGGCATGCTCATCGAGCACTTCGCCGGCGCGTTTCCTCTCTGGCTGGCGCCGGAACAGGTCCGGGTGCTCGCCGTGAGCGAGAAGTTCGAGGCCTATGCCCGGCAAGTGCAACAGCGACTGGCCGAGGCCGAACTTCGTGTGACCGGAGATTGTCGTCCGGAGAAGATTGGCGCGAAAATACGCACCGCCCAACTCGAGTTGATTCCCTACATGATGGTGATCGGCGGCCGGGAAATGGAGCAGGGCACGGTTTCCCTCCGGGATCGTATCGAGGGGGATCTCGGGGCGATGACGATGGATGCGGCGATCGAAAAACTTCGCCAAGAAATCCGGACCAAGGCTGTCCGTAGGAAATCGTGACGGTGCCACCCGCAGTGCCGACCAACCGACCCGCTGCCTTTCGGCAGATTTCCCCGGGTTTTCCGGCAGAACCTGTTGACGCGACTGGAGATGGCGGGAATACTCGATACAAGTCTGAGCCGGCTTTTCGAGGCACAGCCGGCCCCGGATTCGGTCCGGAACCGGCAACAACGCCTCACTTCCTATGCAAAGGAGGATTGCTCCTATCGAACCGAAACAGCAACGGGTAAATGAGCAGATCCGGGCGTCACAAGTCCGGGTGATTGGGGCCGACGGAAGTCAATTGGGAATCATGTCCGTCGACAGCGCCCTGTCCGCTGCTCGGCTCGCAGGTCAGGATCTCGTCGAAGTAGCCCCCACCGAGCGGCCGCCGGTTTGCCGAATCATGGATTTCGGCAAGTTCAAGTACCAGCAGAAAAAGCGGCAGCACAAGACGACCTCCCACCAGGTCAAACTCAAGGAAATCCGCGTGCGGCCCAAGACCGGCGAACACGACATCAACGTGAAGGTCAATCGGGCGAGGGAATTCTTGGCCAACAAGGATAAAGTGCTCCTTTCGGTGATGTTCCGCGGGCGTGAAATGGCACACGTGGAGGAGGGGCGAAGGGTGATCGACGAAATCCTGACAGAGTTGGAGGACATCGCCCGCGTCGAATCCCTGCCGAATCAACAGGGCCGTCGGATTACCTGTACGCTTGCCCCCAAATAGACGGATATGCCCTGGCAAAACGGGGACTCGCACCCTCGTATTGCTGTATTCCCCGGTTTTTTTTGACAATGGTTGGGAGCCCGTCCCCGTTTTGCTAGGGCTTCCAAGAATGCGGCGACGATTGGGAGGGGGCCTTCCTTCGTATTCTGGCGGTCCCCCTTTGCCAGCGCAGTCGAAAGTTTATAATGACGGGTCTTACCCATTTGTAAGCGATCCCAGCAAGCAGTAGCATTATGCCGAAGCAGAAGACCCACAAGGGAACGAAGAAGCGGTTTCGCCTCACAGCCAATGGCAAGGCGAAACATCGATCCGCCGGCACGAGCCACCTTCAGAGCCGGATGACCCAGAAGCGGAAGCGGAATCTTCGTGGAACAACTACGGTAGACAAGACGGAAGTCCCCCGCATCGTTGCCGCACTGAATGGCAACAGCTACTGATCGAACTGGCAGTCGCGGAACGGGCTGGAAACGCTCCCATTTCAGGGAGGGCCTTGATCCCGCTGAAATCAGGAAAAACGGACGATGAGAACCACTAAAGGCTCAGCTCGAACTCGGGCGAAGAATCGGCTTTTCAAGAAGACAAAAGGCTACCGGGGGGGCCGCGGCACGCTACTGCGGACCGCAAAAGAGACGTTGATTCGCGCCGGCGTCTACGCCTATCGGGACCGCCGCAACCGAAAACGCGAATTCCGCAGACTCTGGATTATCCGCATCAATGCCGCCTGCCGGCAGCGCGGGCTCCGCTACAGCGAATTCATTTACGGACTGCAACAGGCCAATATCCTACTGGACCGCAAGACGCTGGCCGAAATGGCCGTGAACGACCCCCAGGGGTTCGATCAGGTGGTCGAGCAGGTCAAAGGGGCCATGGCGGCAGTTCCCGCCTGAGATCCGCGTAACGATTCGCTCTTCAACGCAGGGAATTTCCGCGCCTAGTCGTGAGTGGCCGTCGGCAGCCGCGTAACCGATGATAGGCAGGTGTCCTCCATCTTCGGAGAGTGAAGTCATGAGCGACCAACGGCCGTTCGCCTGTACGCGTCGAGGCTTCTTGGCAGCGCTTTCCATGACCGCGACGGTCGCCTGGTCCGAATCTCTTTGGGCCGACGAGCGGCCGGAGGTGAGCGATCCTCGAGCGACGTCCGGCGATGCTGCGGTCGAGCCGGAATGGGAAAAGCGGCTGGCGATCAGCGTTGGGCCGGAGAAGGCGGATGTCGTCGGCGCCACGCAGCAGGCGATTCAGGCGGCCGTCGACTATGTGGCTGGCCTAGGCGGAGGAACGGTCCGCATCCTTCCCGGCACGTACCGGTTGCGCAACGCCGTCTATCTTCGCTCCCGAGTGCGGATCATCGGTAGCGGCGAAGCGACCGTCCTGATCAAAGAGCCCTCGAAAACCACGAAACTCGCCGCCGATTCGGACTGGTTCGACCAGGAAATCACGCTGGCCGACGCCGACGGATTCGAGATCGGCGACGGGGTATGTATCCGCACGAAGGACGGCAGCGACGTCGTTAAGCGGACGCTGGTGGCTCGTAGCGGCAGCCGATTCAGATTAGATCGCGCGCTGCGCAAAAACTTCTGGCGGGCCCAAGAGGCGACCGCGTCCACGCTGTTCCCGCTCTTCAGCGGTGAGGAGATCGCCGACGTGGCCATCGAGGATCTCGTGCTCGACGGCAACAAGGGGCGGAACGAAAACCTCAACGGCAACTACGCCGGCTGCATCTTCGTTCAGGACTGCAACCGCCTGCAATTCCGCGGTCTGACCACGCGGAATTACGATGGCGACGGCATAAGCTGGCAGGTCTGCCACGACGTGTTCGTCGAGAACTGTCACAGTCACGACAACACCGGCTTGGGCCTCCACCCTGGCTCCGGTTCTCAGCGACCGGTCATTCGCAACAACCGGCTCTTGCGGAATGGAATCGGGCTGTTTTTCTGTTGGGGTGTGCGGCACGGGCTGGCGGAAGGCAACGTGATTGAAGACACGGCCATGGCCGGCATCTCGATCGGCCACCACGACACGGACAATCTCGTCACCGGCAACACGGTGCGGCGAAGCGGCAAGGTCGGAGTGCTCTTCCGGCCCGAGCGCGGCAAGGATTTTGCCGGCCACCGCAATCGCCTGGAGAAGAATCGCATCGAGGATAGCGGCGGCGAGGAAGGGATCGGCATCGACATCCAGGGCGGCACGGAGAAGATTGTCCTCCGCGGCAATCAACTCGTGGAGACTCGCGGTCCGGCCAGGCGAATCGGCGTCCGGCTCGGTGCGGAAACAGGGGATATCACCCTGGCGGAAAACACGATCCAGGGCTTTGCGATGGAAGTCCAAGACCTGCGAAAGAGGATAGTAGTAGAAGAAAGGGAGCCCCGGTGATCGCATTTGCCGAACGAGATCAGTATAGCGGAGTGGCGAGCAAGAAACGGACAAAATGGCGTAACTGATCAATTACGGGGAATCAACAGCACGCGAGCGATACAGCGGCAGGTATCGATAGTAGACTTCGAGAGTCATCACCGCCATGGCCGTGCAGTACAGCCTGCCGCCGACCTTGGAATGGCGGCCCGGAAAGTACCAGCTCCCGGCCTCGTGCCCTTCGCTGCTCTGAGTCGCAATCAGGTGGTCGCGCGTCTTGACGTTCCAGCGCTGCCAGTCGGAACCGCCGAGGTGGTGCAAGACCTGCGTGGCGTAGTAGTTGAAGTAGAGACCGTCGTTCTCTTTGGAAGGGCCCAGCTTGCTCAAGTAGGCAGCGCCCTGCCCCAGCGCCGGGTGATCGCGGCCCCAGCCGCTGTACATTCGCGAGAGCAGTCCGACCGCCGTTGTGGCGGGCCGCGGTTCGGGAGTCATGTAGCCATACAAGGCGCCTTCCTGAGACTGCACCCCGTCGAGAAACCGCTCGGCGGAGAAGAACGTCGGTGAGGGGACGTTGAGCCGCGCCATCTGGCCGCTCCGTAGCGCCATGAGTTGCCAACCGGTGACCGTGGTGTCGCCAGGGTCGCCAGGCTGGTAGCGCCAGCCACCTCCGTTGCGATCCTGGGCGGAGACGATGAAATCGATCGCCTGTTGAGCGAGATCCTTGAGGCCGCGATCTTTGGTCAGGGCATACGCTTCACACAGCGCGATCGTGGCCAGCCCTTGGCCGTACATGGTGCCCTCGCGGAGATCGGCGCCGTCGGGGGTGACCACGGCGCGGCTGCCAAGGTAGTAGAGGCCGTCGCGAACCGTCATCATGTAGTCGCCGCTGACATGCGTGTGGCCCGCGCCCAGGAAAGGAAGCAGGGCGATGGCGGTCGCGCCGGTCGTACTCGGCGAATCGCCGGGATGGCGGCAGAGACCTTGGCAGGCGCTCTGGTTGTGGTCGAAATTCCAGCTTCCGTCGCGGCACTGATGCGCGACGAGCCAACGAAGCCCGCGATCGACCGCCGCCTCGCTCGCTTCGTTTCCGCCCCCATCCTGCACGAGTCGGGCGCGAGCTTCCGCCCGGCGCCCTTGAAGGCCACCGGCCATCGTCGTCGCGGCCGTGGTCCAATCGGCCGGATGCTCCGCCTGGAATCCCACGCCGGCCCGCGACGAAACCTCTTCTCCTTGCACCTCTTGTTCGGGCAAGGCGATTCGCGGCGTCTCGCTTTCCTGGCGAGCTTCCGTCGCATCCGCTCTCAGGCGGGTCCACTCGATGCGAGCGATTTGAAACTCCGTCGGATCGGTAGGCAACTCCACCGTTTCCCGCTTGCCGAACGTCGCCAGCAGGTTCGGTCCCGGGGTGCCGGAGTGAGAACTCAACACCATCAGCCCGAGCACGACCAGCAGCACGACGTGGACGGAGAAGCTCGCCAGGCAGCCCCGCCATCCAGGCTGACGCAGCCAGTCGCGCCAGCGGCGCGGCGGCGCGGGTGTCTGTTCGACGGGTGGGACCGTTCGCAACGGATCGAGTGGTCGTGGCGGCGCCGGTGGTAGCGGCAAGGCGGCTGCCGCAACCGGCCTGGCTACCGGAGCCAGCTCCCCTCGTCGTGGCGGACCGCCGCCGGCAAGGCTTCCGAACCCTTCGGGCGAACCGCCCGCGCCGCTGGATGAATCGGGCGTCAGGGAGGAGGGATCGGACACAGTAGAAACTTTCGCGAAGAAGCCGTAATCCCGCAACCGGTGGGGAATCGCCGTCTGCAACAATTATAGGTTGCGGTAGTTCCCCGGAATCATCCGGTGACCAGCAGCCCGGCTGACATGGCCTGGGGCGACGATGTAGAGCGAACTTCAGTCCGCTAGGGGCGGAATGAATTCCGCCCTACAATCGTGTCTACTGTCTTTCGCGCAGGCTGAGGATCAACTCCACCTCCCCGACCGGACTCCCCATCCGCTGGGCAATCTCGGAGGCCGGATATCCGTAGTCGGCAAGGGTGTAGATTTCCTGGTATCGAACGTCGGCCGAACGGTGCAAAGCACCGGGTTCATCATCCGGCGGGGAATTCGTCCCTGTCCGACCGGCGAGTCGGAGCGATTCCGCCTGGCTCGCGGGGGGCAATTGAGCGGGCCGATCCTCGGTGGCCCGCCCCCGCGCCCTGTCGAGAGAAGCCTCCAGACGTGCTGCGGCCCGATCGGCGTCGCGAATGAGGTGCTCCAGGGCCGCCATTTTGCTGTCCAACTGCGCGGACAGATCGCGGGCCGTATCATGCATGGAGACCTCCCAGGAGATCATCTCGGGCGGCGGGCCGAAACGGCCGGAGGGCGTTTCAGACCGTGAGCGAGGCGCCTGGACGGATGTCCCTTGGCCCCTGTTGGGCCGGGAAAAGTACCGCTGGCTTCGCATCAGCAGCAGACCGATCGTGACCATCATTGCCATCAGAAAGAACAGCGTGGGCAACCCGGTCTCGGCAAAAAGCGGCATGGAATGGACGGGATTCAAGATAGAAATGCCTTCAAAGCCCCCTCAAGAACGGTTCGCAACGGTAGGTGGTGCTCCTCGGCGATGCGGCGGCAGGACTCGAATTCCGGAGCAAAACGCTGCGGTCCACCGGCCGTCCAGCCGATTTTGCCGTCGACCGGCCCCCAAGGCGTTTGGACCTGATGCGGCCGGCGGTTCAGCACATGCCGCTCGGCCGGCCAGCGGCGGACGCCCAGCGTTGTCGTCTCCTCGAAAAGGATCGCCTCCAAACGGTCCACGTCTTCCGCCGGGCAGAGAACCGTGAGCTTCACCGCCGGCCGGTTCTTCTTCATTTGAATGGCCGTTGTGTAGACGTCCAACGCACCGGCGTCGAGCAAACGGGTTGTGCAGTAGCCGACGACCTCGCCGCTCACATCGTCCAGGTTAGTCTCGAGCACCCAGACTTGATCCGCCAAGGGCGCCTGGGCCGTCTCGCCTAGCAGCATCCGCAACAAGTTCGGTTGCGTTTCGAGTTCTCGCTGGCCGGCGCCGTAGCCGATCCGCTCGATCTTCATCGCGGGGAGGGGGCCGAAGGAATCGACCAACGTGGCCAGGATGGCGGCCCCGGTCGGTGTCGTCAACTCGAAGGGGACCGAGGATTCCGCCAAGGGAATGCCGACGAGCAATTCCGCCGTCGCCGGGGCCGGCACACTGCATTCTCCGTGCGCGATACGTATCTTGCCGCAACCGGTCGGAACTGGGGATGCGACGATCCGCTCGACTTGCAGCAGATTCCAGCCGACGGCCGAACCGACAATGTCGGCAATCGAGTCGGCGGCGCCGACCTCGTGGAAATGGACTTTCTCGATCGTCGTTCCGTGTACCTTGGCTTCCGCCTCGGCCAGTCGCGAAAAGATCCGCCGGGCAAGGTCTTTCTGGGGCTGCGCAAGCTTGCTGCCGTCGATCATGGCCAAGATATGGTGGAGGTGCCGGTGAACGTGCTCGGGTTGATACTTGACCCGAATCTGCGTGGCACGGAAACCTTTTTTCTTGACCTGCTCGCCCACCAGTCGGCATCCCACCAACCCGAGCGAGGCAATCGCATCGTTCAACGCCGCCAGTTCCACACCGGCATCGACCAGCGCTGCCAGCATCATGTCGCCACTGATTCCCGAAGCGCAATCCAGATAGGCTATTCTCATCGTACCAAGCAACCTTCCCTTTCTGAGCAAGCCACGTGGAACCTATTGTGCCAGTTTCGCCTATTCCACGCGAGTGCAAACGGTCCGATGTTGACCCGGCGGCGGCCCTTCGCTAGAGTACCGCGTCCGATTCCGGGATAGTTTCACGAAGGATCCTGGTGAGTAGATCCCGCTTGCCGAGCGGGATCTGTGTGGCAAGTGGAGCCTGTGTGCCAAGATCCCGCTCGGCAAGCGGGATCTACTTTCCAGCCCAAGCAGGATGCCTTTATGGGTGTAGCGCTCCGACGACCGAAAAAAGCCGCCTCAACCCCCTCTGTCAATGGACGCACTCCCTCGATGCGGGTGATGTTCATTACCAACCGCCAGCGGATAGGCGGATGGCTAGCCGAGGCGTTCGTCGGCGAGAGTGCTGGTGAGATCCACCTACAAGAGGTCATTGGGGCCACCGCCGGGCTCGCACGGCTCCGCGATGAACCGTTCGATGCCGTGTTAATCAGTCACGACCCGGCGGGCCTCGACGCGGTGGATCTGGTCGAAGGTTACCGGGCAAGCGGCGCGGACGAACCGATCGTGGTGCTCGGCACGCAAAGCGAGCAGGAGATGGCCACGTTCTGCCACGAAGCAGGGGCCGACGGCTATGTCTGCGCAAACACAACCACCACGCAGAATCTGATTTGGATCGTGGCGCGGGCAATCGAGCGGCACGAGTTGGTGCGCGAGAATCGACGACTGAAACAAGCGGATCAACAGCGTTTGCAGCGGGAGCACGACGAAGCCGAACGTCTGTTGGTAGAACAACGGGCTTTGATCAACGATCTGGAGGCGATCCGCCACCAGGGCCGCCCTACCGCCGCCGGGGAACCGCATTCCGCAATGCGGTCACCGTTGCGGTTACCCTCCCAACTCGTGGACCACTACCGCGAACTGTTGCGGACCTACGTGATCATGGGATCCGGCAATCTCGCCTGCGAACTCAGCCGCCTGGCTGAACTGTTGGCGGTGGCCGGCATGACGGCGGAACAGACGATGCAACTCCACGTGCAGGTACTGGAAGAACTGGTCCACGGCCTCGGCACTCGCAGCACACGCCATGTGATGACCCGCGCCGATCTGCTCGTGCTGGAAATCATGATCCACCTGGCTGAGAACTACCGTCGCCGCTATCAGGAACATGCCTGTCCGCCCGTGCAGCGAGCGCTGCCCGGGTTTGAAGCCTAGCAGACGTCCAATAGCAGGCGAGGCCGCTCTAAGCCGCCCCGCCTGCTGAGTCGAATTCGGGGCTGATTTCATGGGAAAAACTCTTCTTTTCCTGATTGCCGCGGCTCTGGCCGCCGGCGGGTGCCGACAAGGGACTTTTGCCGGTTCGGCTGCCAAAGGCCCCTCCCCGGACGATGTCATTGGCAAATATGCCCAGGAGCGAGGGCTCTCCCGCGAGGAAGCTTCCGTGACCATCCGCCAGGAGATCGACGCGGCCCGGGCCGCCAGCGCTTCCCGGCGTTGAGAGGCCCGCACCTCAGGCTCTCCAGCCTGACGTACTTAGCCACTGCGATGGAGCAAGATGATGTCCGACACCGAGACCGCCGTCGCCCAACTCCGGCAGATCGTCGAGGATTTCGTCGCCCAGCGCGACTGGCGCCAGTTCCACACGCCCAAGAACCTCGCCATGTCGCTGGCCATTGAGGCCGCAGAACTGATGGAACATTTCCAGTGGCTCACCGCAGAGCAGTCGCGAGCCGTAACCGACCAGCCCACCAAGCTGGACGAGGTGGGCGAGGAATTGGCCGATGTTCTCTGCTATGCGCTGGCGATGGCCAATGAACTCGGGCTGGACATCACCACGATCGTCCGGCGGAAGATGGCCAAGAACGCGGCTAAGTATCCCGCCGATAAGTACCGCGGGCTCTTCGGTCCCGACGATCCCAACAGTCCAAAACAACCCGGCGGCTGAGCGCAGGGACGTAGGCTGTTCAGCCTGACGTGTTTTTCGGACTGTTCTTGGCTGCCGAGCCGCCTACAACCCCTTGGTCGCCAGCCAACGCTCCGCGTCCAACGCGGCCATGCAGCCAGTTCCCGCGGCGGTGATCGCCTGGCGGTAGTAGTCGTCGGCCACGTCGCCTGCGGCAAATACCCCTTCCACGCTCGTGTACGTCCGTGCGGCGGCCGTCAAGACGATGTACTTTTTGGCGTTCAGTTCTAATTTGCCCTTCAAAAACGCTGTGTTGGGCGTATGGCCGATGGCGAGAAACACGCCGGCGGCTTCCTGCTCCAGATCCGGTTCGCCGACGGTGCTTTTCAAGCGGACGCCGGTCACCCCGTCCTTGTCGTTGCCCACCACTTCGTCCAGAACACAGTTCCAAAGGATTTCGATCTTCGGGTTGTCTTCTGCCCGCTTAGCCATGATCTTCGAGGCCCGCAACTGGTCGCGGCGGTGAACCATGTACACGGTGGAGGCAAACTTGGTGAGATAGTCGGCCTCCTCGACCGCCGAATCACCGCCGCCGACCACCACCAGTGGCTTGTTGCGGAACCGCGGCAGGGCCCCGTCGCAAACGGCGCACGCGCTGACGCCTCGGTTCTTGAACCGCTCTTCGGATTCCAGCCCCAAATAGTTCGCACGGGCGCCGGTAGCGACAATCACGGCCAGGGTCTCGTGCGTGGCGCCGTCGGAGGCGACGAGCTTGAACGGGTGCGCATCGAAGGCGACATCGACGATATCTTCGGTGACGATGCGGGTTCCGAAGTTCACCGCCTGCTGCCGCATCAGCTCCATCAACTCAGGTCCGCTCACGCCGTGCTTGCCGTGGGGCGGCATCAACCGCCGCCGGCTTTCTTCGATCGAGCTGTTGAGATAGCTCTCCATGTCACCGGCGGGGAATCCCGGAAAATTCTCGACTTCGGTCGTCAAGGCCAACTGACCCAGCGGCAGGGTGCCGGCCAGACGGTTCTCCTCGGTGATCGCTCCCTCGATGACCAGCGGCTTCAGTTCGGCGCGCGCCGCGTAGATGGCAGCCGCCCACGCGGCGGGACCGCTCCCGATGATGATGACCTTTTCCGCCACAGCTCGCTCTCCTTTGGCCCGCGAAATCCCCGATGATCCAATTGTCAGTAGACTGATTATAGGGGATCGAGAGGCACCGTCCATACGGCCGCTGCGTTGGGCGTCGTAGAGAAGTATGGTAAAAGGGGTTGTGTCAGTAAAATCCTCAAACTGTAAACGGAGTTGAAAAGGGGACTGGCTCCGAGCGTGTTTTGGCCCGGAATCGCCGAGAAAACGCCTGCCGCTCGGTGCCTGGCCCCTTTTCAACGGGCACTTTTCAACAGGCCATCGAGTTGGTCCGCCCGGGAAAGGGGACAGGCACCGTCGCGGCAACCTCCAACTTCGCGGAAAACCTCTATTTGCGACGGAGCCAGTCCCCTTTCCCGGGCTGCCGCACTTGCAGTTTGAGTAAAATCGGACACGAAAGTAGATCCCGCTTGCCGAGCGGGATCTGTGTGGCACATGGAGCCTTTGAGTCAAGGTTCCACCCGGCAAGCGGGATCTACCTGAGCTATCCCCAAAGAGGTGTTTTCATGCTGGAAAACGCGGCACTGGTTGCGGTGTTGTCATTCGGGACGCTGGTGTTGGCCTATCTGACCTACGGCCGGTTCGTCGCCTCGCGGATCTTCCGGCTTGACGCCAACCTCGTCACTCCCTCCCACGAACTCGAAGACGGCATCGACTTCGTTCCCACGCGGGTGCGCCCATCCTCTTCGGCCACCACTTCGCGTCCATCGCCGGCCTGGGGCCGATCCTGGGACCGGCGATTGCCGTCATCTGGGGCTGGCTGCCCGCCGTCCTCTGGGTAATCTTCGGTTCCATCTTCATCGGCGCGGTCCACGATCTCGGCTCGCTGACGGTCAGCCTGCGGTTCAAGGGGCGCACGATCGGCGACGTCTGCCGGGATCTGATCGGCCCGCGAGCCAGGTTGCTTGCCCTGTTGATTATTTTCTTTCTGCTGGCATTAGCGATGGGCGCCTTCGTCAACGCCATCTCGGGCCTCTTCGTCAACTTCAATCCCGACGCGATCATCCCTTCGTTCGGCCTGATGATCGTGGCGATGGGGGTGGGAATCTCCGTGTACAAGCTCAAGGTCGGGCTGGCGCCGGCGACTGTCGTCGGTCTCGTCCTTTTTGCCCTGTTGATCTTTCTGGGCATCGAACAACCGGTAACGACCTACGCCTGGTTCACCAGTCCGCAGACCCGCCAGGCGCTGGACGACGACCGCGATCAGTCCGCCAGCGGAAGCGATCCCGGTTTTTCATCGCCGTACGGGGCGGTGGCCGCCATCGCGCATTTCGAAGCCAGCGGGCAGAAAGCGGCCGCGGGCGACGTTCGCAGTGCAATCGTTCCCACGCAGCGGGCGTGGATCTTCATCCTGCTGAGCTATGCGTTCTTGGCTTCCGTGCTGCCGGTTTGGTTGCTGCTGCAACCGCGCGACTACATCAACAGCTTCCAGCTTTACTTCGCTCTGGCCACGCTGATGGTCGGCCTGCTGATCGCCGCCGTGACCCAAGCCCCGGAGAACCATATCAACGCGGCGATGTTCCGGCCCCATGTGCCGCTGGAACCGCTGCGGCCCGGCGAAACCGTGGCCGCTGTGCCGCAGGCGCCCTCCTGGCTTCCCTTGCTGTTTGTGACGGTGGCGTGCGGGGCGGTGAGCGGGTTCCACGCTTTGGTCTCCAGCGGCACGACGGTCCGCCAGATCAACCGCCAGACCGAAGCGTTGCCGATCGGCTACGGCGCGATGCTCACCGAAGCGGTGCTGGCGATCCTGGTGATTCTGGCCTGTGTGGCCGGGCTGGGCGCGTCGGCCTGGGAGCCCGGCGGCGAATACTCCAGTTGGAAGGGCATCGGCGGAGCGGGACTGGCCGTACAACTCAGCGCGGTCGTCCAGGGCGGGGCCAACTTCCTGCGACTGGTCGGCATCCCCTTGGCTTGGGGCACGGCTCTGTTGGCCGTCACGATCGTGGCCTTCGCCATGACCACTCTCGACACCGCCACGCGCCTGCTCCGCTTCAACGTCGAGGAGATCTGCCGTTCGATCAAGCTCGATTTCCTCGCCAACCGTTACTTCGCTTCGCTGGTCGCCGTAGTGGCCATCGCTTTCTTCGGGCTGAACCCCGCCGGCAAGACGCTCTGGACCCTCTTCGGCAGCACCAACCAGTTACTTGCCGGCCTGACGCTCCTCACCGTGACGGTATTCCTCTATAAGCTCCGACGGCCGGTGATCTACACGCTGGTGCCGATGCTGTTGATGCTGGCGGTCGCGGCCTGGGCGATTGCCATCCAGTTGCACGGCTTCTGGAACGAACGGAATTGGTCGTTGGTCGGTGTTTGCGTGGTGGTGGTGATCATGTCGGTGTGGCTGGTGATCGAGGCTCTGCTCTCTTTCGCTCGCGGTCGCGGAGGACTCGAATTCGGCGACGACGGGTCCGAAAAACCTTCGCAGGAAGAGTTGGCAGCGATCGGTGCGAATGAGTTGGGCTAATGGCCGCGGGTTTCACCCATAGTCGGAAGTTTGAAAACCGAAGCCCCCACTCCGAAATGCAAATGCCAAAGGTTCCGAACAAAGACTATACCGGAGGATCTGTTGTGTATCGACGCATCTCTGTCCGACTCGCCGCTCTGTTGGTGTGTACGTTCTCGCCAGCGATCGACGCCTACTCGATCAGCCTGGAAAAGACCATCGTCGACACAATCGTCGAGGCCCTGGCGAACCTCAGTCCGGCGACGCTTTCGGCCGGCGAAGGCCGCGCGGATTTCGCCGTCAATCGCCGGAACAACCGCGAGGCGGACGTTGCCGCGATTCGTTAGCGCGGTGAGTCGCTCAAAGGTCCGAACGATTTTGCCGTTCCCGTCCTGGTCGTCGCTTCGCCCAACGGCGCGTTGAAGGCGATTGTCTTCGGCTACGCCTGCCATGCCACTACGCTGAGCATCAACCAGTGGTCCGGCGATTATCCCGGCTTCACGCAGATCGCATTGGAGGAAAAACACCCGGATGCGGTCGCCATGTTCTTCCAAGGCTGCGGCGCGGACCAGAACCCGCTGCCACGGCGGACCGTTGAGCTTTGCCGGGGTTATGGCCGCCAACTGGCCGACGCCGTCGAAGCGGTGCTCGCCGGCCGGTTGCAGCCGCTTCCACCGCGGCTGCAAACCGCTTTCGAGTTTGTCGAACTGCCCTACGGGGAGCATCCGACCGAGGAAGGGCTGAAAACCTTGGCCGAGAAGAACAACTACCAGGGCCGTTGGGCGCAGCGAATTCTGAACACGCTCTATCAGGGGGTGCGTCTGCCTGCGTCTTACGCCGAGTTTCCCGTTCAGGTCTGGAGGCTTGGCGACGGTCAGCTTTGGATCAGCCTCGGCGGCGAAGCCGTGGGGGACTGTGCGCTCGCGCTGAAACAGGCGTACGGTGCGTCGACCTGGGTCAACGGATACACGAACGATGTAATGTCATACATCCCCTCTAGTAGGCTTCTCAAGGAAGGCGGCTACGAGGCGGGGGGGGCGCTGCCTGTGGGCTGCCGGCGGATACTTGGGGCCCGGACATCGAAACCCGCATCACGTCGGCGGTGGAGCGATTGGTGAGAAAAGTGTCGCCCTGAATCCCTACAGCCCGCAGTCCCGGGCAGATTTTCAAGCCGTGAACCTCCGGGCGTCGATTCTCCCTTGCACGGCTCGATCCCGGAACAACTCCAACGGTGGAAACCACGATGCAACTGCCTGGGACTCCCGACTTTCTCCCTCTCGAACCACAATCGCTATTGGACCACCTCTGGGCCGGCGCTGCCAAAGGCATGCAGCCGCCCACCGGTCGCGCCGCCGCTTTAGTCGGGGAATGCATCAATGATCGACATCCCGTGGTGAAAGGCAAATCACTCATCGCCTATCCCAATCGCGACGGCTTGCCGCAAGAGAAGTGGCTTGCGTGCCTGCAAGGGCTGACCGTTCGTGAAAAGGATCGCGTCATCCTCATGCGGCCGACGAACTGGCCGGAACCGGTGATCGTCGGCGTTCTGTGCGGCGTGGGCGACGAACCGCCGCCTCCGAGGCGGTCCGGCCCGATGGTGCGAATCGAGGAAAACCAGACGGTCGCGATTAGCGGCCCCGATGGTCAGCCTTTGGTGGAAATCTCGCAAGGCGAGTCGGGGCCCGTTATCCACCTATTGGAGCCGGACGTGGAAATCCAGACCCCCGGCAAACTCCGCATCGCAGCTCGATCGATCGAGCTGAAAGCCCGGCAGGGCGATCTCTCCATCGAAGCCAACGGCGATGTGAGCATCCGAGGCGACATGGTCCGGCTGAACTGACACAATCTACCGGCGGACTGCCATCGGACCGTTGACCCTTGCCCTCATCCGGCTTACAGTAAAAGCTTGGAATTCCCGGTGAGCACCGCGTCGACTGGGCTCGCCGAAGCGCCGAAGTCCTTCTCTTCGGGATGTCCATGCTCGCCAAACGGGTGATACCGTGCCTCGATGTCAATCAGGGCCGGGTCGTAAAAGGCACGAACTTCGTCAATCTCCGCGATGCCGGGGATCCGGTGGAAGTTGCTGCGCGCTACGAACGCGACGGTGCCGACGAACTGGTTTTCCTGGACATTACGGCCAGCCACGAAGGACGGGATATTATCGTCGACGTCGTGCGTCGAACCGCAGAGGTGGTGTTTATGCCACTTACGGTAGGAGGTGGTATACGATCGATCGAGGATATTCGAATTCTCTTGAATGCGGGCTGCGACAAGGTCTCCATCAATTCGGCGGCCTGCCGCGACCCGGACTTCGTGCGACAAGCATCGCGGCGTTTCGGCAGCCAGTGCATTGTGGTCAATATCGACCCGAAACGGGTCCGGAAAAACGGCCACGAGGTGTGGGAGGTGCAGATCAACGGGGGGAGAGTGGGAACCGGACTGGAGGCCGTGGCGTGGGCGCGGGAAGTGGAGCGATTGGGCGCCGGCGAAATTGTTCTCACTTCGATGGATGCGGACGGAACCAAAGATGGTTATGATTTGGAAATCACGGCTGCGGTCACCGCCGCAGTGACAATCCCGGTGGTGGCGAGCGGCGGCGCAGGTTGTCCGGAACACCTCGCCGACGCGATCGTGATCGGCGGCGCCGAGGCGGCGTTGGCCGCGAGCATTTTTCATTATGGGCAGTACACGATCCGGGAAACCAAAGAGACGATGCGTCGCCGCGGAGTCCCGGTGCGATTGTGATCGACGGAGCATAAGAATGGCCGGCACGGCAGAAGAAGTCCAACATGTCGCGGTCGAGATTCGGCATCAAGAGTTGGAGGTCGACAAGCTCTTCCGCGCTTTGGTGAAACTGGAAGGCAGCGACCTGCACCTGAAAGTCAACATGCCGCCGCACGTCCGCGTCGGCGGGAGTCTGCGGCCGTTGAACCGGCCGGCGATCACCGACGAAGAAATGGAGCGGATGCTCTTCGAGTTGATCGACTGCGACCACCGGCTCAAGGATCGACGCCGCAAGATCTTCGACGAGGACGGCGGGGTCGACTTCGCCCACAGTATGTTGGTCGACGACGTAAGCTGGCGGTTCCGCGTGAACATCTTGCAGCAGATGGGCCACATGGGACTTGTCGCCCGCCGGGTGAACAACAAGATCCCGAACTTCAAAGGTCTTTACCTGCCGCCGATCCTCGAGGATCTCTGCAAGTTCGATCAGGGAATGGTTCTCTTGGCGGGTGTCACCGGTTCGGGAAAGAGCACCACGATCGCGTCGATGCTCAACTGGATCAATGAAAACGAGCGCGATCACATCCTTACCTTGGAAGACCCGATCGAGTACGTGTTTCACGACAGCAAGTGCCTGATCAACCAGCGCGAGATCGGTCAGGACGTACGGGACTTCATGATCGGCATGAAGCACGCCGTCCGCGAAGATCCGGACGTAATGCTGGTGGGCGAAATGCGCGACCGCGAAACCTTCGAGACGGCAATCCAGGCCGCCGAGACGGGCCACCTCGTCTTCGGAACGATCCACGCCTCCACCGCGCCGAGCACCATCGGGCGTATTCTCGACCTTTTCCCCGAAGGCATGCATTCCGCCATCCGCAGCGCCATGGTCTTCAACATGAAAGGGATTGTCGCGCAGAAGCTGTTGCGTTCGATCGCCCCGGGGGTGTCGCGCGTACCGACCGTCGAAATCATGACCTTCAATCCGACGGTCCGCAAACTGATCATGGAGAAGCAGGACGAGAAGTTGCCCGATGCGATTCGCATCGGCGAACGGGAAGGGATGCAAAGTTTTACCAAGAGCCTCAAGGAATTGGTGCTGGGGCGGATGATCGATCGGGCCACGGCGTTTGAGGTCGCGCCCAACCCCGAATCGCTCAAAATGGCATTGAAAGGCATCGAAGTCAGCGAACCCGGGATACTCTAATGCCTCGTTGGTTTATGATTGTATTGATTGCGGGCGTTGTCAGCGCGGCGCCCGTGGCTCTGTTGGTGGCGCAAGATCCCGCCGATCCGGCCGCGATGGGCGCCGAGCCGGCCATGCCGATGGAGGGCGCCGAACCGGCCGGGGACACCGCGGCCGCGCCTGCCGCCGAGGCGGGCGAGACTCTCCCGGATGGCTGGAGCGGGCCGGGCTTCTATCTCAGTTGGCCAAAAATGCTTGGCTGCTGGCTTCTCTTTCTCCTCTGGGTCCACACAACCGATTGGGTCAGTACGGATGCCCAGGAGTACAAGCTCAACTGGCAGCGTTGGAACCCGATTGTCTTTGGCGTCTTTTTTGGCGCGTTTGTGCTGGCGTGGCTCATACCGATGTTCTGGGTGGGCTTTCCACTCCTGTTTATCGCCTACGTGGCGCCGCTGATCGCCTACATCCTTTACCGCAACGGTAAGGTCATGCAGCATGAAAAGGTGCTCACCAGGTCGCACCTCCGCTACCTCATCGCCGGCTACCTCTCAATGGTCGGCGTGAAGGTCAAGGCGGAGCGAGCCGATCCGCACGAATCGGGCCCGCCGGTCATCCTCGAGTCCCGTGGCGGGGCGACCGAGCGCGACGACAACGCCAACCTGTTACTGGCCCGGCAGACGCCCGGCTTCCGCGACGCACGCCAGGCAATCGCCGACGGGCTGATCGTCCGCGCCGATGCGATCCTGCTGGAATACACCCAGGAGGCCATGATTGCCAAGCACCTCGTCGACGGCGTTTGGCACGAGGGCGAGGCAAAACCGCGCGAAATCGGCGATCCGCTGCTGGTCTCGCTGAAGACGCTCTGCGGGCTGAAGGCAGAGGATCGTCAGGGGCGCCAGGAAGGGAAGTTCACGGCCAAGTACGAAAACTCGACCTTCGCCGCCATCCTCTCCAGCCAGGGCACGAAGACCGGCGAACGGGTGATGATGCAGTTCGAGAAGACGAAGACCCGATTCAAAACCCTCGACGAATTGGGCATGCGGCCCAAAATGCAGGAACAAGTCGCCGAACTGATGGCTCTGCCCAAGGGCTTCGTTCTCTTCTCGGCCATGCCGGCCAACGGCCTTCGCACGATGACGAACATCGTGCTGCGCGGCTCCGATCGCTTTATGCGCGAGTTTATGGCCGTGGAGGAAGAGACCAACCGCTACGAAGCGGTCGAGAATGTGATGATCCATACCTATAAGGCGGCGGAGAAAAAAACGCCGGCCGATGTTCTGCCGGACCTGTTCCTGATGGAGCCGAACGTCGTCATCGTCCGCGACCTGGTCAACAGCGAGACGATCGACATGATGTGCAAGGAAATCTCCAAGAAGCGGTTAATGATCGCGACGATCCGCGCCAAAGACGCCCCGGAAGCGCTGTTGCGGGTGCTGGCGATGAAACCCTCTCAAGCGGAGTTTGCTCGCGCCGCGACCGCCGTGCTCTGCTGCCGGTTGATCCGCAAGTTGTGCGATGAGTGCAAGGAAGCCTACCAGCCGGCGCCGGAAGTGCTGCAACAACTGGGACTGCCGCCGGATCGCGTCCAGGCTTTCTATCGGCCGCCTCAGCAGCCCGAGCAAGTTTGCCCGAACTGTAAAGGGATCGGATACGTAGGCCGTACGGGGATTTTCGAGGTGTTGATGGTCCAGGATCCGGTTCGCCAGGTGCTGGCGAGCACCCCCAAGCTGGATCTCCTTCGCCAGGCCGCGCGGAAGTCCGGATTCCGATCCTTTCAGGAAGAAGGACTTTTTCTGGTCGCCAAGGGCGTCACGTCGCTTCCGGAATTGATGAGAGTGTTGAAGCAGTAGGACCGCATCCCGAACCTCATAAGCCGATTCCTCACCATGAGCTTTCTCCTGCCGTTATTGCTGTTCGTCATCCTTTTCGCCACCATGGCCTTGACCTACAACGAGGGCATCTGGAGCAACGCCATCCGCTTGATCAACGTGGTCACTGCCGGGTTGTTGGCGATGAATTTTTTCGAACCGCTGGCGAGGGTGCTCGACGGAGTCAACGCCACCTTCACCTACTTCTGGGATTTCATCGCTCTTTGGGTGATTTTCGGCGTCAGCATGGTTGCCTTACGCTATCTGACCGGCTTTGCATCGCGAGTGAAGGTTCGTTTTCTGACAATCGCCGATCAGATCGGCAGTCCCGTACTGGCACTGTGGGTAGGCTGGGTACTGGTCGGTTTCACGCTGACGACGTTCCACACCGCGCCGCTGGCCCGCAATTTTCTTTTCGGCGGATTCCGACCCGGTGAGAAGATGTTTGTGGGGATGGCACCTGACCAGCAGTGGTTGGGATTCGTGCAGCAGGCATCCAAAGGATCGCTGAGCCGCTCGGTTCCCGATCCCTTTGATCCCGGCGGCCGCTTCATCGCCACCTATACCACCCGCCGCACCAACCTCCAGAAGCAGGCCGAAGTGAACGGGACGTTCCGGGTCCAGTCAGGCAGCACTCCCAAGAGGTAAAGCACGATGATCCAGACCGACCAGTCCCACGCGCATTTGAGCGAACAACCTGAAGAGGAAATCGAACAGTACCGTCCGGTGAGCGGCCTGGCCATTGCCGCGCTGGTTTTCGGCCTGCTCGCTCTTGCCGCCTGGATCGAACCGTTCCTGGTATTCGTCGGAGGCATCGGCCTTTTCGTCGGCTTTGCCGCGATGTGGCAGATTGCACGTAACGCACCGGATATGCTCGGGCGCAAGGCGGCACTAATTGGGCTGTTTCTTTCGACGGTTTCGCTGGTCGGAGTGGTCTCGCAGGGGTACACGCACCGCATCTTGGTCCGCAAGGAGGCCCAGCACTTCGCCCGGCAGTGGTTCGATTTCACGCTCGGCAACCAGCCGCAGAAGGCGTTTGCCATGACCATCGATGCAACGACCGAACCGGAGCCGGTGATGGTGGAAGGCTCTCTGCGCACGCCTCCCGGTGAAAGCGAAACGCCCCCCGCCCAGCGCTACGCCGAGCGGCCGGACATCCGCGCGTTGGTCGAGTTGGGGGACCGCGCCCAGGCCCGCTACTACCAGACGGAGGCACAGAAGCAGACTTCGGACGCCGATGAGGTTAGCCAAGTGTTTGCGGTCACGTATGATAAGGATCGCGTGAAGACCACGTTCTTCGTCCGTTTGACCATGGAACGTTCGATCGACGCAAAGGCCCGCAAAGCGTATTGGCAGATCAAGTCGAGCGAAGCGGGCATCCAGCCCATCGCCCTGGGCGGCGAGTCGGACGCCTGACGTTATTGCCGCGCTTCACGAACCAGATGTCCCAGTTCGGGCAAGATCAACTTTTCCATGGCCAACCGCACCGCCGCGCCGGAGCCGGGCATGGTCAATACGACGGTCCGGCCCATCAATCCGCCCGTCGCCCGGCTGAGCATGGCTGCCGCCCCAATCTCCGCATAGCTGAGCATGCGAAACAACTCCCCATAGCCGGGCAGCGGCTTTGTCAGAATCTCGGTGACGGTTTCCAAGGTCTGATCGCGGCGCCCGATGCCCGTGCCGCCGGTCATCAGAACCGCATCGACCTCGGAGCGATCGCGCAAGTCGATCAGCAGTGCCCGCATCGGGATCGGTTCGTCCGGCAAGATGTGGCGAGAGAGCACCTCGTGCCCTGCCGCTCGCAGCATTTCAACTACGATCGCCCCCCCTCGGTCGGTTTCCATCGTTCGCGTATCGCTGACGGCAACAACGGCACATCTCACCATTGGGGGGGCTTCGTCGCGATGCTGTTCGGGAACGGTGGACATATCGGATCCTCGATAGCAGCCGGGCTGCGGGTAATCGGTCTGCTCGGGCTTTGCTTGTCAGATCTCGCACAGTGTAACTATACTTGTAGAGTGTAGTCGATAGCCGATCTTGTCCAAAACCGCTCTGCGCACGCCGAAAAGGGAGATATTATGCCCCCCATTCGCTACGGCGTTTTATTGGCGCTTCTGCTGGCACTTGTCCCGTTCACCGGCCTGTACGGTGAGGTTTTCGTGATGGACAACGGCGGGCGAATTGAGGGTGAACTGCTCAATCCGAACCAAAGCCCTCGCGAGGCGTATTCGGTCCGCACGTCCGCCGGCGCCGTGATTACGCTCAGTCGCGATCAGGTAAAGCAGATCCTTCGTCCTCGCCCCGAGGAACTTCAGTACGAGAAGATCCGGCCGCGATACCCGGACACGATCGACGCGCAGTGGGATCTGGCCGAGTGGTGCCGGGAAAACAACCTGCGCCAGCAGCGAGAGCAGCACCTCCGCCGGATCCTCGAGCTGGATCCCGATCACGAAAAAGCTCGCCGCGGATTGGGTTACGACCAATTCGAAGGTCGCTGGATGACCCAAGAGGACGTGATGCTCGCTCGCGGCTACCAGCGGCACAACAACCGTTGGATGCTGCCGCAGGAAATCCAGCTTCTCGAAGAGAATCGCAAGATCGAACTGGGGGAGAAGCAGTGGATGCAGAAGCTGGACCGCTGGTTGTCCGCCACGGACGGGGAGGAAGGTCGGCAGGCTTACCAGGCGATCTCCGCCATTAAGGATCCCCTTGCCGTAAAGGCCCTGGCGCGGGCGCTCGTCGGCGAGGGCCGCGATGCGCTTCGCGACCCGCGCGACCCGGTCCGGATCCTGATCATCGAGGTGCTGGCGAAGATCGGCACGGTGAAGGCGGCGCAGGCTCTGGCCACCTCCGCCATCGAGGATCCAATCGAAGAGGTGCGGCTGACCAGCCTCGATTACCTCAAGCAGCAGGACAATCCCGCGGCCGTCGACCACTTCATCGGCCGGTTGAAAAGCAAGGACAACATCGAGGTGCATCGGGCGGCGACGGCGTTGAAAGCGATGAACAACCCCGCGGCAATCGCTCCCTTGATCGATGCCTTGTCCACCAGGCACAAGTACAAGATCGGCACCGGCTCGGGCGGCGACATCTCCACCACATTTACGCCCGGCGGCGGGGGAGGCATGTCGATGGGGGGGAATCGGGTGAAGATCGTTGAACAGGACGTCCTCAATCGGCCCGTTCTCGAAGCGCTCGTCTCGCTCACCGGGATGAACTTCAGTTTTGACAAGCAGAAGTGGAGAGCGTGGTACGCATCCCAATTGCGCCAGCCCGGCATGGACACCCGCCGCGGCTGAGAAGCACCGACAGAACTGCCGATGCCTACGCTTTGTGACTGCCGAGGCGAATCACCGCGCGGAACAGCCTGCGCAGTGGCCCCGGCGCCCGCCCTTCCACCACGGCGGTCAGCGCAACCCGGTCCTCGAGATTGGGCCGGAAAACGGTGAGCACCAACAACGGCTGATACCAGGCCATGTACAATCCGCCTTGGTACGGGTTCCAAAACTGGCTGGCCAACATCACGGCCGCAGACAGGCTCAGCAGAGTGCCCAGGTTCTTCTGAGGCGGCCAGAGGGCGAGGCTGCCGCAGAGTACCAGGAAAGCGGCGATAATGGGTATGCGAAAGGCGTGGCTGTGGTACTCCCAGAAGCCGTTGGCGTATTCGCCCCACAAGCTCGTCCAGCCGAACATCTGTTTCAGCAAGTCGCCAAACTCGGAGAAGCTCCCGGAAATCAGTCCCAGCGCCAACACCATCAGCGCAAGCGTCACGACCATCGAGACCAGAAAGCGGATCAGCCCGCGTCTCCAGTAGAAACTGCACCACAAGGGCAACAGAAACAGCGGGTAGAAGATCAGCCCGGCCGCAATCCCGAAGAGCAATCCCGACCAGACGGGCCGCCGATACGATTCCAAGGACCAGACGAGTACGGCGCCGGGGATGACATGGTCGATTTCGCGAGTAAGCTGCGCGGTGGAAGGGAGCAAGAGATAGAGCGAAGCGGCCGCCACGCCGGTGTGCGTGTTGTCGAAATGGCGATACCCGACTAGCACGATTCCGATTACAACCGCGACATGCCCGAGAATGGCGGCCGTCCGGGTCGCGACCACGCGAAACCACTGCTGTCGCGGCGTCAGCGGCGGCACGCGATCCGCCGCGACCATCGGTTCGTCCATTTCGGCGAATTCGTGAAACGGACGAAAGCCCGGCAGGTGCTCGGCGGGCAGCAATGTCTTTTCCGCACCTTCCTTGTGTTCTTCTTGTTCCTCTCGTGCTTCGCCTTCTGCGCCGGGTTGGACGATCTGCCCCGCGGCTCGCAGGTTCTGGTCCGGCACTTTTCCGATGATGACGTTGGTCATCAGGAAGGCCAACAGCGCCACCCCGGTGAAGGTCAATCCACTGGCCGATAAGTTGGGTTCCAACAACGGGCGCCGCACCATTACGGGATCCAGCAGCAGGCGGATCAGGAAGAATCCGCTCACGCTGAACAGCCACACGTAACCCCAGTGTTCATACCCTCGCGAGATGATCAGCAGCGCCGGGAAGAAGGCGATCAGGGCGACCAGATCGAGGTTGCGCACACTGAGGACACGGTGGAACTTGAAGTAGATGCCGATGATCATCAACGACGACACGTAAACCCATGTCGTCGGGTTCATCTCATACTCAAAGAGGATTTCGTGCATCGACGTGCGTACCCCAGCTACCCAGGATACCTTTCTTGCCGGAAGTTTCAAGCACCCCTCAGCCGAAGGAAGGGTGAGTTCATCATGCGGCGGAGCCGCAAGCCACGGGTGAACGGCGACCGTTCAAGTCAGCCCGGCTGCGGGGAAGCAACCGGGATGAGGGGGCCATCTCTCGTCCGGTCAATCCCCGATCCCCAGCCTCTGCCGGGCTTGCTCGGCCCACGGACTGCCCGGCGCCAGTTCTAAGAATGCTTTCCAGTGCGGATCGGCCTCCTCGGGCCGCCCCAGAATATCGAGCGTCCTGGCGAGGTGGTAGTTGACCTCGGCATAGTGGGCGTGGTAGGCCAGCGCGCCCTGAAAGGCCGCCACAGCCAATTCCCGTTGGCCCAATTCTTCCAAAACGCAGCCGAGGCTTGCGCGAGCCTCCACGTAGTTTTCGTCGAGTTCGATGGCCATGTAGTATCGCTCACGAGCGGCGGTGAGATCGCCAAGGCGGTACAGGAGTTCCGCAAGACGGAAGCAGAAATCGGCCGAGGGGCCGCCTGCCGCCATCGCCGCCCGAATCATTTCCGCCGCCGCTTCCGGGTGCCCTTCGTCCTCGAACTCTTCGGCCATGCGGGCAAGCTGCGCCGGCGACCTGCCGGGATCGCCGCCGCGGACGCCGCCGATCGAAGCAAGAACGGAGTCGACGACCTCCTCGGGCCACTCTTCCGCCACGCGGTCCGGCCCGCCAGTCGATTCGGCCGCCTCAAAATCGAACCGCAACTGACCACCCGGCTCGACCAAGCCGTCGCCCTGGCGAAGAAGGATCTGCTTTCCTTCGATGATTACGGAGAGTTGATCCAAAGGCCGCTCGGCGCCGGGCATCAGCTTCGCCAGCGCGATCAGCTTTCGCTCGATCGCTTCGGGCGACATCCCGGCGGCCAACAGTTGGGCAAGCCGCTTTGCCGTGGCGATCTCCTGGAAATCGAAGTAAGGAAGCTTGCGAATTTCCTTCGCTGGCAGGATCAAACGGCGTCGATGCCAGCGGCGTATCACCGCCACCGAAACTCCCAGCAATTCCGCGAGCATGGCCGGTGTGTAGAGGTGATGGACTTCCTCGCCCGCGTCCACCAGACCAAGCTCGTGCCAAAGCTGCGTTTCCGTGCAAACCCGCAGCGCGCCGCGCTGGGCTGCCTCGCGGGTGGCGTCGTCCAAGAGATCGTCCGGTTCGTTGCCGGCAGGCAGAGGAAAACTGTCTTCGCCCAGGACAACCACATCAAGCGAGGCATCGGGGCAATCGACGACGGTCGCCCCCTGTTGCCGCAGTAATCCCGCGGCTTCGCGCTTCGACATGCTTGCCAGCTTGCCGACCAATGCAACGCGTTTGCCCCGGAAGGGTTCGGGGGTTGGGTTCGCTGAAATACCCTCGCCTCCTGGATTCAAAAGACCGTGGGGCTTGCCAGGGCCAAGTCTTCCGATTCTGCGTCCTGCTCTTCGACGTCGTGCAACACTTCGTCGACTTCGCGGCGGCTTGCCAGGTAGTAGGCAATGCCCACGGCAGCGATCAGCACCGTGATGATCCGGTAGACCAGCGAGACGATCAATCCTTTCAACGGCGCCGACGCCAGCGCGCCGTAAAGAAACTTCAAAGCGCCTTCCTGCGGTCCGGCGGGCAACGGAATGACACTGGTGACCGCGCCTAAGGGGGCCACCACGAAGTGCTGTTGGAGCGAAAGGGCCGCACCGGGGATGCCATGAGCAATCAGGTGGATCCCGGTGGCAAAGAAACTGTGTACGGCCAGGCTCATCACGACTGCCGCAAGAAGCACCGGCAACCGATGCCGGTACATCCGTATCGCAACGATCACCTTCTCCATAGGCGGACCGGCATAGTGGATTTTGCCGACCAGTCGCACGAGTCTTCCGACAACCGCTTCCGGTCCCAGCAGCGCCGTCACGCCGAGTGTCGCGACTGCCGCCACCAGAACCGCGGCACGGCAGACGTAGCGGACGTCGTCGTCGGCAAACGACCAGAAGCCGCCAATGAGAATGGCAGTCGCCGCCAGCACGACGAGGGTGTACAACCCGATCGCCCGGTCGACGATAATGCTGGCCACGGCTTCGGCGCGGTGAGTATGCTGCTGGCGCGCAAGCATCCATCCTTTGAGAATATCGCCTCCGACGATCCCCATCGGAGCCAGATTGAACAAGTAGCCCACAAACCCGATCCGGAAGGCGTCCTTCCACCGGAAGTCCATTCCCAGAGCGCGGACCAAGTAGCACCAGCGGATTAACGTAATGACAATCGCCGTGGAGCAGGATACGGCCGCAGCGAACAACATCCACCAGTTTTTCTCACCGCCGCCGAGTCGACTGACGGCCTCGGGATCCTGACTAAGGGAATCCCAGAGGAGCCAGACCACGATTGCCACGGAGAGGCCGGTTTTCACCAACCCGATCAGGAACTTCCTCAATTGCCGATCCTTCCGAAGATAAAATGCGCAAAGCAGCCCATTTCGCACATTGTAACAGAACCTGGCAGAAGGCCGTAGCCAGAAAAGCACCTTGGGGGGCAGTCCTTCATCACTTGCTGCCGCAGTTGGCTGGCGGCATGGCTACTCGCTATTTCTCCAACGCTCCGACCCCTTCCGGCCACGGAGTCTCCAGACTACGCTACGGCCCGCCACCTACAATGAAACTGCCCCCCCTAACTGAGCGTGATCGGGCTTGTGACTTCGCCGGCATGGGGCCATAATCAAGAGACGTTTCTCTCGATACCCGCCACACGAACCCACCTGGAATCGGCGCACACCGGCTACTGCGTCGGACCAAAGCGGCGCGAGACCGGAAGACGAGTCGGCCCATGACCGCGGAACAGCAGGCCTTCGACCCGTATCTCAAGTGGCTGGGAATCCGCGACAAGGATCAGCCGCCGCACCACTATCGTCTTCTGGGGCTGGAGACTTTCGAATCGGACGCCGACGTGATTTCCAATGCGGCCGATGCCCGCATGTTGCATATCAAGACCTTTCAGTCAGGCCAGTATTCGCAACTCTCGCAGCGGATTCTCAATGAAATCGCCACGGCGAAGGTCTGCCTGCTCAACCCCGAAAGAAAGGCGGCCTACGATCAGACGCTTCGATCCCAGTTGGAAACCGAGCCCGGTCGCCGTCGGCGAACGCCCCGGGGTTGGCCACCTGGCCCGGACGATGCCGCTCCTCCGTGGTACGCTTGGCGGAAAAAGCAGTTGGTGATTGGGGCAGGAATTGCCGTTGTCGCCGCCATCAGCGTGGCCTTGACTGCCGTGCTTACCTCGCCGCCTCAAACACCGGAGACTCCAACGCCTCGGCCTGTCGAACTTCATGGGATTGCGATCCCCATTGAAACCCCTTCATTGCCGCCGACTGACCCACCCGAGAATGCAGAACCGCCGGGCGACGCCTCCGCGATGCTTTCTCCTGCCGAACCGACCGAGACGCCGATCAACGGATCAGCTCCCTCGATCGAGCCTCCATCGGTCATGCTCTCTCCGGAGACGCCGCCAACCGCGCCCGAGATGTCCGCGAACCCGTCAGCCGCGCAATCCGCCGGGATGAAAACGGCGGAAACTCCGCTGGAAAAGCCCCCCGTGCCGCCGGCCGATTCGCCGCCTGCAACCTCCGCGCCGGCGTCCGAGCCGCCGCCCGGTCCGGCGGCCACCGCGAAACCGGACGAGACGGCGCCCGTCGGCAAGACGCCCGTACCGTCCGAGGAAGAGCAGAAACGGGCGGAGAAGGAGATCCACGCGTCGCACGAAAGCGATTTTCTGCGAGCCAAGTCGCCGGAAGCGATGTTGGAGTTGGCCGATAGCCTCTTCCAAGAGGCCGAAGCTACGCAGGGCAACCCTTCGCTACGTTATATGCTCGTCCGCATGTCTCTCGACCAGACGGTCCATGCCGGGCAGTTCCAAAGAGCGTTGGAGTCGGCCGAGAAGCTGGCGCTCTGGTACGACGTGGATCCAATGGAGGTCAAGACGGATCTGCTCCTCACCCTGATCGACGCCCGCCGCAGTGAGCCGGCAATGTCCATCCCGCAATTGGAGACGATCGAGAGCGGACTGGAGTTGATCCGGCAGGCGGTTGCCGAGGATAAGTACAAAGCGGCGCAACGGATGTATAAGCCGATCCTCGCCACGGCAAGGAAGACCAAGGATGCGATGGTGGTCCAGGAAGTCACGGGCGTGGGCAAGGAGATCGACCGGCTCGAAAGCGAATTCGCGAAGCTCGCCGACGCAAAGACTACGCTGGCTCGTGACCCCGAGGATCCCGACGCCAACTTGGTGATGGGCCGGCGCTATTGCTTTGATCGCAATCTTTGGGTGCAGGGGCTGGTGTACCTGTCCAAAGGAAGCAACAAAACGCTAGCCGAATTGGCACGGCGCGACTTGGCTTCGCCGGAAAGTCCCGAAGAGCAAACGGCCTTGGGCGATGCCTGGTGGGATCAAGCGGAGAAAGAGGCTGGGCAGACGAAAATCGCTATGCAACTGCGGGCCGGCCACTGGTATCAACAGGATTTCGGCGGATTGAGCCGCGAGACAACCCGCAGGCGGCTGGCCGAAATCGCCCCGATGACGCCGCTGGAGCAGTATTGGCAGCAGGCGGTGAAGCAACCGGGCAACGTAGCCTTGGCCGTTAACGGCGCGGAGGTCCGCGGCGGCGGCAACGGCCTCATCGATGGCGAGATTCCCCCGGCACTCACCGGCCGAGGAATCGCCAGCGGCAACTGGCCCTGTCAGTGGACGGTCGTATTCGACAAAATCTATGCCATTCGCGAAATCCGCCTCATGCTCCCTGAAGGCCGCAACAGTTACGAGAACTACACGCTGGAATTCTCCGCCGACGGGAAAAACTTCTTCCCGTTGGCAGACCGCAGCGGGGGGCGTTGGTCGGGTCCGCAGCAGTTCCGCTTTCTGGCCCGCCCCATGCAAGCCATCCGATTGACGGGCACGTTTCACAGCCTCAACCGGCAGTTCCACGCTTCCGAACTGGAGGCTTATTACGTTCCGCCGCGCAATTGATCTTTTTTTTGCAGCACGGCGTTGGAAAGGGCGGCCGGTGGTTGTTGATTTTTGCCGGCGACTCCAGGAGAATAACGTTGCTCGTAAATGGCCTTGTAGCTCCCAGCAGTCCCATACAACCATTGTTCTGCCCGCGGAATACTGCACGTCTATTTCAGGGAGCTTCGGCCCGCACGTCAGAGAGAATACCACACCATGATCTGCGTTAGCATCGGACGCGGCCGCCACCGCCACATGATCGCCGAGCACCGCCACCTTGTGGAAAACGGGGCGCAGCTCGTCGAACTCCGCTTGGACTACCTCAACGGCGAGCCGAACATCAAGCGGTTGGTTGCCGAACGCCCCGGCGCGGTGGTGATCAGTTGTCGCCGCCGGCGCGACGGCGGCAAATGGTCGCGGGGCGAGGAACAGCGGCTGCTTTTACTGCGAACGGCCATCGCCGAAGGGGTCGAGTACGTCGACCTCGAGGATGACGTGGCCGGCCAGGTGCCGCGGTTTGGAAAAACCAAGCGGATTGTCAGTCTCCACGACTTCCGCAAGACCCCCTCCGATCTGGAAGCGATTCACGCGCGGCTCTGCGCCCTCGATCCCGACGTCGTCAAGATCTGCACGATGGCGAACCATCCCGGCGACAACCTGCGGATGCTCCGGCTAGTCCGCGGCAGCAGCGTTCCCACCGTGGGGCTCTGCATGGGCGACATCGGCATTCCCTCGCGGATCCTCACCGGCAAGTTCGGCGCGCCGTTCACATATGCCACCTTTCACCAGGAGCGGGCGCTCGCGCCGGGCCAACTCAGCTACGACGAGATGACCGACGTTTACCGGTACGACCAGATCAACGACCAAACGGAGATCTTCGGGGTGATTGCCGATCCGGTCGGACACAGCCTCAGCCCGCTGATCCACAATGCCGCCTTCGGACGCATGAACATGAACCGGGTCTACCTGCCCTTCCGAGTGCCGCGAGAGAGCTTGTCGGAGTTTATCGAGCAGGCGGGCGAACTGGCGATCCAAGGGCTGAGCGTTACGATTCCGCACAAGGAGACGATCCTGGAGAAACTGACGCAACTCGACGACGCCGTACGCGGCATCGGCGCGGCGAACACCGTGGTCTTCAAGGATGATCAGCGGCTCGGATTCAACACCGACTCCAGCGCCGCACTCTCGAGCATTGAGGAGGCGATCGCCGGCGATCCGAAAATCGCCTCGGACGGCGGGCTGCCGGGCGCGACGGCGCTGGTGCTCGGCGCCGGCGGCGTCGGCAAGGCAATTGCTTACGGCTTGCTCCAGCGCAAGGCACAGGTCGTGGTGGCCGACGGGGATTCGGAGCGTGCCAGGGATCTCGCCAAACGCCTCGATTGCCGATCCATCGAGTGGCCGCTGCGGCACACCGTCATCGCCGACCTGCTGGCCAACGCAACGCCGGTGGGAATGCACCCCAACGTCGACGAATCGCCGTTCGAGGAACACTACCTCCGTTCGTCGATGATCGTTTTCGACGCCATCTACAATCCCGAGAACACACTGCTGATCAAGAATGCCCGCTCGCGAGGCTGCAAAGTGATTACCGGCGTCGATATGTTCGTGCGGCAGGCGCGGATGCAGTTCAAACTGTTCACCGGCGAGGACGGCCCCGCCGACCTGATGCGCGATGTGATCAAGCGGGCCACTGCGGCCGTGAGGTTCTAGCCGATGACCGTGACACTGATCGGCTACCGGGCGACCGGCAAGACGACCTTGGCAAAACTGCTGGCGGAGCGACTTGGCTGGGACTGGATCGACGCCGACGTTGAAGTCGAGCGAGCGGCGGGCAAATCGATCGCGGCGATCTTTGCCGAAGACGGCGAGCCGGCCTTCCGCGACCTGGAGGCCCGGGTGACCGCCGACCTCTGCCGGCAGCCGCGGCTTGTTCTGGCGTCCGGAGGCGGGGCCGTCTTGCGGCCCGAGACCCGCGAGGCGATGCGCGCCGCCGGCGCCGTGGTATGGCTGAAAGCCTCGGCGGAAACGATCCATGCGCGGATGACCGGCGATGCCACCACCGCCGATCGCCGCCCTAACCTGACCAACCAGGGAGGCCTGGCGGAAATCGTCGACCTGCTCAACCGCCGCGAGGCCATCTATCGCGAAACGGCCGATCTGGAGTTGGATACCGACCGCAAGACTCCCGAACAGCTTGCCAACGAGATCCTCGATCGCATCGCCAGGCAGCCCGGCACTGAGGAGCCCGCGTGAACGTCATCCTCCAATGGCCCTTGGAACTGCGATTCGTCGGACTTTTTCTTTTTGGGGCATGCCTGGGCAGCCTCATCAACTTGGGGGTCTATCGTCTCGCCTGGAGTCCGCGCTCGATCAGCCCTTGGTCCCCCGCCGGTCCCGGCGCACCACCCCGACGCTGGACCGGCCGAATCCCGATCTTCGGCTGGATTGCCCGCTGGCGAGAGTCGGCGGTGCATGGACGAGGTTTCTGGATCCGCCCGATGCTCGTCGAAACGCTCGTCGCCGCCGCGCTTCCCGCCTTGTACTGGTGGGAACTCGTGGAATTGGGGCTGCTTGGCCCCGCCGTGATTCCGCCGCCGGCAGATCCCGTGCTTGCGATGCTCCATGCCCAGTACCTCGCCCACCTGCTGCTGATGTCGTTGATGCTCGTCGCCAGCCTCATCGACGCCGACGAAAAAATCATCCCCGACACGATCACGGTGCCCGGCACATGGCTGGGGCTGGTCGTCGCGGCGGCGTTTCCCTGGGCGTTGCTGCCCACCGCGGCCATTCCCCCCAATGCCCCTGCCGACCTCGATTTCTTGCGGCTCACCTCCCCGCACCCTTGGCCACCGGCCTTGGGTGGTTGGCCGGAAGCCATTCCCCTCATTATGGGTGTTGGCTGCTGGTGGTTGTGGTGCGTAGCCTTGATGCGCCGCACATGGTATCCGCGTCACGGATGGCGGCGAGCGGTTCGATTGAGCCTGGCGCGACTGGCCCGCGATTGGTCGACTCTCCCCCTCCTGTTGATGGGCGTGATCGGGTCGGCGGGCATCGCGGCGGTTTGGTTTCGTGGCGGCGCCTGGTGGGAGGGCTTGCTCAGTTCTTTGGTCGGAATGGCCGCCGGAGGGCTGATCATCTGGCTGGTCCGCGTGATCGGCGCCGCCACACTCGGCCGCGAGGCGATGGGATTCGGCGACGTCACGCTGATGGCCATGCTGGGCAGCTTTCTGGGCTGGCAGTCGTGCCTGATCATTTTCTTTATCGCCCCCTTCGCCGGCCTGGTCGTCGGCTTGATCACCCTGGTGCTCCGCCGCGACAACGAGATCCCCTACGGTCCGTTTCTCTGCCTCGCCGCGGCCTTTGTGGTTGTGGATTGGGCTGCCGTTTGGAATGGAACCATCGGCGTCTTCTTTCTCGGGTGGCTTGTTCCGCTGGTGGTTCTCGTCTGTTTGGGGGTGATGGCGATCTTGTTGGCGATGATGCGGCTGCTGAAAGCCGCCTTTCGGCATTTTCGCGCCTGGTAGGTTCCGCTTTCCGAGCGGGATCTGCGTGACAGCAGACCGCTACTCCAGGCACGATCCCGCTCGGCAAGCGGGATCCACACCTGCACACCTGACGACCGCACGAACTGGGTTTGACGCGTCCGCCGCCACTTTTTACCATAGCCGCCTTCTCCGTGCCGGCAGGATTCGCGTAACGGAAAGGGGCAGTTCAATGGTCCGCAAGAGCGTCGTGGCGATCATTCAGGCTCGCATGCAGAGCACTCGGCTTCCCGGCAAAGTGCTCTGCGATCTCGGCGGGCGGACCATGCTCGCCAGGGTCGTGCGGCGAACGGTCCGCGCCAAGTTGATCGACGAGGTGGTTGTCGCCACCAGCCGCCGCGACGTCGACAACCCGATTGTCGATCAGTGCAACAAACTCGGCGTCGCCTGCTTCCGTGGCAGCGAGCACGACGTCCTCGATCGCTACTATCAGGCGGCCGTCGCGCACCGGGCCGACGTGGTGGTTCGCATTACCTCCGACTGTCCGTTGATCGATCCGGAAGTCAGCGATCGGGTAATCCGGGCGTTTCTGGAAATGGAGCCCGACTACGCCTCGAATATTCTGCACCGCACGTACCCGCGAGGCTTGGATACCGAAGTGATGACCGTCGACAGCCTTGCGCGGGCGTGGCGGGATGCCAAGCAACCGTACCAGCGGACTCACGTCACGCCCTATTTGTACCAGCATCCTGAGCAGTTCATTCTCTTGCCGGTCATCGGCCGCGAGGACCACAGCGCCAACCGGTGGTGCGTCGATGCGCCCGACGATCTGGACTTTCTGCGGGCGATCTACCAACGGCTGGGACCGGACGACACGTTCTCCTGGCGCGACGTGTGCCGGCTGATCGATGAGGAGCCTTTGCTGGCGGAACTCAACCGCGAGGTCCGGCAGAAGCACCTGGTGGAAGGCTGAAGCCGTCGCCCTGGAGGCCCAAAAAAACGGGCTCCTCCGAAGAATTCGTGGGTTCCTTCGCGCGATTCCCAATCGGTGGAAACAGTGATCGAAACAGCGGACATGTTCGCATCCCGCGGAAAAGCGGCAACAGAGAAGAGGAACCCGTACTTGAACACAGAGTACGGGTTCCTCTTCTCTGTTGCCGTCTTTCCGATACAGGAAAACCACGTGCCGCTTCTGTCAGATTGACGGGAAATCTCGGAAGCAAGGCGAGGGTGCCTGTCCCCGTTTTCTTAGGGATTCTTACAACCGGATCAGAGAAACGGCCACCTGGATCAGCCGGTCGTCGAGCAGGAACGTTTCACTGTTGTCGTGCTCGAAGAGAACCGACAGGTACTGCAGCCCCTTGGCGTAAGCGATCTGGTAATTGTGACCGACGATCACCGAAGGCACCGTCACGTTGCCGAAGGCCCAGGGACTGCCCGCCAGACCGCTCTTGATTCCGCCGGCGATGATGTTGGTGATTTCGCCGATTCCATCGATGATCTGCGAATCGAGCCGTTCGAAGTGGTCTTGGAGCAGTCCGCCGACGACGGACTTCGCCGCCTGTTCCGCCATGTTGACGGTGACGAATCCGGAGACCTCGCCGTGGACGCCGATCATCCCGGTGACGCTTCCGGGGTCGCGGTTGGGCACCGTGGAGATGCCCACGCACCGCGCGCGGGTGTCGCACATGGTCAGGCAGCTATCTACCGCACGAATGATGGCTTTCAACTGGGTCGGATCGGCAGCCAAGGCGCTGGGGGGGGCACAGTTCGCCGTCGCCATGCGGGCCTCCATGTCGGTGTGTACCAAGAAATAGGCCGTCTGAGCGTTTCGGGGATCCTCGCCCCACCGGAGCGGATCCCGCAGACGCTCCATAAGATTCTGGGATACAAAAAAGCGAAAAGACAGCGACGAGAACCAAAAGGCGTCGTTCCGCCACGGTTCGAGGCCGCACAAAGGGAACAGGCGGGACAACCGCTGCCGTTATCCGACCGGAACCAGGAAGCAGCGCTACTTCACCTCGAGCATCCGCTCCAGCGCCGTCAAGGCATGTTCCGCGACCTCTTGCTCCACCTCGATCACGTTGACCGGCGTGCCCGCCGCCAGGTTCTCCAACGACCAGCAGAGATGCGGCAAATCGATGCGGTACATGGTCGCACACATGCAGACCACCGGCGACAAGAAGTGAATCTCCTGCTCGGGATGCTCATGCTTCAGCCGCTGCACCAGGTGCAACTCGGTGCCGATGGCCCAGCGCGTGCCCGCCGGGGCCTCTGCCACCGCCTGGATGATCTTGCCCGTCGAGCCGATCACATCCGCCTTGGCTACCACCTCCATCATGCATTCCGGGTGGACGAGGATCTTGATCCCCGGATACTGCCGCTGAAACTGATCGACGTGCTCGGGCCGGAACATCTGGTGGACGCTGCAATGCCCTTTCCAAAGAATCACGCGCGACCGCTCGATCGCCTCCTCCTCATTGCCGCCCAACTCGTCGCGGCGCGGATCCCAGATCGGCATCTGCTCCAACGGAATGCCCATGGCCAGGGCCGTATTGCGGCCGAGGTGCTGATCCGGGAAAAAGAGCACCCGGCTGCGGCGCGCGAAGGCCCACTCGAGCACCGCGCGGGCGTTGGCCGACGTGCAGACGATGCCGCCGTGCCGGCCACAGAACGCCTTCAGCGACGCGGCGGAGTTCACGTAAGTCACCGGCAGAATATCGCGGCAATCGACGACCTCGCCGAGCTGCTCCCAGCACTCCTCCACCTGCTCGATTTCGGCCATGTCGGCCATCGAACAGCCCGCGGCGATATCGGGAAGAACGACCGTCACCCGCCGCCCCCCGGAGCGGGCCAGCCGCTCGGGCCGATTCGCCAGGATATCGGCCGTTTCCGCCATGAAATGGACGCCGCAGAACACGATCGCCCGGCATTGTTCATCCTTCGCGGCCAATTCGCTCAGCTTGTAGCTGTCGCCGCGAAGGTCCGACAGCGCAATCACCTCGTCTTGCTGATAGTGGTGCCCCAGGATCAACAGCCGCGACCCCATTTCCTCGCGGACGGCGTTGATGCGGCGAGTGAGTTCCTCGTTGTCCAGCGACTTGTAAGGCGCCAGGTCGAAAGCTGGGGATGCCGTCTGGTCGTGTGTTGAAGGCATGATGGGGCCGGCAAGTGCGAAAAAACACAATCACCCGCCATAATGCTAAGCAGCCCGGCTGCTACCATCGGGCAACGGCCAGACGCTACGGGAATCGGATGGCCAGCAGCCGGGCTGCTGCGGATTCTGCCATCTTGGCGGGTGGTTGAAAAAACAACATGGGACGATCAGGCCCGACGTCACGCGGGCCTTTGTTGAAGTATACGCGCCGGAGGCCTCGCGAGACAGGGCCTTGGTCACCGTTGCTTACTGGAATCGCATCGAGAACAGGTCCGTATCCTTCATCACCACGAGGAGCCGCACGGGCTGGCCGCTGACCTTGCCCAAATCCGCCCCCCCTTTCCAGCTCACGACGTGGTCGATGAAGTCGCCCGTGATCGGCGAGCAGTCGTCCAACGCGAAGCCGGGCAATGGCTTGCCTGCCGCATCCTGCAACTCGACCCGCGCGCTCCCTCTGGCGGCGATATTCATCGAGAGATTGGCCCCGGAAAACGTCAGCGGTTTGGTCAGCAGCGAGCCTTGGCCGGCGGCGTGGACCGACACGAAGCCGTCGGTGCGGAAGGTGAAGCGGCGGACGCGGCTCGCCGGGCCGGCGTAGTAGGCCTCGGTCGCATACACCGACAACTCGCGGTCGTCGCCGGGAAGCTGAAGCAGGCCCCAGGCCATGTAGTTGCTGCGGTTGCCGTCACGATCCTCCGGGGCGGTGATCGGGATGAGTTCCTCATTCCAACGACGAAAGAGCGTGCCGTCGCGGCTCGTCATGAAGACCGGTTCTACCTGCTGGGTCTTCGGCTGAAACCGGGTGGGAAAGCCGATCAACAGGTGCGGCGCGCGGAAGTAGGGAAGGACGGCATTCGTATAGAGATGCTCGTGCGGCGAGTCGACGTATTTCAGATCGGCCTGGTTGGACCAGTGGATGAAGTCCTTCGAGGTCGCCGTGCGTATGGCCCGAACGCCTCCCGGCTTCCAGCCTCGTTCGTCGGTATAGCCCGCGGTGAAGATCCGCCAATAGGCGCGGTACTCGCCTCGTTCGGCGTCCCAGAAGGCGAGGTTCTGCGAGTCGAAAGCGCCGTCGGTGATCACCCCCTCGGACAGCATCTTCCAATGAATCCCGTCCGGCGACTGAATCGCGTTGAGGCAGCCTTTCTTTTTGCCGTTGACGGTGGTCGTTCCGCCCGCCAACGCTTTGTAACGAGCCCCGGGCTCGCAGGCCGGATTGCCGTCTTTCATGGCCGCGAAGTTGTGGGTGCCGGGCCCGGTCCAGACGATGTTGTTCTCTTTCGAGCCGTTGTACTCGCAAATGCCCAGTTCGGGCTTCTCCCAATGCACTCCGTCGCGGCTTTCCGCATAGCAGGTGACCTCCGGATGCGTCGTCTTCTTGGCCTTCTCGTCGAAATGCGCGCCGCGGTAGTAGGTGCGAAAGCGGTCGTCGTCGGCAAAGAACGTGTAGTAGGCGGATATATTGCCTTCCCAGGGGGCGTCGCACACCAGCGCTACCTCGCGCGGCTGGGGCTTGTGCGGTTTCAGTTCCGCGCCGTCCATGCGGGCAACGAGGAAATCATCCACGAACAGCTCGCGCCGCGAGCCAAGATCGATCGGCGCGGCTGCTTCGGCGGCGCGGCCGATCCGCGCCGAAACGGGAAACGAAATGGAGCCGGCAGCGGCAGCCGCGGCCATCTGGCCAAGAAACGCACGCCGGCTGCTGGTAGACCGTTGATGCATGGACATGGCAAACTCCTTCGTGGTTGTTGTACGTCAGGCTTTCCAGTTTGACCATAACACCCCGGAGGCCAGCCCGCAACCCACTTACCATACTCTAAAAATCCTTGAACGGCTCCCGCGGCTCCGCGGCATCCATCTCCTTCAACCACCCCTCGAACTTCGCCTGCATCTGCGACGCCTTTTCCGGCACCTTCTCGACCAGGTTCTTCTGCTCGCTCGGGTCGTCCCCCAGATCGAAGAGGAAGGTGCCGCTCTCGTTGCGAATCCATTTCCAGTCATCCACTCGCGCAGCCTCCTTCGCCCGGCGCTTCCAATACATTTCGCGCCGCGGAGACGGTTTCCCTCCGGCCAGCACGGGCATGATGTCGAAGCCGTCGAGCACGAGGCCCTCGGGCGGCGCGACGCCGGCCAGGTTCAACAGCGTCGGCAACCACTCCAGCGAGGTCAGGAACTCTCCATTCACCGAGCTCGCCGGGATTTTCGCCGGATAACGAACGAGGCAGCAGACCCGCACACCCCCCTCGAATACGAGCCCCTTGTGGCCGCGCAGCGGCGCGTTGTCGGCCCCGCCCGATCCGCCGTTGTCGGAGAAGAAGATCACGATCGTCTTCTCCGCCAGGCCGTTTTCGTCCAGCAGCTTGAGCACCTCCCCAATGGCAGCGTCCATAGCGGTCACCGCCCCGAGGTAATTGGTCTTCCTTAGGGGCTTGTTCGCGACCGTCGCCGGACGCCCATAGCGCGTTGCCTCCACATCGCCTTCCTTGGCATACAATTCCGGGTACATTTTCCGCCACTGCTCCGGCGCCTGTGCCCCGCTGCGTATCTTGGGATCGAGGCTCGAGGCGCCGTGCGGAGCGTTGAAGGGGAGATAGAGGAAGAAGGGCCGGTCCTTGTTCTCTCGCACGAACCGGACGGCCTCCCGTTGAAACAGGTAGGTGCAGTAGGTTCCTTTGTCCTCGGTGGTCGGCTCGTTGTTGCGGAACATCGACGGCACACCGTAGCGCTCGTGGGTGTAGTAGTCGATGCCCGTATTCACGAATCCGTAGAATTCATCGAATCCTCGCTGCAACGGCAAAAACCGCCGATGGACGCCCAGATCCCACTTGCCGAAAATCCCGCTATAGTAGCCGGCCTTCTTGAGCATCTGCGGCAAGAGAATCTCGCGGACGTCCATGCCGCCGATCCGCTCGAAGGTAACCGCGTATTCCTCGGACGGATACTGGTAGCCGTAGTCCGGCGCCTCGTTGCGGATCATGTCGTAGATGCCGTTGCGCTGCGGGTAGCGCCCCGTGAGGAAGGCGCCGCGACTGGGCGTGCAGGCGGGCCAGGCCACGTAGTAGTTCGTCAGCCGCACCCCCTCCCGCGCCAGACGGTCGAGGCTGGGAGTGATGATGTGGTCGCCGAGCACGCCCAGGTCGTTGTAGCCCTGGTCGTCCGAGACGATCAGCACGATGTTCGGCTTCTCGGCAGCCGATCCCGGCGCGGCGAGGAGCAGTGCGATGATTCCGGCGAATGTTCGCATCATGGGCGTTCTTCCTTTCACACTAACCCGCAACCACGTTGCTCCGCCGCTGCCGGCTCGCGGCATCGCGTGGGACATGGATCGGCAGGCACCCGACCGGCCGAAGCGACTTTCGGAAAAGGACTATGGTCACAGCGGCCACACCGGCCAATCGATCTGGATAGGTTCCAGGACTCCTCATTCCCCAAGTTGTAACCGGAGATCGTCGAGGCAGCAAGTTCCGCGTGTGGGGCAAGACCGTGTGCTGCTCCCTGACCGTTCTTGGAGAGAAACCCTCTCCGCCGCCTGAATCCTCACCGGCCCGAGCAAACCCGAGGGGAGCAATGTCGGGGGCGAGTTGCTCTCCCGGCGAGCACCACATATTCGGCAACCGTAGGTTCGATATTCGGCGCGAGGCGGCAAGGGCGTTTCGTAGGTTCTGACGTTCGTCGACGTCCGCCGTTTCTCTTTTGGGAGCGTTCCGTCGCCGATGAGCCGGTTGGGCCAGAGGTTCGCCACTTCGATTTCCAGCCCGCCCGGGCCGCCGCCGACGCACTTGATAGCCGTGCATGGCGGCGCGGGCCGCCTTTCGTTCATGGTGTCTGCCTATGGACAGGGGCCCGACGAAGTCGGTCGAGATGGATGGAGAACCCTTTCAACTCCAAGCAGTGCCACACGACCGTTCTACTCCCGGAATCGTGCATGGTTATTTAGCGCGCCAATTCGGCCAGCATCTCCAGCAGCGTCTCGGTCATCTTGCGCGAAGCAGTGACTTCCAGATAGCTGCTGGGCGCACGCCACGTTTCATAGCCGCCCAGGGCGTGCTGTTGCGGCGTGGGCAGATAGCCGTTGTAGCCGTTGGCCAATTGGATCACAAAAACCGGCCGCAGCGGCGAACGGCGCTTGATCTCCAGCCCAATCTCGGCAAACACTTCGCAGGGCATCGCCGTGATGGCCAGATCGCCGATCCGCAGGGCCTGGAGCTTGATCTTCACCGTGTCCGGCCATTGGCTCAATCGCAGGCTGGACCTGGCGTAGTATTCGGGGACCGGACCGTGGGCTTTCTCCTTGAGATCGGCCAGCAGTGCCTGGGCCTGCTGAAGCTGTTCGGCGTTGGGCTTGCGTACGCCCACTTCGATCTCCCGCTCGACCATGCTCAGGGGCACCCACGCCTGATGCTTGACTTGGCGTTGGGCCTGGGCCGCCACGTCGGCCACGCGGCCCGCTACCTCGCGGATCCGCTGAAAGGGCTCGGCTCTGGGACGCGGCTTGAGGAAGTCGATGTTATTGATGTCGCCGCTGGTGCCGTTGCTGAGGATGCCGAGGAATTCGTCCGGCCCGGCGTCGGGAGCGAGTCGCTGCCGGATCTGTCCGCAGAATTCGCCGAAGTAGTCGGCCGAGAGCATGCCGGCCGGAATACCGCCCACGTAGTGCAGCGAGTAATTGGCCAACAGTGCCCGCGCCCGGCCGCCCGGCTCGACGACCGACAGCAGCGACACGTCCGGGTCGGTGGGGCCGGCCGGGTGGACGAGGTCCGGGCTGCCCGCACTCGGATTCATCTGGGCCCGATCGCCGGTTTCACCGAAGGGGTTGGGCGGAATCGTTCCTTCCTTCTTCAGCCAACGGCGATTGCCGACTTCCTCGGGGAGGCTGCCGAGACCCCAGCCGATTTCGGCCGGGGCCAGCCGGCCAGCGGCCTTTTCGACCCCCTCGGCCATCTTGGCCACCAGCAGCCTGGTGTATTCGGCATCGACCGGCACCGCGTCAAGCAGGTCGACCACTGCCGGGGCCGTGTGGGTGTGCGTGGCCGCCATCAACATCTGTTGTGGCGGGATGCCCGTGGACTGCGCGGCACGTCGTTTCGCCTCGTCGAACAGTTCGCGCGGGACCGCGCAGATGTCGCACACGGCAATCGCCACGCGGAGTGTTCCGTCATCCAGTACCAGCGTGCGCACGTACAACGGATCATGGACCGAAGTGGCCGGGCGGTCTGAAAAGCTCCCCAACATCGAAACGGGCAGTTTCTCAGGCGTGATATCAACCTGGCTGAGGCCCACGCGAAACACGCGCGATTGCTCGGCCGGCAACGCTTCTGGCTGCAATTGCGACCCCAACAACAACGCGATCGCACACATGAACGGCCATCGCATGGCATTTCTCCCTGGCATGAGATTTCGAATAGAAACCGTGTCTTTGTGGTGGGCCTTGCGGCCGCCATTGATGGCCAGCGTTTCCACCGCCGCCGCTCGGCCAATAGCCGGGCCTCCCAGATAGATTCCGGCCGCGATTGCCCCGCCGGATGCGAAAAACTCGCGGCGCGAATTCCGCGCCGTAGCTTTGCCGGTTGTCTCGTGCATGGTTCATCACCTCGCGAAAAAGGGGTTTGTGCGAGAGGGGACCGTCGCAGCCAAGTGTATCACCTCGTTGCCCCGGCCGCAAAGCCGTACTGCCGAAGTTTGACATCCATTCAAGGGAACAAGGATACGCAATGCGATGACGCTGAACACGGCAGCTTCATTCGGAATTGGTCGGGGCAATTACGCGGGAAACGGCCGGTGGATCCCGCCGACTACTTCGTTCTGACGATCAGTAACAACGAGAGCGCCGCCTCACGGCGACAAGACTCCCGTGAGTAGCGGTTTTCGGCAAAGTTCCCTTCTGCCGCGCGCGGAATCCTCGCCGCAGAAGGTGAAGCCAAAACGACTGGGGCTCTCGGCTGACGTCGGACAGCCGTTGAGATTCGCCAGGTGATGGCAGCCTCGCCGGGCGGCGGCCTCCTGCAAACGCTGCCGCCCAAACGCAAAGGCCACGCCCCAGGTTCGCGGACGCGAGAACAAGCAGCCCATCGTTTTCTGCCACACCTCCGCGCTGGTTCCCAGGCGGTCGAGGATCGATGCCACCTCGGCGGTCACGCGCGCCTTTCCCTGACGGATCAAGCGGCTGTTCCAGTCTGCAAGCTGAAGGTAACTCCCCAACGAAAAGCCCTCCAGCAAACCAACGCGCCGCGCACCCCGCTTGCGATCATCTCCGAGCGGCCAGGGGCTTGCGATCCTTGCCGCGCGGAGGAAACAACCGTTCCCATCGTCGCACCACTTCCTCATCCGACCAGGCTGCTGCCCGTTCGCTGGAAAGGCGAACCAGCAAATGGAAGTGGCTGTCGAGCACCGCGAAGCCTGCCCCGTCACAGCCCCCTGCTGGTGGACTAAGTTTGAGGTGTGTAACCCATCCAAAGTCCACCAAACAAGGAGCCTATTATGTGGCACGTAGGTATCGATCTTCACCGGGCGACCGTGGTCATCGCGGCTGTCAACGACGCGGGAGAAGCCAAAGGCGCGGTCACGATCCGGTGTGAGGGGACGGCGTTCATCGTGGAAACCATCAGAAGGCTTGGCACGTTGCGGGTTGTGATCGAAGCAAGCGGCACCTATCGGTGGCTGTACGACCTGCTTCGTCCCTACGGCACCATCCTCCTAGCCCATCCCCTTCGCTTGCGAGCTATGATACAACGCCGCTTCAAGACCGACAAGTTGGATGCGCAGTTGCTGGCCAACCTGCTGCGGAGCCCCGAAGCAGTCATTGCCTGGGGCTGGGAGAGCCGCGAGTTCTATGCTCGCTGGATGCATACGGATGCCCCCGAGATGATCCGGGAGCTTCAAGGGCCGGTCTTGAATCTCGGAAGCCCCCAGTCGTCGCACGCTCCGGCCTTGCTCGACTTGGTCAAAAAACTGTTTTCAAAATCGTGCCGGATTGGGCAAATGAGATGACGAGCCACAAGTCGCGCATGCTTTCGGCACTGAATGGCGAGCCGACGGATCGGATTCCGTGGGTGCCGCGACTGGATCTCTGGTATCGGGCGAACCGGCGCGCCGGCACACTGCCCGCGAAGTATCGAAACGCCAGTCTCGTTACTGCTTCAGTGAGGCTCGAGGTCTTTCAGGTGTTTCAGTTTCGCGAACGCCGAACGCGACTGGTCCGTGATTCCGGGGTTGCCTCGCAAATCGAGGCGTTCCAGCTTCGGAGTGAGTTTGGGCAGATGTTCGACGGCTCCGTCGTCCAAAAACGTGTTGGTGGCGATCAGTGTCTTCAGCGCCAGGGGCCCCTTTCCGGCCTCGCTGAGCCGGGCAAGAAACTCGCCGCTGGCCATGATGTCGCGGAGGGAGAGCGTTTCCAGGTTGGGAAACTTGTCGATCGATGCCAAGGCTTCGTCGGTGACCCCGAAGCAGCGAGCCAGTGCCAGCGTCTGGAGCCTTTCGGCGGTCGCCTTGTCGCTTGCCAGTCTTTCGAGGAACGTCGCAGAAATCTCGGCGTCCTCGATGGTGAGCGAGCGGACTTGCGGAAGATCGACGATTGCTTCGGCAACGGCGTCGTTCACCGCAGGTCCTGCGAGTTTCAGCTCGACGAGGTCGTCAAACGCGGCCAGGCGTTTGAAGTCTTCCGCCGCCAGGCGTCCGCAGTTGCGGAGGTCCAGCGAGCGGAGCCGGGGTATGCCGGCCAACGGTTGCAGCCCGGCTCCCGTCAACTGGTTCAATTCAATCAGGGCCGCGACTTCAAGGTTCTTGCAGGCGGCCACGGCATTGAGTGCCTCATCCGTGACACCCTGGACTCGCCGCAGCGTCAATCGCCGCAGGTTCGGCATGGACCGCAGCAGTGTGGCCAGTCCGGCGTCGTCGATTGCCGCGTCCTGCAGGTAGAGTTCTTCAAGGGCGGTGAGCGACGCAAGTTCCGCAAGCGTCGCCGTGGAAACCGAACTGACCGCCAGGCGAAGTCTTTTCAGGTTTGGGAACATCAGTGCGGCGCGGACGAGTTCCTCGTCGGCGAAGACCCTCTCGCTGGCCAGATCGATCTCGACGGGGAACCCGGCGCCGTCCAATTCCATGCCGGCTCCCGTGGTCTGCATCCGCTGGATGGCGGCCTTCTGGTCGTCGGAAAGCCCAACCGACGCCGAAGGGCTCTCGGCAGCGGGCATGTTCATTGGCTCGGCAGCCGGCTCATCGCGGCGACAACCGAAGCCAATCGTCATGCATGCCAAGGCCCCCGCCAGGCAGACGCGCGGTATCCTCATCTCGGGCTTCCTCCGGCCTTCGGTTTCCAGCCTTTTGCCTCACAATGTCCACGGTACACGCATCTTTCGGGAGAACATCGCTTGGGCATCCGCGCCGGGGTTGACGAGTTCCCTCTTGGCCGGATCCCAGGTGATCTTCTCGCCGGTCCGCACGGCGATATCGCAGAGTAGGCTGATCACGTCGCTTCGCACGGCGTCGCGGATATTCGATACCGGCGCCTTGCGCGCCCTGATCGCTGCGGCGAAGTTACCCGAGTGGGAGTGACTGACTTGCAGGCTATCGTCGTTGGGCGCGAGCGGTGCGGCGGGTTTGGTCGGCACGAGGGCGGGATCGCTTGCCAGGTTGCGATCGGCGGATCGGGCCACCTGGATCCAGCCGTCGGAGCCGATGAACTTTGTTCGATCTGCTCCGGGACGGAAGATCAGTTCGACGTCGCCGAGCTTGATTTTCATGTCCCAGTTGTAGACGGTGTCGTAGAGTCCGTCGCCGGGAACCACGCCGGTCCCTTCGACGGTGACGAGTCCGCTGACGTCGGCATCGCTTCCCCAGACCATGATGTCCAACGGATGGGCTCCCCAGCCGCCGAGGTAGCCGATCGAGTAGTCGTAGACCCAATAGGTTCCCGGCGGTTTGCAGAGGTCGGTGGTGTAGGCGCGGGCGGGCGCCGGGCCGCACCACATGTCGAAGTCAAACCCGTCCGGGAGAGGCGCTTCGGCGGTGGAGCCGCCCGCCCCGCCGTTCGGCGCATCGACTTCGATGGTATGCACCTTGCCGATAGCGCCGCGGCGAACCAGTTCACATCCGTTCCAGCAATGGGCGAGGCTGCGTTGTTGGGTGCCGTACTGGAAGATCCGGCCCGTGTCTGCGAGGACTTTCTCGATCGCCACATCCTCTTGCAGCGTCACTCCCAACGGTTTTTCGATGTAGACGTCCTTGCCGGCCTTGGCGGCGAGGATGCCGATGGGCACGTGCCAGTGGTCGGGCGTGGCGATGTAGACGGCATCGATATCGTTTCGTGCCAGCAGTTCGCGGAAATCGGCATAGGCCTTTCCCTTGCAGATCCTGGCTACGCCCTCGCGGCGGTTCTGGTAGCAGTCGGAAGCAGCCACACTCTGGAAATCGGGCACCTGTTGAACTTCGCGGAAGAGCGCGCTTCCCCTGTTGCCGACGCCGATGTGGCCGACGGTGATTCGTTCGCTGGCCGCGGCTTTCTCCTCCGCGCCCAAGGCGCTGCCCGGCACGAACATGGGCGCCGCGCAGCCGGCCGCGGCCAACCGCTTGAGCACCTCTCGCCGATGGATGGTACGTCTTGAATCTGTCTTCATCGTGGATCTCTCCCGGATACCTGAGTTAGGGTTTCTAAGATACGCCTGGTTCTACAGGCCGGCCGAATTGCTATTCGCCGGCCCTGCGCATCCACTCGACGTACGCGGCAGCGTACGCGTCGAGGTTCGTGAAGCCGCCGCCGCCTCGGATGGGCGAACACATTTCGTAGTTGGCGATGCCGTCGAAACCGCCTTCCTTCAAGCCGCGAAAGAAGGCGGGATAGTCGATGAAGCCGTCGCCGAACTTCACCGCTCGCACCATATCCGGCTCGCATTTTTCGTAATTGATCAGTTCGGGCCGGTAACGAAAACGGGGCAACCGCACGTAATCGGCGTTGGTTGTCATTACGGTATGCGGGGCCATCTTCTTGGCCGCTTCATAGAGGTCTTCGCCGCGCAGGGCCGGCGACCATGCGTCGAAGCCCAGCCGGCAGTTCGGGCGGTCAACGTCGTCGAGCAACTCCAGCAGCACGTCGCTGTGGACGGCCAGATCATGGTGGTTCTGGATCGCCAGGGTGACGTGATACGCAGCGGCGCGGTCGCACATCTCGCGCAACGCCGTCACAACACCGTTCCAGACGGCATAGGGGCTGTGACCGGCTGACTCGTAGGCCGTGAAAACGCGCACAACCGACGCGTCCAACTCGGCCGCCAATCGGGCCATTGATTCAACGTAGGCGATTTGCATTTCCACGTACGGTATTTCGACTGCGGCTGCGGGCGACAGATCGGTATATGCGGCCACCGCAGCACACGAGATGCTATGGTCGGCCAAATCCCGTTTGATCGCGGCGACTCGTTCCGGCACGGCGTCCAACGCTGACAGGTGCGGGCGCTTGCCGGCCAACATCACGGCGTCGTAGCCCAGTCGTGATGCACGGGCAACGAACTCCGACAGATCCAGTTTGTCCTGACCCCAGTAGCCCGCATAGCTGACGGAAAACAGGGATAATTTCATGGGATCATGCCTTTCGTTTCTTTCTCGGGTCAGGCAGGTGCCCGTCCAATTTCGTCCCAGCGATAGCCGAAACCGGAACCGTGGATCGAGCGGGTATCGATTTGGCCTTTGTGGAGGCGGAAGACGTCGGTGTTCATAGCTGCCATGGTGCCCTCATCGGTCGGCCAAGCATCTGGTTGGCCTCATCGTCATTGACGAAACGTTCCGCCTGCGGGTTCCATTGGAGTTTGCGTTTCAGCAGCATGGCGATGTTGCCCAGATGGCAGAGGCTCGCCGTACGGTGGCCGATCTCGACGGGGCCGACGGGGTCGTTGCGGGACTTTACCGCGTCGAGGAAATTGCGGACATGGTCGGGAACGTAGGATTTGTACACATCCTTTTCCCGCGCCGGATTGCTCCGCGGCAGGTGGATTTCGTTGGGACCGATGACCGAGGACTTGAGCGATTCCGGTTCGGTCTTCAGACCGCCGAATCCGAACTGGACCGAACCCTCGGTACCTTCGAACCGGGCGCCCATCTTCGGATCGCGGGTTTCACAAATCAGTTCCACGCCGCTGGCGTAGCGGGCGCGGAAAGCGACCTTGGTGGCTGTCGTGTAGAGGCTCCCCGCGGGCGGCCACTCGGAGCCGAGATCTTCGAGTTCGACGGGACCGGTGTCGTCGGTGCCGAGGCCCCATTGTGCGATATCGTTGCTGTGAGCGCCGAAATTGGTGGTCTGGCCGCCGGAATAGTCGAGATTGAACCGGAATCGGTACAAGCAGCGTCCCTCGTGGTAGGGCGCGGAGGGTGCCGGTCCGAGCCAGAATTCATAGTCGAAGCCCTCGGGAATCGGCGTCGGCTGCCAACCCGGACCGGGGTCGACGGCATTCTGCGGGGCAATAAACGTAAGCACCCGTTGGACTTTACCGATCCGGCCATTGCGAACCAACTCGCAAGCGAATCGATTGTCGGGGCTGGAGCGGAATTGACTGCCCGTCTGCAGGATTCGCTTGTGCCGGCGGACTGCCGCGATCATCTTCTGTCCCTGGGAAATGCAGAGCGACAGCGGTTTCTCGCAGTAGATGTCCTTGCCCGCTTCGGCGGCCATCACAGTGACGAGGGCATGCCAATGATCGGGGACGACGACCACCACGGCGTCGATGTCCCTGCGCTGGAGAACGTCGCGGAAATCGTGGTGGGCGTCGCAGCCTTGAAACTGGCCCGAAGTGGTGTCTCGCGCATAGTGCTTGTTGACGGTCTCTCGCACCGGCTCGCGACCCAGGTACTGCTCGGGAGTCAGATAGCCGCGGCTGGCGCGATTAACGTCGCAAACGGCGAGCACCTGGACGTCTTTCTGCTCGAGGAACGCCGGGAGGTCGACGGTGCTCTGGTTGCCACAGCCGATCAGTCCCAGGTTGATTCTCTGGCTGGGCGAGTTGCTTTCGAGTACCGTGGCCGGCACGATCCGGGGAACCCCTAAAGCGGCGGCGCAGGACGCAGCCTGCTTCAGGAACCGGCGGCGACTGGTTCGCCGCTGCCGGAGACAGGAATGACCGTACATGGTTGGCCCCTTTCTTGTCGATGAGCGCGATGATTTTCCGGTCGGCGAGGTTGGACAAATCACTATTGTTCTACCAAGTCACGACGCGGCCGAGATCAGCGCAGTAAACCGGATTACTTTCGTCTTTCGAGTAGCCCTTTGGAGCGTGAGATCACCGTCCGTGAGCAAGCCGAAGCAAGGTGACGCCATGCCGGCCCACCTCTGCCGAACAACGGCCTTCCGCCGCGCCAATGTCCCGTTGTCGCCAGAGGTCGCGGACGGTCGCCCGTCTCGCAACGTCGATTTCCGCCAAATCCACGCCGATCTCCCGTCGGTCTTCTCCAAGGTTGAAAAGCCCCAGTGCCACCGAACCATCCTCCAGAGGTTTGACCATCACCAGTTCTTCGTCCGTCTGGCGGACAATTCGGCCCTGGCGGCCGAGCGGATCCTGGTCGATGTCGATCACCTCGGCGTTGCAGAGGATATTGAGCGTGAAGGGGTCGAGCCTGGCCATATCGCCGGAGAAGATCAATGGCGAAGCCATCAAGCACCAGAGAGACATATAACTGTACTGCTCGTTCGGCGTGAGTGTGGTCGGCTTGCCCTCGGTCTGCTTGCCCGCCTGGCCGACCCAGCCGATAAGGATGTAATCGGGGTCGTTGAACTGGCCTGGCCGTGCGTGTTGCCAATGACGGGCGTTGCTCAAGCCAATGTGATAGAAGCCCGGCAGACGGTCGGCACGGGCCAGCCCGAGGTCACCGGTGGTCCGCCAGCAATTGCCCCCCACTTCGCCGCCCCAATTCCAGACGTCGCCCATTCCGTATTGGCAGAGATTGTAGACGATGTCGCGGTCGAGCCGGCGAAGAATATCGCCCATCTGGCGGTACGGCTTCTGGAGATCGTCGAGCGATTTGCCGCCCGCGACCTTGCCGTACGAGCACCAGTCGTACTTGAGGAAATCGAACTCCCACTGGGCGAACTTCTCCGCGTCGATCTGCTCGTGCTGATACGTTCCTTCATACTTCTGGCAGGTGAGTGGTCCCGGCGAGGTGTAGAGCCCGGCCTTGAGACCTTTCTTGTGGACATAGTCGGCCAGCGCTTTCATGTCGGGGAAGAGGCCATTGGAGCGGATGGCGCCTCGGGCGTCGCGCGGCTCGCCGCCGATCATCGGATCGTCGGACCCGGGCTTGACCATCCAGCAGTCGTCGATGTTCACATAGTTGTAGCCGAAATCGGCCATTCCCGAGGCGATCATCGTGTCGGCCGCTTCGCGCATGTGGCGATCGGTGACTCGGTAATAGTGGATGTACCACGAATTCCAGCCCATCGCCGGAGTCAGCGCGAGCTGATCGCCGACGACGATTTTCAACGGCCGCGCCGCGGCGCCGTGCGCGCTGCCGGCCTTCAGCGTCACGAGATACTCGCCCCGCGCTGCCGGCGCGGTGCCGTCGAGGATGCCCGACTCCGCATCCAGCTTGATGGAATCGGGCAGCCCGGCGGCGCTGAAGGTGATCGGCCGTTGGCCCGTACACGGAATTCGGTAGAGAAACGGCCTGTCCGGCCGGCATCCATAGACCTTGGGCCCGTTGATCCGCGGCTCACGAGGCGGCTTGGGGGTGAGGATCGGGGATTGCGGGTCGGAGGTCTGGGCGGGGGCCTCCGTGCTGCAGGCGAACTGCACCGCGATTGCCACGAGAAAGGTCAAGACGGCGCGGGTCATGAGTGGGTTCTCCTCAATGGGACCGCTCCGCGCGGTCGCGGAAGCCGAAACGCAGCGCTGTCAAGTCTGAACCGGCTGCGATCCGTTGTCAATGGCCGCTGGTGCGCGCCGCCGAACAGCAACGGTCTGTCGACTTAAGTCTTGCATCGCCTCTTGGAACAACGATTTTCGATGTCAAAGCGACGGTAGGAATTTGCCACTCCGGCGGAAAACTCCGCGGCCTGGGCTTGGCGCTGTTTGACGTGCTGTTCTTTCCTTTGTTGGCGTTGAACGCTCTGATGGTCTGGAATGCGACCCGGCTTGTCCGGTGGTCCATCGGTCAGGCGAGCCGGCTGCGCTCTCCGTCCCTCAGACGCAAGACCTCGGCCGCGCAGCGCGGGCACGTGCAGGCTCGGAAACCGTCGTGCGGCAACAGCGAGAAGTAGCCTGCGTAGGCGACGTGTTCCGGCCAGCCGCGGTTGTCGTCGTTCATCGGCTTCTTGGTCATCGGGTGGACTCGGGAAAGGCCGCTGGACTCGGAATCTTCTCCGGCGAGGAGCGCCCGAACATCCGCCACCGACCCGCGGATCACACAGGGCTCCGTGTAGCACAAGTGGCCGTCGTCGGTTCTGTCGACGTTGACTGAACTCTATCACCGCATTCAGAAGCTCGCCGGCAGCCAGCAGGGTTCATGATGGACGTCTCGACGCGCAGTGACACACCCCCAGCAGGGCTGCCCAGTCATCAGTTTGTCCAGCTTGTTGGCGAAGTCATGCATGCCATCATACTGTTCTCATGGCAGTAGGGGGTGGACGATTTGAAAGGGTTTGTTTCATGGGCCTTTAGCATACCAGCGGACGAAGAATAAGGCTTTCGCGGATTCGGCGTTCGGTAAATGGCGTAAGCTCGCCAAACCGTTGGAAGCAAACCACCGTCAGGGGGATGGACTTAGAATGGCAAGATGCGCGGCAGTCGTGGCCAGGGTCCACTGGTCGATCGCCGGGGCAACTTCGCTTTCTCGCCCCGACTCGGCCAATCGCCGAACACGGTCTTCGAGCAGACCCAGGTTCCCGAAAGCGAGCGCCTCGATCGGTTCCCAGGTTGCGGCCGAGGCGTGGTTCCGGCGCGCCTCCGCGTCGGCCTGGCCGGTGAGCAGCGCAAGCGGAGTGGCCGCGCCGCCCATGACCAGCGGGAAGGAAAGCGATCGGGCCGGCATCGAGATCCAGGCCTGGGTCAACAGCTCGGGGCGCGCCGCGTCGATGCGGACCGACATGCCGGAAACCGAACTCGGAAAGCACATCGCCGGATCGCGCGCGACGTTGTGGAACGTGGCGAAATCGACCGGCGGCGCAGCCTCCTCTAGGCGAGCGATGGCCCGGCCTCGCGGCGCGCTGAAGTACACCTTCGTGTCGTCGTGCCACGAGTGTTCCAGCCGGGTGGAGTTGTGCGATATTTCCAGGATGCGCCCCTTGACGTCCACGAAAAGCCAGTGGGTGCCAACCTGCCCGCCCCCTGCATACCAGCCCTTGCTGACAAACTCTTGCACGATGGCCAGCGCTTCCTGGCAGTCCCCCGCCCGTTCGGCGATGTGGCGCAGAATCGCCGTATTCATCCACCCGCGGTGCCGCGGCGTGTCGATCTTGAGGCCGCCCACATCCGCCGAGCCGGCGAGACCTTTCTCATTGACCATCATCATCGCTGAGATGACGCTGGCGTCGCCCACCGAGATGAAACGGTTGATGCCGGGCACGTCGCTGGCGATCAGAAACGCGCACTGCAGCTTCGGTTGGTTGTCGCGGGTCTTGTGAAAGAAGATGCCGCCGTCGCGAGCAAACTTCGTAGAGATGGCGTAGGAGGTACATTCCTCACCGGCCCACAACCCCCGGTACACCGTTCCCACGTAGGCAAGATAGAGTTTGGGATCGACGCCTGCCGCCCGCGCCACGGCTTCCGTCTCAGGCAGCCAGTGGGGCGCGAGCTGCTCGGCCAGTTCCACGAACTTGTCCGCGCGGCGCACCAGCTCCTCGATGGCAATCCCCTTCGATTGGGCCGGCTTCAGATAGTATTCCTCCAGGTCGTGCCGAATGGCCTCGGCGTTGGATCGCCCCCAGATCTCACCGATGTCCGCGGGCGAGCCGGCCAAGGTCACGGCCTGCGTCGGCGGTATGGGCTCATCGCCGGGCGGCAATACCCGCAGCGCCGCGGAACCCAGTTTGAAGATCTGCGGCCTCCGATACCACACCACGTCTCCGTCGGCGTTCTGGCTCGTCAGGATTACATACACGCTGGTGCCCCGGCTGGAGAATTCCACGGACAGCCGGTGCCAGCGATCTGGTTCGCCGATGAAAGCGGATCGAGCCAGGTAGGTCGCTTGGTTTCCCCGGCCCGACGTGCCAGAAACAGCCGCGCACCCATACCACGTTCCAAGATTCTTTGCCGGGCGCTTGCCGTCGATTTCCAGCCGGTATGTCGCGCCCGGTTCCACGGCCAATCGCAGGAAGGCCTGGCTGTCGCCCCCGGCGTCCTCGATCTGAAGACACGAGTCCCCATCGCTTTCGGCGTCGGCCGTGATCGACAGCTTTGCCGAATTCGCAGACCAGCGCCCCAACGCGTCCGGCCCGAAATCTTCCTGGAAGACGAGGTTCGGCGGCGCGGACTCGCCTTCCGCCATCAGCAGCGACGAGATGGTCAGGCACCAAAGCAACACACACGCACGGGTCATGGCATCAATATCGATGGTTGGGTGGAATTTACCCCGATTATAATCCAGTCTCAGGGCGGAGCCAGGAGGCTTTCGCACTCTGTTTTTTGATGCGCCACGATTCCCACGGTGTCCAGGGCCTGTTTCAACGCGGTGACGGCCCGCGGCTTGCGACCTGCGGCAAGGTGGACTTTGGCCGTGCCGATGAGCATCGATACGCCCCACGTGCCGCTCTTTACAGGCGAGCCGGCATAACACGCCAGGGCCTCGTCGAAACGCTGCTGCTCGCAAAGCAGTTCACCCAGGTTCACGCGGGCCTGGAGCCCGGGCCACCCACCGCCGAAGTCCGACATGCATTTCCGGTAGCAGGCCTCGGCCAGAACCTGGTCGTCGAGGAGCTTCCAGCAGGTGTCGCCCAGTCGCCCAAAGGCTGCCCACTTGTTGTACGACTTGGCCAGTTGGAAAGCCCGCAGGTAGTCGCGGGCGGCTTCCGGACCGTTTTCAAGCCGGAAATGAGCCGCCCCGCGGACGGCGCAGCCGAGGGCTGCCAGCGGCTCCGGCCATGCTGAGAAATCCTCGTCGCCCAACTCGGCCAGCACCGGTTTCGGCGACGAGGCCCACTGGTAGATCCTCGCGCGGGCCGCTTTGCTGTACGGCTCGGCGCCGATCCGCAGGCAGAGATCCAGCGCCTTGGCCTCGTTGCCCTGGTGCAAGCGGACACATTCGGCGGCCTCGGCGAAGGCCCGGTAGCGCTCGTCGACGTCGCTGCGCGACTCGCCGAGCCGCAGCCATGCCGCAACCGCCTCGGCATGATTGCCGGCCTTGCAGAGCGACGAAGCGTCGCTCATGCCGGCCTCGAACTCGGCCGTGCTCGTGGTTGAAGCCGGGGCGCCCGGGTTCACGGACGAGGTTGCTTCGGCTGCCGCAGTTTTGCCGGCCGGATGCGGCAGGGCCGCGAGGATTTCTTGAAGCCGGGCAATGCGCGGGACAAGGTCGGGGCGGTCGGCAGCCAGCAGGTGCGTCAGCGGATCGACGTAGCGGGCCCGGCCGCGCTCCATCAGGCCGAGATAGTAGCTCGTAAACGCGGTCACGGCCGGCTCGTACCGGGTGCCGGCCGCCGCCTTCAAGGCCCGATCCGCTTTGTCCTGATAGGCCCGCATCGCCGCTTCGCTGAAGAGTCGCTCCCAGATCGAACCGGCCGCAGACTTGCTGCGGAAACGCTCAATGCACTTCGCCTCGATGTCGGCGTAGATCTCGGCCAGCAGCGGCCCGGCCTGGGGACCATAGAACGTGAGCACGAAGTCGCGGAAGATCTCCCGCTCGTCAAGCGTCGGATCGTAGAACAATTTCATGAGCAGGTAGCGGTTGAAGAGTTCGAACTGGATCGAATCGGCCATCATTTCACAGAAGACGTGGTCGCCGTATCCGGCCATCACGCGGGCAACCCGCGCATACATTTCGGGCGTATGCTCCGGGACGCCGACGCTCTCTTCGTCGCGGTTCGACGCAAGGTAGTGTTGCCAGAAGGCGAGCTTGCCGTGCGAGCGCTCCGCCCAACTGCGAACCGACTGCTGGTATTGCTCGAACGTGTCCTCGTAGTACAGCGAGGCGGGATGCGAATAGGCGCAGAACCCGACCACGACGTTGGCCGGCAGCACTTCCATGCCGGGATAGGGCCGCGCGTAGGAGCCGTAAGCGAGGCAGGTGATCTTCGCCTCGGGCACCTCCGCGGCGCAGCGCGCGACGTACGGCCAGACGAGCCGGCTGTGCTCCCCGCCCTTCACGCTCAAGACTTCGGCCGCGCAGCGCGGGCATGTGCAGGCTCGGAAACCGTCGTGTGGCAACAGCGAGACGTAGCCGGCGTAGGCCACGTGTTCCGGCCAGCCGCGGTTGTCGTCATTCATCGGCTTCTTGGTGATCGGGTGAATTCGGGAAAGGCCGCGGGACTCGGAGTCCCGGCCGGCGAGGAACGCCCGAACATCGGCCACCGACTCGCGGATCACACCGGGCTCCGTGTAGCACAAGTGGCCGTCGTCGGTTCTGTCGACGTTGGAGCGGGAGCCGTCGGGGTAGAGGGCGAAATACTCGGGGTGCTCCCGGCCGAAGCGTTCGACCCAGCGCGTGCCGGAAGGATAGTGGTTCAAGGGGATCTGGAAGCTGGCCCCGCGCATGCGGAGTTCCCAAAGGCGATTCTCGACCGGCGTGAAGCCGATCGCGGCGCGCTCGCCGGGCATGACGGTGATCTTCTTGTAATCCTTGTTGTAATAGCCGCCGACCCAAAGCGACCAGTAGCCGACGGTGCGGCTGATGAAGTGCGGATTTTCCCGGATCGTGCCGGAAAAGACGAGAGTTTTCGACTGCGGCACGCGCTGGCCGAACTCGCCGGGCATGAACCACCGCACGCCCAGCGCCTCCAGAAACCGGTAGACGCCGTAGAGTGTGCCGCGGTGGAAGTCCCAGGCAGGCATACGGTGGGTTTCGTTGCGTGCCAAAAGGGCCTCGATGTCCGTGTGTGGCCCGGCGTCGTCAAGTCCGACGATGCATAGATCGCCCCCGGACAGCGTGATCAGGTAGCCGTCGCGCCGGATGCCGTTGAAATCCTCCGCAGAGAGCACCTCGCGCGCGGCCGGACCGAGGCGGATTGCCGGCACTCCGGCGACGGGCCGCGCGGCGACCGGCAGTTCGACCCCCGATATCTTGGCTACAAAGGTTTGAAGCTCCTTGGAGGCGAAGCGGACGGTCTCGGGGGCCGGATCGCCCGTGACGACCTGGACCTTCGCCTGCCCGTCGGTAACCAGGGTGAGCGAGTCGGCGGCCAAGGTTCGGGAGGTGAACAAGGCGAGAATGACGAGGAAATAGGACTTCATCGAGCTTGCTCCAAGTTGAACGCGACGCGAAAGTCCTTCGACACGTTTTTCGGGAACTCTTCGGGAATCCGGAGCCGATGCTAGCCGGTCTTCCGCCCGTACCCCGTGACCACAGCAACAATCATCAGCGGAAAGAGAATCAGCCCGTAGAAGTAGTAAGGGGCCACTTCTGCCCACGGCAAGACGGTTACGAAGGAATAACGGGCGGCCACGGTGTGCTGGATTGCCGCCGCGGCCACGAAAGGCGCGGCGTAAGGCAGGATGTAGGGAAAGGAGCAGGAGACCGTGTCCATGAGGTTGGCGCTGCGGTAAGGGTGGAGCTGGTGCCGTTTGCGAAGCTGGTTCGCCAGAGGTCCGACGGCGATCATGGCCACGGTGTTCACCGAGACACAGAGGTTCGCGAACGAGGTGAGGGCGACAATGGTTCCTTCCGCGCCGCGGGGCCCGCGGGCGACCTTGCGATCCAGCCAGGCCATCAATTGAGCCAGGAAGCCGGAGTCGGCCATCAGTCCCATGGCGGTCACCAAGAGCAGGGTCAATATGCAGGTGGGAACCAACGACAACGCTCCATCGACGGCACTGCCTGCCACCGAACGCTCGGCTGTCACGTGAAACATCTGCCCGAGAGGAAACACGCCGCAGAGAGGTCCGATGATTGCCGCGGCGGCCAGGCCGGCGGTCAAGGCTGCCAGGAAGTTCCGCCCGACGACGGCAACGAAGAAGACGATCGCGGCGGGAATAAGCATAGGCAGCCCTTTGGGATTGGCCGTTTGCGCCAGCAGCGCATCCGCTTGCTGCAGATCGATTTCACCCCGCCCACCGCCGACCAAGGCGAACAAGGCGCAGGAGAGTCCGGCGGCGATCAGCACGTACTTCAGCCGGGAGCGGACGACGCCGGCGACGTCGGTTTCCTGGGTAGCCGCGGAAACGATCGTGGTGTCGGAGATGGGAGCCAGGTTATCGCCCAGCGCGGCGCCGCTGAGGATGGCGCCCATGACGGCGGCCGGATTGGCTCCCAAGACGATGCCGGCGGGATAAATCACCGCGGTAAAACCGACTGCGGTTCCCACGCCGGTGCCCACGGTCACGGCAAACAAGGCCGACGAGACAAACACCAAGACGGTGAAGGCGGCGCCGGAGACATGCAGTTGGGCGGCAACCCAGACGATCGCTTCCACCAGGCCCGAATCGGCCAGAATACCGGAAAAAGTCCCCGCCCAGAGCCAGGCGACGATGGCAACCGTGGCGGTGCGGTCCGCCATGCTGGTGAAGACGCGGTCGGTGTAGACCGCCGGTTCGCGCGCCAGGAGGAGGCCGAGAGAAATCCCCGTCATGGCCACGAGGATCATACCCTCGACCACCGGTGCGCCGGCAAGCACCAGTCCGGCGGTTCCCAAGATAAACACGCCCAGCGGAACCAGGCTCATCGAAGGCCCGCCTCGGAATGCAAGTTTTTCTTCCAAGTTGCCCTCCGCAGTGTCAGAGGCAGTCCGGAAACGGGGACAGGCACCCTACATCTTGTACAAGCACGTGACCGAAAACACAACATCCGGGAGCCAGTCCCCGTTTCCGAACAGCCTCTCAGCGGGTGAAATGATCGCGGATAAAAGACGCCGCAACGTCCCACTTGTCCGCGGCGGCTTCGAAGTCAACCTGCATCGCCTTGACGGTCGCGGGCGTTTCCACTTGAAGATCGGCTTGGACGTTTTCCCCCAACGGGATCTGGGCGCCGGGGCCGGCGGCCAATCGTGCCTCGACTTCAGACGAGAGAAGATACTCGACCAGACGCCTGGCCTCCCGAGGGTTCGGGCCGCCGGCGATGATGCCAAGCGTGTTGGGGATGAAGAGTGTGCCGATGCCGCCGTCGCCCTGGTCCGGGTAGACGATCTCAACCGGCATCCCCTTTTCCCGCTCGATCACGGCATCGTCGGTATCGGTTATGCCCAGCGCCAACTGTCCTGACGCCACGGAAAGCGCTACCTGCTTGTTGCCGGCGAGGATGCGGACGTCATTGTCCCGGATGTCTTGAAAGTACCGTTTCGCTTCGTCGTCGCCCCAGTGGGCAAAGAGGCAGGCGGCATGGGTGGCGGTCGTGCCGAACAGCGGTTTGGCGATCCCGGCCTTGCCCCGCCACTTCGGATCGGCAAGGTCTCGGATCGACGTCGGTTGCTCCGCTTCCGGCACCAGTTCGGTGTTGACGATCAACACCCGCGCCCGCGCGGCAAAGCCGTGCCAGTCGCCCTGCGGCGAACGGTACATCGCGGGGTAGGTTTCCGCGACGGCCGGCTGGTAGGAGGCGAGCAGCCCTTCCTGCCGCAGTCGCAAGGTGTTCAGGATCTCGTTGTTCCAGAAGACATCGCATCGCGGCCGTCCGCGCTCCGCGAGGATCGCATTGGCGAGGCCGACGGTCTTGGTCGCCTCGGTGTCGAACTTCGGGCGAACGACGATGCCAGTCTGGCGGGTGAACTCGGCGAAGATCGGCTCGGAAAACTCGGAATCCAAAGCCGTGTAGACGACCACTTCCGGGCCGGAACGCGCCCAACACCCGCAGAGCAGGAATGCGACACACGCGATGCTGAGAAATCGTGGCACGTTGCTTGAACCATGCCTGGCTTGGTGGGTGGTTGCTATTCTTCGACGCGTGGCTCCAGATAGCGCGCCAGGCGGTGGAAATCCTCGCCGGGAGAGATCGGCCGGTCGTGGGCGCGGAGGATATCGTAGTCGATTAGTTCCTCGAACGGCGGATAAAGCAGTGCGAGTTGCCCGCTCACCGAGACCATCACACCATCTTTGCCCTCCTCAGCCAGGGCGCGGTAGGCGCCCACGCCCAACTGGCTCCCCAGCACGACGTCGAAGGCGGTGGGACGGTGGCAGCGGACCTCGTAGCCGAACTGCACACCGTTGACCTTCGCTTTTTTGCCGGTCCGCCGCTGGAAATCCTCCGCGGCCAGTCGTCCGATGCGGCTGCTGAATTTGAGTTGGGAGACGGGGAAGTGGCCGAATTCGTCGGGTTCGAGGCAACGAAAATCGACTTCGGAAACGCAGGTTTGGATCACGTCCAACGGCAGATACTCGCCGAGCCCCTCGGCCATCACGATCACGCCGTAAGGCTTTCCCTCACGGTGCCGTGCTTCCATCATGTCGACGATGCGGCTGACGACGGCGTCGACTTTGAAGACGTCTCGCTGTTGCGGCTTGCCCGTCTTCTCATCGATCACCTGCTTGCCCGTCTTGGGATTGACGGTCGTCTCCGTGTACCACCAATCTTTGGCGATGTCCTCCAGGCCGATCACGAGGTTGGCTTCACCGGCGATCGCCGCGCCGTAGGCCAGCCACCCCGCCTTGCGGCCCATCACCTGGGCGATGAAATAGGCGCGGGCGGAAACGGCATCGGCCAGCAGGTTGCGGCATTGCGTGGCCAGCATTTCCACGGCCGTGAAGTAGCCGAAGGTGAAATCGATCCCGCGATAGTCGTTGTCGATCGTCTTGGGGAGATGAATCACCCGGATTCGCTTCTTGTCCTCCTGCCGGTCCTGGTAGAGCTTGAACTTGGCGGCGGTGGTGAGGGTGTCGTCGCCGCCGATGGAAATCAAGGCGTCGACATCCAACCATCGCAGCGCATCGAGCACCGTCTGCAAAGGAGCGGTCTTGTTGGGATCGTCGAGATCCTTCGGCTCTTTGAGCTGTTTGCCCGGATTGGCTCGCGCCGTGCCGATCATGATGCCGGAACTGGTGCGGGCGCCTTCCAGATCACGATGATCGAGCATCGTATAGGCCACGCCCTCTTCAAGTCGGCTGCCCGGCCTGTAATCCATCAGGTGCGAGTAGCCGTTGCGGATGCCGACCACGCCGATCCCGACCTTGGAAAAGCAACTTGCCGCACTGGCAATGACGGCATTGGCCGCTGGGGCGGGACCGCCGGAAAAGAGGATGGCGACTCGGCCGAGATCGGTCTTCGGACGCGGTGGGCTGGAAAGAGGCGTGGTCATGGGGTACTCCTACGGTTGGTATTCCTGAACCGGATATTCTCGCCGCCGTCACCCCGGCCATGTCCGCTCGATGAACGTGGTATCGACGCGGGCCTCGGTAAAGGCGGAGTGGCTGAGGATTTCCAGGTGACGGGGGATCGTCGTCGAGATCCCTTCGATTTTCAATTCTATCAAGGCCCGCCGCATACAGGCGATCGCCTCTTCGCGGGTCGGTTGATGCACCAGCAGCTTGCCGATCATCGAATCGTAGAAGGGAGAGACTTCGTAGCCGGCGTAAGCGTGTGAATCCCAGCGAACACCATGCCCGCCGGGGATAATCATGCGCTCGATTCTGCCCGGCGACGGTCGGAAGTTTTTCGTGGGATCCTCGGCATTGATGCGGCATTCGATGGCGGCGCCGCGCGACACGACGTCTTCCTGCCGGAACGGCAAAGGCTCTCCGGCGGCCACGCGGAGCTGGGTCTTGATCAGATCGATGCCGGTGACCAGTTCGGTGACGGGGTGCTCGACCTGGATGCGGGCATTGACCTCGATGAAGTAGAAATTCCCCTGGCGGTCGACAATGAATTCCACCGTGCCCGCGTTGGTGTAGTTGGCGGCCTTGACCAGTCGCACCGCCGACTCGCAGATCGTGCGGCGGATATTGTCGTCGAGGCTCGGGGCGGGGCTCTCTTCGATCAATTTCTGATGGCGCCGCTGCATGGTGCAGTCGCGCTCCCAGAGGTGGACGACGTTGCCGTGCAAATCGCCGAGGATCTGGACTTCCACGTGCCGCGGATGCTCGACGTATTTCTCGATGTAGACGTCGCCGTTGCCGAACGCCGCCGCCGCCTCGGCCTGGGCCTGCTGCACGGCCGATTTCAAGGCCAGGTCGTTCAGCGCGACGCGCATGCCGCGTCCACCTCCTCCCGCCGACGCCTTGACCAGAACAGGGAACCCGATGCGGTGAGCCACCGCCAACGCTTCGGACTCCTCCTCGACGAGCCCCTCGCTTCCGGGCACCGTCGGCACCCCGGCTTCCATGGCCAGCCGCCGCGCCGCATTCTTGTCGCCGAGCAATGCCATCGCCTCGTGGCTGGGACCGATGAACTCGATCTGGCAACTGCGGCAGACCTCGGCGAAATGAGCGTTCTCCGCCAGGAAGCCGTAGCCGGGATGGATCGCCTGGACGTTGCCGATCTCCGCCGCGCTGATCACCCGGTCGATCTTCAGGTAGCTCTCGCCGGCTTTGGCCGGGCCGACACAGTAAGCTTCGTCGGCCAATTCGAGATAGGCTGCACCGCGATCGGCCTCACTGAAGATAGCGACCGTCTCGACTCCCAGTTCGCGGCACGCGCGGAGGATGCGCAAGGCGATCTCGCCGCGATTGGCTACTAGAATGCGCTTGAACATCACTGCCTCGTATCGACCTTGAACAGCGGCTGACCGAACTCCACCGATTCACCGTTCTCGACCAGCACGGCAACGATCTTCCCGGCGACCTCGGCGGGAATCTGGTTAAAAACCTTCATCGCCTCGACGATGCAAACCGTGGTGTCCGGGCCGATCGAGTCGCCCACCTTGACGAAGGCCGCCGAGTCGGGATCCGGCGCCGAGTAATAGGTGCCGACCATCGGGCTGCGGATCACCGCGATATGCTCTTCTTGAACCGGTGCAGCCGCGGCCGGCACGGTCACAGGCTCGGCCGGTACAAGGGAAACCGGCGCCGGCGCTGGGCGGGCCGGCGCGGCATCTCCGCCGCGCCGCAGCACCACTCGCGTATCGCCCTGGCGCAGATCAATTTCGCTCAGGTCGTGTTCCTGCATCAGCGCAACCAGACGGCGAATTCTTCGCACGTCGAAGACATCTTGGGTGGGATTCGTTCCGGACATAAAAGCACTCCCGGTAGGGACCTTCGCACGACTCGAGCGCCGCGAAGAGGCGGCTTGGGAAAGCACGGGCAGGGCACAGGCACCTTGTTTTTTGCGGTTCCTCAGCGGACGAGAACTTCTTCGAATTGTTTCGGCACGGCCGTCAGGACTTCGTGGCCCGTTCGCGTCACCAGAACGTCATCTTCAATACGTACCCCACCCCAGCCAGGAAGGTAAATCCCTGGCTCGACGGTCACGACCATTCCCGGTTTCAGCACCGTCTTCTGGTTCACCGCCAGCCGAGGTGCTTCATGCACCTCCAGACCAAGTCCATGCCCCAGGCCATGCCCGAAGTACCGCCCGAAACCGGCGTCGCCAATCACGTCACGCGCCACACGATCCACATCCGCAGCCACAACTCCGGGGCGAATCGCGGCGATCGCCTTGAGTTGCGCTTTCAACACAACTCTATAGATGCGTTCGAGTTTGGGCGAAATTTTACCTGTGACAAGAACGCGCGTCAAGTCGCTGCAATACAGCCCCCCATTGGCCCCCCAATCGATGAGGACGAAGCCGCTGGAACCGATCGTACGGTCGGTGGCGGTGGCGTGGGGCAGGGCCGCTCGTGGCCCGGTCGCCACGATGCTCGGGAAAGCCGCTCCGCGAGCGCCAAACCGCCGCATCTGGTGTTCCAACTCGTTGGCAACCTCGCGCTCGGTCTGCTCGGGTTGCAACGCTGCGCGGATCGCCGCGAAGGATTTTTCGGCGTAGCGGGCGGCTTGCCGCATCGCCTCGATTTCGTAGCGATCCTTCGTCCGTCGCAGACGCTCGACCAGACCGGAGGTGGTCACGATATCGAGTTTAGGCAGTTCCGCGGCGATCTTTTCACGCAGGGCGACCGTCATCGAGTCCCCTTCGATGGCCAGTCGTCGGATTTTCGCCGACTTGAGCGTTTTGACCACGGCCTGCAGCATCTGTACGCCCGGCTTGCGTATCAACAACTCCACCCCGGGGCATTCCTCGCCCAACTGGGTGGTGTATCTGGGGTCGCTGATGAGCAGTTCGCCATCGTTGCGAACCAACAAGAAGCTGTCATCGCCGGTGAATCCGCTCAGGTAGGTCACATTGGTGAAATTGGTGACCAGGATGGCGTCGGCTGCGGGCTTGTGGAGGGCTCGGCGAAGTCGGTCGCGCCGCAACGGAGGTTGGCTCGTCATCGGTTGGCTCCGGGGAAAAACCGCCAAACCATCCAGCCTAACGCGGCGCAGAGCGATCGTGCAAGCAGCCCGGCTGCTCGACGCCAGACCCATGAACAGCCCGGCTGCTCCGAAGCAGCCGGGCTGCTGCTACTGAGCCGCAACCAGAACGGCGGTTGGAGTGGTGGAGTAAATGGAATGTTGGAATGCTGGATTGTGGGAAAAGACGGCGGATCACGCAATACCTCAACTCGCAAGTACCCGAATGGCCGCAGCCCATTAGGGAACAGCTACGGTACTCAAACTCTAAACGGAGTTGAAAAGGGGGCAGGCGCCGAGTGGTCGGCGTTTCCTCGGCAGTTCCGGGCCAAAACCACGCTCGATGCCAGTCCTTTCTCCAATTCCGTTTACAGTTTGAATATTCACGGAGAGTCTTTTTCTTGGTCGGCGTTCGGCTGCGTTGGATGCCCCCAAACGACTTCGCGTATCCAGAGACCCGGCCCGATGAGGACCAAGGGAGCAATCAGAAAACCGCCGAACTCAGCGAATTGACCCACCGATGCGGCATACACCATGATCGGGCAAAGCCCTCCCAACCCGATCGCGAATGCCGTTATTCTTTGACTTCGATACAGCTTGGCCGGGTCGGCCATCTTGGCGATGAGTTGCGGGTCTGCGGTCTCGGCGTATTCGACCGGGCGTCCCATGCTCACGATGGTCGCCCCAACCCCGATCGCGATCAATCCACCAATGGCGAATTGCCGCAAATACAGGAACCCCGGCGACTGCCCAAGCGCCGGCAGCAGAATCAGCGCGACGGTCGGCGCCACAAGCAGGCAGACAAGAACCAACCAGAACCGTCGCTCATGCGTTGAATCGTTCCTCTCGACCATAGGAGGCTCCATCCTAATCCAATACCAGAGCACCAGTCGTCATCGTCGATCAAACTCCCATCCCAGGCGAGCCAAAAGACCCGCAGGTACAGGGTGAGACTCGGCCTGCCCGCAAACTGCATCTGTCTGCCGAGTCTCTTGATCTTGATCGGAGATAGCTCCAGCGAGGAGGAAAGCGAGACAGTTTGGATACTGGTACAATAGATGATTCCACAGTATTCTGCAACCTCTTGCACCGGAGACATCTTCGCGATTGCCGGCCTTCCTTGGCCGGCCGGTGGGACGATGGGCCGATTCCAAGCCCAAATGTTTGGCAATCCGTTTCTCCCAGTCCGGAGTACCGAAGGAACGGCCTCGTTGTACGCTCTTTCGCAGCGATTGAGGATAGTCTCAATCGGTTGTTGAAGCCCTCCACAATGCCACTCACAGAGTTTGCCCGGTCGCAATCCGGACTGGCTTTTGATTGCGGCCGAAGAGGATTAAGATCATAAACAGGAGCGGGGCTGTGCTTTAAACCTGGGCCTCTCATTCAGGAGTCGAATACCATGACCAGACTCATTGCGTTGCTGGCAGCAATCATGTTCTTCTCCGCAGGAAACGCCGCCACGGTGGCTGCCTTGCGGGTTGGTGCCGCGTCAGTCGCTTTGGAAGCGGACGACTCGATGCCGATCGCCGGGGGGATTCTCGCCCGGTTCGTGAAAGGGCAGGAAGGGGAACTGCGAGCGACCGCTTTTGTCCTGGAGAAGCCCAGCTCGGCCTGCCTGGCGATCGTCTCCTGCGACGTGCTCATGTTGACCCGCGATCTGGTCGATCCGGTGGTTGCCGAGATCGAGGAATCGTGCGGGATTCCGGCGGCGAATGTCCTGGTACACACGACACACACCCACCACGCGCCCAGCACGATCCGCGTCCACGGTTACGGCCGCGACGAGACGTTCTGCCGGCGCATGCAGGAGGGAATTGTCAAGGCCGTGGCCGCGGCCAAGGAGCGATTGGCCGACAGCCTGTTCACGTTCCAACTCGGGCAGGAAGGGACGGTCGGCATCAACAGCCGTCTTCGCCTGGCGGATGGAACCATCTACTGGACGGGGCCGCGGGACGACGCGGTCGGTCCCAGCGGCCCGTTCGACCCCGACCTGCCGGTCCTGGCCTTTCGCAGCCCGGGCGGCCAATTGCAGGCCCTCCTCTACGGGCACTCGACCCACACCATCGGCGCTCTGGATTCGTCAAAACGTTCTCCGGCTTTCTATGGGCTGGTCGCCCAGGATCTGGAGAAGGAACTGGGAGGCACCGCGGCATTCTTGGAGGGAGCGAGCGGCTCGACGCACAACTATTTACCCCCTCGCGAGTCGTTCGCCCGCATTAAACAGGCCGTCCTGAAGACGTTCGCCGAGGCCCAGCCACGAAACGTGGACAGGCTGGCGGCCATGAAGCGGCCCTTCACGTTCAGGGTTCGGACGTTTGATGAGGCAGCCGAAGAGAAGGCGGTCGGCGATTACTGCAACAAGCGACTCGGACGGAGCGCCGAACCGATCATCGAGATCTTTCGAAAAATGCGCAAAGAGTTGGCATCGCAGCAGGGCGACGAGCGGATTACGTGGCTCCAGGTACTGCAGATTGGTGACGTCGCCCTGGCGGCCGTGCCTGCCGAGTTCTTTACGAAGTTCGGGCTGGAAATCAAGAAGCGGTCGCCCTTTGCCTCCACGGTCGTCGTCGAACTATCCAACGACTGGATCGGCTACCTGCCGGATCGCGAGGCCCATCAACTTGGCGGCTACCAGGTTTGGACCGGACTGCACAGCTACGCCGAGCCGGGCACAGGCGAACGGATCGTAGACGAGGTGATCTCGATGCTGGAGGAACTCAAACGGGCCGGCCCATTGGGTAGAGGTTGACCTGTTGCGTGGTGGCCAGCGTCTGCCGACTGGGCACGATCGATTGTCGATCGGGAGAGGAAGTAAGATCCTCAACAGGTTTGGGCGCTTCGCCACCGCGTCCCTTTCACACTGCCGGCATGGAAAACGGCGACATTGCAGACCAGTTCATCCCTCCGCGCCACCGGTTTCCAGCAGCCGGTGAAATTCACGGCGGTTGCGGTTTTGCCAATGGCCGCGGTGGAAAGAATAACCGGCGATCAACGGCACCGCCAAGGTCGCCTCGCTGTAGACCATCTGCTCGAAGACCGTATCGACCTTGCCCCAACTGCTCGCCTCGTGCAGCGTGCTGCTGGAGAGCGCCCCGTCGCGAACGTCGGCCACGGTGATCTGGACGGCGTATTGGTGCATGGGGACGTCGGCGCCGAGAATCTCGGCGGAAACCACTACGTCCTGGGCGAAATTCTTCGGCACACCGCCGCCAACCATGAACAGACCGGTATGCCGCGACTTGATTTTCAGTTGCGTCAACTCCAGGAAGTCCTTGGCACTGTCGAGCGTCACCTTGGGCGCATCGCCGCGGCCGGCCTGATGGGCCACCAGCCCGAAACCCGCCGAGCAATCGCTGAAGGCGGGGCAGAAGATCGGCACACCGGCCTTGTACGACTCGTAGACGATCGAATCGGCTGGTTTCTTCTTCTGGCCGTGCAGGTAACCGCCCATCGCCCGGATGAACTCGCGAGAGGAGTACGGTCGCGGCTCCAACTGGTCGGCGATCTGGCGAGTGGTGTCGTCGCAGATCCGCAGTTCATCCTCGTCGATCAAGGTATCGTAAATCCGGTCGATGTGCAGTTCCCGCAACTCGGCGTCCTTCACCCCCGTCTTTACCAGATCGTCGGCAAGGTAGTGGCGGTATCCCAGGGCTTCGAAGAAATCCTGATCCACGATGTTGGCGCCGGTCGAGACGATGATGTCGACCATGTTCAAGCGTACCAGGTCGGCGAAGACCTTCTTCAGTCCCGCGCTGATCAATGACCCCGCGAGACACAAGATGATTCCGCAATCCGTATCCTGGACCATGCGGTCGTAGATATCGGCGGCGCGGGCGAGGTCGCGAGAGCTGTACGCCATCCGCCTCATCGCTTCCACCAGCGGCACCGTATTGTACTTGCTGATGTCGATGTGCTCGATGGTCTCTCTCAAGTAGTCACGTTTTTCGGGCATCGGGGGCTTCCTCGCACGTTCAAGAATTCTCGTTCTCGCACCGCCGGGAGGGCGGAAGGTTTGTCTTCGCTGGTAAAGGCCGCTCGGCTGTGTGTATCCGTCCGGCCGCAGTCTGTCAACCGCTCGACGGCACCAAAACAGCCTGTCCTGGTTGAAGCGGTAATATGATGTTATCTTATGAAAATCCGGCGACACGGGGAGGGCCGGCTTCCGTGGATTCCGCCGGCACACTCCCCGCTTGTGCGGGCGGGAGGAAAGCGAATTGACCGCAAGACCACCCCTGCCGAGGGAGGTGGATTCGTGATCTCTCGATTGTCCGCCTGCGTATAATCCCCTGTAAGCGACGGGTTTATGTTTACGTCGCGCCCCCGACAATCGGCCCCCCAGCCCAGTCTGGCCTGCCATGCTCACGCCCATGCATTTAACCCGCGACGAGATCGTCCGCTGGCTTCGTGAGACCGACGAAGCCCGGCTGGCCGACCTTTGGCAGGCGGCGGACAACACCCGGCAGCAGAACGTGGGTGGCGACGTCCACCTGCGAGGGCTTATCGAACTGTCGAACTACTGCATTCGGCTCTGCGCCTATTGCGGCCTGCGGGCGCCGAACCAGGGTGTGACCCGCTACCGGATGACGGGCGAGGAAGTAATGGATTGCGCTCGCCAGGCGGTCGCCTTCGGTTACGGAACCGTCGTGTTGCAGTCGGGCGAGGATCCGGGCATCGGCGGCGATTGGATGGCGGACCTGATCCGGCGGATGAAGAGCCTATCCCAAAACCGCGTCGGGAGAAGGGGACAGGCACATTTTGCTCCGAAGACTCCGCAGAATGAGCCAGTCCCCGGCGATTTTGGGATAGGCTCCAAGTCGGAGACGTCGCTGGCGGTGACGCTGAGCCTCGGCGAACGTAGCGATGAAGATCTGGTCCGCTGGCGCGAAGCCGGCGCCGATCGCTACCTCCTCCGCTTCGAAACGTCGAACCCTGCGCTCTACGAGCGGATCCACCCGCCGCGGCCCGGCACGCAATCGGACCGGCTGTCGATCTTGCGCCGGTTGCGCGGCTTGGGCTTCGAAGTGGGCAGCGGGGTGATGATCGGCATTCCCGGCCAGAGTTACGACGATCTGGCGAAAGACATCGAGTTGTTCGGCGAATTGGACCTGGACATGATCGGCGTCGGGCCGTATTTGATGCACCCGGACACTCCGCTGGGCGATCCGGAATTCTGCCCGCTGCTTCCTGCCGACGATCAGGTTCCCAGCAACGAGTTGATGACGTACAAGGTGATTTCGCTGGCGAGACTCGTCTGCCCCAAAGCGAACATCCCCAGCACGACCGCCTTGGCGACCGTCAACCAACGCAACGGCCGCGAACTGGGACTGGTCCGCGGCGCCAATGTGGTCATGCCGAACCTGACGCCTCCGAAATACCGCGTTCATTACGAAATCTATCCCAATAAGGCCTGCATCCGCGAAACGGCCGACGGCTGCCATACGTGTCTTCAGGCACGGATCGCATCCCTGGGTCGCGAGGTTGGCGCCGGACGAGGCGACTCGCCCAACCGGCTTCGGCGAACGGACGACACGGTCGAGAAGTATTGAGTGAAATATGTCCCGGGTGACCGATAGCAATCGATTGAGCGAAGCCGGCTACGACTTCATCGACGAGGATTTCCTGCACAGTCTCATGGCCCGCCAGGTGGACTCGGCCGAGGTTCGCGACGTGATCGCCAAGAGCATGTCGAAGCAGCCTTTGTCGCTGGAAGAGACCGCCGTCTTGCTGGCGGCCGAGCAGCCCGAGTTGGTCGAGGAGATCTTCGACGCCGCCCGGCAGCTCAAACGCGACGTCTACGGCAACCGCATCGTGCTGTTCGCGCCCTTGTACATCGGCAACGAGTGTACCAACGACTGTCAGTACTGCGCGTTTCGCCGCTCCAACCGCGACGTGGTCCGCCGCACGCTCGAGCCGGCCGAAATCCGCGGGCAGGTGGAAGCGCTCTTGGCCAAGGGCCACAAACGGCTGATCCTCGTCTTCGGCGAGCACCGCCGCTACAGCCCCGCATACATGGCCGAGTGCGTCCGCGAGGTCTACGCGATTCGATTGGGAAACGGCAACATCCGCCGCGTGAACATCAACGCCGCCCCGCTGGACCATGCCGGCTACCGGACCGTCAAAGAATCGGGAATCGGCACGTTCCAGATCTTTCAGGAAACGTATCACCACGCCACCTACGGGCAAGTCCACCCGGGCACTACTCGCAAGGGCGACTATCTCTGGCGGCTGGACGGAGTGGCGCGGGCGATGGAGGCCGGGCTCGACGATGTGGGCATCGGCGCCCTGTTCGGACTCTACGACTGGCGGTTCGAGGTGCTCGGCCTGGTCGCCCATTCGTTGCACTTGCAGAAGCATTACCACGTCGGTCCGCACACGATCAGTTTCCCGCGATTGCGGCCGGCCTGCGGAGTCGATCTCGACGAGTCGCACCTCACCGGCGACGACGAGTTCAAGCGGCTGGTGGCGATCCTGCGGCTTTCGGTGCCGTACACGGGCCTGATCCTCACGGCTCGCGAACCTCCGCAGTTGCGACGCGAGGTGATGGCCTTCGGGGTTTCCCAGATCGACGCCGGCAGCCGCATCGAGCTGGGCGGCTACACGGAAGCGGGCGATTCGCAGACGCAGGCTCGCGAGCGCGAACAGTTCGAACTGGGCGACATCCGGCCGCTGGACGCCGTCATGCGCGAGCTGATGACCGACGGCTATATCCCCAGCTTCTGCACCGCCTGCTACCGCCTGGGCCGCACCGGCGAGCACTTTATGGAGTTTGCCATCCCCGGCTTCATTCAGAACCTCTGCACGCCGAACGCCCTGTCGACCTTGATGGAGTATCTCACCGACTACGGCTCCCAGGAGACCTGCGCCGCCGGCAAGGCGCTGATCCGGAAGGAAATAGATAAGATGCCCGACAGCCAGCGGAAAGTGGAGTTGATCGATCGGCTCCGCCGCATCGAAGAGACCGACGAGCGGGACTTGTACTTCTGAGGATCCGGCACGTCATGCCTTCCTTCCGCTGCGAAAATGATCTACTCGGGCCGTGCGACGTGCCCGCCCAAGCCCTTTACGGGATCCACACGGAGCGAGCGATCGAGAATTTCCCCTTGGCCCACCGGCCGGTCCATCGCGGGCTGACGCACGCCTACGGCGCCGTGAAGCTGGCCTCCGCGAGAACCAACCACGAACTGGGCCGGTGGGACGACGTGAAGTTCGCGGCCCTCGAAGCCGCCTGCCACGAGATGATCGAGGGCCGACTCGACGACCACGTCCTCGTCGATGCCTTGCAGGGCGGGGCCGGCACGTCGACCAATATGAATGTCAACGAGGTGTTGGCAAACCGGGCTCTGCAAATCCTGGGGCGGCCGTTGGGTGAGTATCCAACGATCAGTCCGCTCGACGACGTCAACCTGCACCAGTCCACCAACGACACCTATCCCACCGCCCTGAAAGTGGCCGCCATCTACGGCCTCCGCGAGTTGGAGCGTAAGGTGGTCGCCTTGCAGGAGGCGTTTCAGCAGAAGGAGAAGGAGTTTGCCCATGTCGTGAAAGTGGGCAGAACCCAGCTCCAGGACGCCGTTCTCACCACGCTTGGCCGTGAGATGTCGGCCTACGCCGAGGCGATCAGCCGCGACCGCTGGCGGATCTACAAGTGCGAAGAGCGGCTGCGGGTGGTCAATCTTGGCGGCACGGCGATCGGCACCGGCCTGGGCGCCCCGCGGCAGTACATCTTCCGCGTGGTCGAGCAGCTTCGCCTGATCACCGGACTGGGGTTAGCACGAGCCGAGAACCTGATCGAGGCGACGCAAAACGCCGACGTCTTCGTCGAGGTGAGCGGTATGCTTCGAGTGTTGGCCTCAAGCCTGCTGAAGATTGCTACCGACCTGCGGCTGTTGAGTTCCGGCCCTGACGCCGGCTTCGGCGAAATTCGCCTCCCGGCCCGGCAGGCCGGCTCGTCAATCATGCCCGGGAAGGTCAACCCGGTGATCCCCGAGGCGGTGAGCCAGGCGGCGATGGCGGTGATCGGGCACGACCAAATGATCATCCAGGCGGCCAGCGCCGGCAACCTGGAACTGAGCCAGTTTCTACCGCTGGTGGCCGACAGCCTGCTGACGATCCTCGATCTGCTCACGGCCGCCTGCGACACGCTGGCGCGGCTCTGTGTCGAGGGAATTGAAGCGGACGAGGAACGCTGCCGAATGCATGTTCGCGGCAGCACCGCCACCGTGACGGCCCTGGTGGACCGCATCGGCTACGGGCGGGGATGTGAACTGGCCCTGGCCGCCCAACAGCAAGGGCGATCGGTGCGGGAGATTGCGATCGAGCAAGAAGTGCTTACAGGTGAAGAGTTCGACCGCCTGGTTTCGCCCCCGTGCGTCACGCGGCTTGGATCCGTGGGGAACGACTCCAACATCACGCGTTCGTAGTCCTGGAAAGCGTATACGAAAGACGGCAACCATCGAGCCTGGGAAATCTGAATTCACCAACCGGAGGGAATGCATCATGTCCAGAAGCGTCTTGAGTGTCTTGCTGTTGGCGGTGTTTATCACCGTGGTATCCCATGCGTCTCTGCCGGCACAGATTCCGGCCGATTTCAAGCCGCTGATCTATGAGGCGGAGGACTGGAGCGGGCCCAAGGATGCCTGGCTTTCGGACAAGGCGGCCGACGACAAGTGGACGCTGTGGAGCACCGATAGCGATGCCATGAAGAAATGGTCGGAGGGGATCGTGCTCCGCTCGCCCGTGGTCAAGGAAGATCGGGCGGCCGCCGAGGAAGGTGCGCCCCCCTTGCACACGCACATTACGGGCATTCCTCGGGGCCGCTACGAAGTCGAGTTGCGCGGCGGCCGTGCGATTGCCGTCTCGCGCGACGGTAAGACTTGGGAGAAGAAAGGCGACAGCGACCGATCGCTGGGCGTGGTCGATATTACCGACGGGATCTTTGACCTCTGGGTCGATGACCGCTACGCCACGACCGTCAATATCGGCGCTTCGTATTACGACTACCTCCGCTTCACGCCCACGCTGCCGCGCGTGGAGAAGCCGCCGGTGCTAGGTTTCGCCACCGCCCGCGTGCGGGAACCGCTCGACCGGGGCCTCGTCGCTGTCCGCGAGGGCGAGGGGCCGGTTTACCTCGGCTGGCGCTTGCTCCAGAGCGATCCCCCCGCCGTCGCCTTTGATGTGTATCGTGCGGCCCCCGGCACAGCGGCCGTGAAGCTCAACGATCGGCCGATCGAGAAGACGACCGATTTCGTCGACACCGCGGCGCCGACCGGTGCCGAGTGCGAGTACACGGTGCGGGCCCTCATCGCCGGCAAAGAAGCGGAGACGTCAAAGCCTGTCCGGGCCGTCGCCACCAGCGAAGCATCGCCGTCGATCACGTTCAAGCTCGACCCGGACGAGACCGTGCAGAAGGTGGGCATCGGCGACCTCGACGGCGACGGGCGCTACGATTTTGTCCTCAAGACGCCCAAGGACAATATCGACCCCGCGTCGAGCTACTGGAGCCCAAGCCCCGATACGTACAAGCTCGACGCCCGGGACCACGACGGCCGCCGCTTGTGGCTCAACGACATGGGCTGGGCCATTGAGCGGGGAATCTGGTACTCGCCGATGATCGTCTTCGACCTCGACGGCGACGGGCGGGCCGAGGTCGCCGCCAAGACGGGCGAAGGAGATCCGCGAGGGGCCGACGGCCGAGTCGAAACAGGGCCCGAGTACCTCTCGATCTTCGACGGCCAAACCGGCCGCGAGTTGGCCCGCACCGACTGGCCGTCGCGCGTGACCCCCGGCGAGCCGTACCATTACAACTACGCCAGCCGCAATCAGATTTGCGTGGCCTATCTCGACGGCAAGACGCCGGCGGTGATCGTCAATCGTGGAACCTACACCACGATCCGCCTGGTCGCCTACCAGTTTCACGACAAGAAGCTCGAGAAGCTCTGGGCGTGGGACAGCCGCGAGGAGGCCGGTCGCGGCCGTTACAACAGCCAGGGCGCCCACATCATGAAGGCGGCCGACGTCGACGCCGACGGGCGCGACGAGGTGATTTTCGGCTCGGCCGTGGTCGACGACAACGGCAACGGACTGTGGACGACCGGCTTCGGCCACCCCGACTTCTGCTTCGTCGGCGACATCAATCCTCTGCGCCCCGGCCTGGAGATCTTCTACGGCATCGAGCCCCGACGCGAGCACAGCGCCCTTTGCCTGGTGGATGCACGCACCGGGGAGGTGCTCTGGGGACTTCAGGAGGCGACCAACCACGTGGGGACGGACGGCATGTGCGCCGACATCGACGCGGCCCACCCCGGCTCGGAGTGCCACGCCGTCGACATCGACGCCAATCGCAAGTACTTCAAAGGTTGGCTCTTCAGCGCCGAGGGCGAGTTGCTCTCGGCTGAAAAGCAGCAGCGGATGTCGATGCCGGTCTATTGGGACGCCGACCACCAGCGGGAACTGATCCGCGGATCGAAGATCGTCGATTTCGGCGGCGAAGCCCATGCGGCTCGGATCGAGGGGAGCGTGGTGGCAATCGCCGACGTCGTGGGGGACTGGCGCGAGGAGATCATCACCAGCCTGCCCGGCGAATTGCGGATCTACACCACGACCATCCCCGCGACCGACCGCCGCGTCGCGCTGATGCAGGATCCGATCTATCGAATCGACGTCGCCGTGTCGTTCATGGGCTACTACGCCGCTCCCATGCTGAGCTACGACATGCAGTCCCGCGCCGCCGATCGGTAACAGGTCGGCCGGCGCTGCCGTTTGCGAGTTGGCCCCTTTGGGCAGGAGGAATCTCTCATGCTGAGGGAACTTTCGTTCTGCGTTGTCTGCGTCGCGAGCTTGATCGCCGATTGCTCCGGCGCCGAGCCGACGTTCGCACGGATTGCCCAGCCGCATCCCCGCCCTGCCGGCGCACCGCGAGCCTCCGACGTCTGCTTTTCCACCCGCTGGCCGCGCCCGTTGAATGCTTCCGACACGCACGATTCCTTTCAATCGGCTCGCCAGTTCCACGCCACCCGCTTCGACTGGCTCTACATTCACGGCAAGCCGTCCAACAAGGATTTTGTCGCCAAGGCCAAAGCGTTGGGGTATCCCGTCGGCGGAACACTCAATTGCCAGGTGACCGACGCTCCCTTCGGCCCGGCCACATACCAGATCGGCCGCACTGTCAATATGAAGGGTGAGCCTGTCCAGGATCCCTGGACCCGCAAAGGCGGCATGCGGTTCGGATGCCCCAACAACCCCGACTACGCCAGGATCTTCCTGGACCACGCTCGCTACGGCCTGGATGCCGGCGTCGACTATTTCCAGATGGACGGAGTGCAACTCAACGACTTGATGGGCCACTGGGGCGGCTGCTTCTGCAAGCATTGCGTCGAGGGATTCCGTCCCTACCTCGCGGAGCACTCCACTCCCGCCCAGCGAGCCCAATGGGCAGTAGTGGCTCTCTCTGGCTTTGATTACGCCGCCTTCCTTCTCGCACTGGGCACCGATTCCAACGCCGCCAGCAGTTCCTGGAAAGGCCCCAAGCCACTCCGCGATCTCTTCCGGGACTTTCAGGTCGAGTCGGGCATCCGCTTCCTTAGCCGCATGCATCGACAGATCGACGAGATCGCCGGCCGCCAGGTCGCCCACGCCTGCAACGCCAACGAGGAATTTCTCACCACCTACCACAAGATCCACGATTTCGCCCTCATCGAATCCTATCCGGAAAAAGAAGGCTCCCCCGCGCAGCTTTACCGGCGACATCTCAAGCAGGCACAGCAGCTCGGCAAACCGTATCTCTTCACATTTGTCTCCAGCGACGTAGGCCACAATCGCCGTTTCATCGCCGCCGCATACGCCCTGGGCGCCAACGTGATCGTGCCGTGGGACGTGTTCATCGGCCTCGACTCCCCCCGCTTTTTCGGCACACCCGCGCAATTCGCCGACTTGTACGGCTTTGTCCGCGCCAATGCCCCGTTGTTGGACGGCTACGAAGAGGCCGCCGTCATGGGGGCGGGAATCCAAGACTCTCGCTATGCGGAGATGGCTCCACCGCTGAGCGTCTATGCCGCTTCACCGGTCCTCGCCGTCGTTCGCGCCCAGCCCGGACGCCCCGACGCCCCGGTCGTCGTCCATCTCGTCGCCGCCAGCAGCGACAAGACCGGACCCGTGCGTCTGTCGTTCGATCCCGCGCGTTTTTTTGACGGGCGGCCACTGAAACTGCGATATCGTGTCCCGGCGCCCTATACGGCCGAGCAGCACGAAAAAGCGGCAGCCTCGCACGATTTCGCACCGCTGGCGATCGATACGGAACGAGACGGCGGTCGCGTCAGCATGGTCGAACTCCCCGCGATCGATCCGTGGGGCATCCTCGTCGTGGAACCCGCGGAGAGTACCAAGGCCGACACACCCTGGCAGCCCTCGATCTGGTGCGCCGAAGAGGATCGCGCCGGCGCGGCTCTCGACGTTTGCATCCGTTGCGCGACGCCCGGCGCCGAAATACGCTACACGCTCGACGGCGCCGAGCCGGACAAGTCGGCAACGCTCTACCAACGGCCCATTCGCCTCGAAGCCTCCGCAACCATCAAGGCACAATCTTTCGCGGCCCTTGGGGCCGAAAGTCCGATTGCCTCCGCCCGCTTCGATTGCGGCGCGCCGCGCCCTCGGCTGGCGCCCGATGCGCCTACGCTGAAGGACCATCTCCGACTATGGCTCAGTGCCGGCAGCCTGCTGGCCACAATCAAGGACGGCGACCCGGTGAGAACCTGGCCCGCCATCGCAGGTCCGTCGGCGACGATCCCGTCGACGTCCCGTCTCTCTGAGGCAAAGGGCAAGGCCCCCATGCTCGGCGCCGCTATCCTCAACGGCCACCCAGCCGTCCGATTCGACGGTGTGGACGACCAACTCGCCATCCGCGGTTTTTCCAACGCCTATCTGGCGGGCAAGCCCTTTACGGTGATTCTCGTCACGCAATCCCAGGACAATTGGTTCGGCGTCGGCGGCAACGCTGAAAACGGCGGCGGCGGCATACCGCGGCTTTACCTCACTCGCGCCAATTATCACTATGACAGCATGGCGAAAAGGTCTCTGTCGCAGCGCCGCAGGACGCGCCTGCCATCACCGTCTATCAGCACGACGGAGAAACGACCGCTTCAGCCCGCACCAACGGCCGCCCCGCGGGCAGCCGCAACGATCTTCCCGTCGTTCGCGAGTTCGGCTCCGGAGGCAATCTCGCCTGCCCCCAGTGGACGGGCACCGACAGCCATCCCGGCGATGTCGCCGAGATCATCGCGTACGACCGCAAACTCACCCTCGCGGAAATCGAGTCCGTCGAACAGTACCTGGCCGCGCGTTACGGTATCAGCACCGGTTGGCGTTGGCACTGACGATTGTCAGGATCGACGTCTGCTCTTCACCTCACCGGTCTGATTGCGTACGATTGCTCTAGGCCCCCTAGCGACGGCCCCGTGCCACCATGCGCTCAACTTAGAGGCCCGAACAAAATGCGGGCTGGCTCCGAGCCAAGCATTCGCAATACGCCGAGAATAGGCGTCCTCGCGAGGTGTCTGCCCCCGTTTTGCCAGGGCCTCCTAGAGTCTTTGTTTGTAACTTCTACGATCCGTGCGCACATGTTTGGTTTGTTTAACCGCAACGGCCTGCGCGGGATGTGCCATGGCAGGCTTTGTTACCCCTGCCGGCGCAGGCCGTTGGCCGTTGCGGTTAAACGAATTTGGTTGCGGCCAGAGGCCGCGTTAGAACAAAGGGGCAAACGTCATGACCGAGGAAATCGACCGTCGCGTTCTGCTGCGAAGCGTAATCACCGCAGGCGCGGGCATCGGCTTCGGGGGTGTCCACCTGCAAAGATCGGCAGCGGCTGAGAAAGCATCGTCACTCCTGGCGCCAGAGCCCCGGACCGAAGCTCTGGTGTTTCTGCTGGAGAAGACGCCACGCGATCAAGTGCTCGAGAAAGTCGGTGCAAAGATCCGCGAAGGTGCAACCTACGACGATGTGCTGGCGGCGCTGATCCTGGCCGGTGTGCGAGAGGTTCAGCCGCGTCCCTCGGTCGGCTTCCAGTTCCACACGGTACTCGGCGTTCTTTCTTACCATCACATCCGCAGCGAGTTGCCCGCGGAAGACCAGTGGCTGCCGGTCTTCTGGGGAATCGACTATTTCAAGAGCGCTCAATCGAGCGACGAGCGGCAGGGCGACTGGAAGATGCCGCCCGTGGATGAGTCGGCGGTGCCTTTGCCGGACCAGGCGGCTCGCTCGCTGGTCGAAGCCATGCATGCCTGGAACGAGCCGGAGGCAGATGCCGCGGCAGCCGCGGTTGCACGCCATTTGCCGCCGCAGCAGGCATTCGAACTGTTCTATCCGCTCGGATCGCGCGACTTCCGTTCGATCGGCCACAAGGCCATCTTCGTCATGGGTGCCCAGCGGGTTCTCCAGCAAATCGGCTGGCGGCACGCCGAACCGATCATGCGGAGTCTCGCCTACGCGCTGCTGATGCACGACGACGGCAATCCTGCCGACCGCGACGACCCGGCCGATCAGCCCTGGCGGCGGAATCAGAGAATTGCTGGCAAGATCCGCAACAACTGGCAGGACGGCGGTCTGAGCCGGGAGGCGACGGCCGAGTTGCTTTCCGTCTTCCACAACGGCTCTCCCGAAGATGCCGCCGACTCGGTAATCGCTCGGATCAATGCCGGCGCGTCGCCTGTCTCCGTCTGGGACGCCATCTTCTGCGGCGCGGCCGAACTGCAGCTTCGGCAGCCGAATATCGTCTCGCTGCACGCCGTCACGACCTCCCGCGCCATCCACTACGCTTATCAGACAACCACGCAGGAGGCCACCCGTCGTTTGCTGCTCCTGCAGAACGCATCGTTGCTACCGATGTTCCGCGATTCCGCAGCCGGCCGCGGCGGTCTGGCGGAGATGTCGATCGAAGGGATCGAGGCGATCCCGCCGGAGGGTACCGACGAGACCGCGATTCGCGACATCGTTGATGGACTGAGCGGTGCGCGTCGTCAGGCGGCCGGACGGATTCTCGGTTACCTGGAGGCGAACCGGTCCCAAAAACCGCTGCTCTCAAGAATTCGACAGTTGCTGGCTTACAAGGCCGGCGGCGTGCATGACTACAAGTTCACCTCGGCGGCCCTCGAGGATTTCCAGCACGTTTCCAAACCCTGGAGAAACCGCTACCTCGCCTGCGGGGCGATGCATTTTCGCGGATCTGACGGGTCGGACAACTCGATCGTCAGGCGGACTCGGCAGGCACTGAGCGGCTGAATCCAACGCCCTACGGCTCTCCTACGTTCAAGTTCCGCACATTTTGAAGGCGTAATTCTGACGTTCCCGGCATTCTTGACCGCCACATTTTCTGACAAAAAGAACATCCCAACCTCCCGAAAAACAGCGGTTGACTTCTCTGGACACTTGGGACCAGCAAAGCAATAACTGTCGCGAAATCGTGTTGGTCAACGAGAAACCGCTTAACACCAGTCCGCGGCCTTCACGAGAGTGACCTCATTGCCACGATCGTTGTAAGTGACTTCGTCCATGATACTTCGCATCAACAGCAATCCCCGTCCGCCACTCCCTACGACGGTTTCCGCCCGATCTTGACGCAGCGCGGCGGCGACATCGAATCCCGGCCCTTGATCGTTGACAACGAAACGCGCTTCCATGGGCGTAATCGACAAGTCGAGGGAGATCGTTCGACTGCAGTAGGGCGGCTGCCTCAGACGTTCCTCGATCACCCGGGGTTTGTTTCCTCGAAGTAACGCTTCCTTTGCTTCCTCGATCTGCTCCTCCGTGAGTTCCAGGTTGCCGTGGTACAAGGCGTTCTGCAATGCCTGTTCCAGTGCCACGGCCACGCGTACCCGCTCGGTTGGACCGCAAATTCCTGCGCGGTTCAGCAGGCGCCGAACCAGGTCAACAACGGCGTCAATCAGCACCGGATCGCTCGCCAGCGCCAATTCGATCCGAGAAGCCGTGATCGACTCGATCAACCGCTCGTGAGTGCGTTTCCCACGCGCCACGGCCAACACGTCACGGGCCGTGCTCGGTAACATGTCGGCGATCTGCGACTTGGGAACGTAGCCGGCCGCGCCGCGTTTCAAGGCTTGGATCGCAAGCGACTCGCTGCCGAAGGCCGTCATCACAATAACCGGTATCGTCGGGTAACGTTCGCCGACCTCCGTGAGCAGCGTCAGTCCATCCATCTCAGGCATCTGCAGGTCGGTGACGACCAAGTCCGGCGCCGCCTGTTTCATGCTGGCGAGAGCCGCGATGCCATGCTCGGCCTCGGAGACCGTCCACTGAGAATCCACCCCCAGTAGACCACGAGCAATCCGGCGATCCACGGCCGAATCATCAACTACAAGTACGGCTGTCATTGGCTGCTCGAAGAGAAGAGGTGCTACCACACCCCAACGGGTGTGCAAGGCACTATGACAAGTAGTCGTGGTCTTCGTCGCCTGCCACCGCACAAGGTTGCCCGCGACCAAGACCGCATGAAGTCTAGACGCTTCATAGTGGCAAGGCAAGCCTTCTCCTGATCCGTCAGGCATTCCTTGTACGACTGTCCTCAAGGCTGACCACGGGCCATCGCTTTTTTGGTTACAAGGGGGGGGGCGGAAGCAACGTTGTTCGTCGGTTCTCACCGTCGTCCGTCGCCATAGACCTTGAGCCAGTGATCGAACCAGAGCACGTCTCGGCGCATTTCGCTGACGTTCTGGTAGGGCAGGTCCGCCTCGCTCACCACCAGACCTTCAAATCCATGTGCGGCAAACGTCGACAGAATCTGTAACGCCGCCTCGCCGGCATGGCTGAGGGGTCGATGTTCCGCCTCTCCCGGCAAGTAACCAGGCAGATGAACGTGGATTATCTTGCCACCGTGACTTGTCAACAACTTGTCCAACTTCCCAAGCAACTCTTCCAAGGGCGCGTCGCGCAGAGTCAGTTTCCAGAAGTGCTCCACGTCCAGCGTCAGCCAGGCATTCTCATCCGCCCACCGGTTGAATTCGTCCCATGTGAGCCGGTGGTTTTCCACCGCCAGCCGGATCGAACGGTCGTAAGTCATCAGACGCGCGCCGTAACGTCGCAGCATCGGCTTATGGATCACCATCGCGGTGCAGCCCAGGTCGCGGTAGAGACTCGCGGCGCTCTGCAGATCCTGGTCGTCCAACTCACTGCGGTTCGGAAAATGCAACCCGTAGCAAAGCGAGTACTGTGACGCCAGGCTCGCGACTACTTTCCGGCGAGCTAATGTCTTCGCTCCCAGCCATAGCTCTGCGTACTGGAATCCGGCCTCCGTGGCAGTGTTGAAGGCGTCGGCCTCGGGGGCGAACTTGGTGGCAAATTTCAGCATTCCAGCGTGATATCCATCGGTTCTGGGGCGGGTCTCGGTCACATTGTAAAGATATCGCAGCGGCTCGATAAGGGCGAGTGCAAATCACCCAGGATCACGGGTAGAGACGGGGTGGGCGAATGTCGGCAGCCCGAAATCACCCTCGCTTGACAGGCGGAGTCGATCGACTACCTTGAGATACGTAAGTTCGTAGTCCACCAACTACGCCCCCCATTCAACCTGTCTGCGAGGTGGCCATGACGAGTTTTGCGATGAATCGACGCACCGCAGCAAAATCGCTGCTCGCAACGGCCGCCGGAGGGCTGATGCCCGGCGCGGCGACACGGTCGTTGGCGGCCGATCGCCGGGACGCGTCCGGTGAGCGGATCCGAACGGAGGTTTGTGTCATCGGCGGCGGGATTCTCCCACATCGCCTCGGGGGCCGTGCGTTTGCAGCGCACGGTGATGACGCTCGAACAGGCGGCCGGCAATGCCGCCGCGATCGCCTCGAAACATCACGTCGGCGTCGGTCAGGTAGATATCGCCGAATTGCAGGCAAGATTGAAGGAGCAGAGAGTCGACATCACCGCTCCGCCGGAACAGGCATTGCCGTGAATGCCCTGGGTTTTAGCGCGTTGGGAGAAGAGGACAGGCACTGCGGGAGGAATACGAATGTGCCCGACACGATTTTCTCTGTGCCTCGTGGCGGATTGCTGGCTCGTGGCTACTGCCGCGATTGCCGCACAGCAAATGGACACGGTCAGCCGCGAGGGCCTGGTAGTGAGTTGGGAAGTGCAAAGGTCGCCCGGCCTCGCAGAGACTCGCCAATTGGTGGACGACAGCGGTTTGCGAAATAGCGGCTCGCTCTTGGGGAAGGTGAAACGCAATGCCGATCCTGCGTGCCTTGAGTTGGACGGGAAAAGCTCCGTCGTCGCGAAGAATCCGATTCGTCCGGAACGGCTTACACTGGAAACCGTCTTTCGTGTCGATCGTACGCGAGGCCCGCTTCAACTGATCGTTACCACACACCCGCCGAAGACTCGTAAGTCGGCCGAGGCGGTTCCCGGGAACTCTCGTCAGTGGTTTTTGCAGATTCGCGGCGAGCCGCCACAGCAGGATGGCTACCTCGGGTTTCTCGAGTTTGGCATTTTCGGTGAAGATGGCCAGTGGCATGGTCTCATGTCCCAGACTCGGATCACCAAGGGATGGCACCATGTGATCGGCACCTTCGATGGCAAGCGAGTGCGATTGATTCTGGACGGACAGGAGCAAACGCGAACAAGCTCAGGCAGGTCCGGCAGCTACGAAGGACGGATCAACCAGCCGCCGGAGGCTTTGATCAATCTGCCGGCCATCGGCACGAACTCGATCGGGAAGGCCCAGCAAGCTGTATACGCTGAGCGAGCATCACGCCTGGTGGGCGAAAAACTTCGGCATCGATCCCAAGCAGTTGCGCTACCCTGGCGTTCATCAGTATATCCTGGACGGCGGTGATCCGTTTGAGGACTTCATCGGCGAGTGCCGCCGAGTCGGTCAGACGCCGTTCGTCTCGATGCGGCTGAACGATACCCACCACCTTCACCACGCCGAGACACCAGGCAACTTGCAAGGCATGCACTCCATCAGCCGGTTCTACGTCGAGCATCCCGAATGGCGGTTGGGAGCCGTGGGTTCCGGGCTCAATTGGGCCGTGCCCGAAGTGCGACAGCACATGTTCGCACGGATTGAAGAGATTTGCGAGGACTATGAACTCGCCGGGCTCGAGCTGGACTTTATGCGATTTCCCAACCTCTTTGCGGAAGACGTGCCTTGCGAGCGGCGCGTCGAGATCATAACCAAGTTCGTGGCGGACATCCGGTCCGTGCTGGATCGAACGGCCCAACCGGGCCAGCACCGCTGGCTCTGCGTCCGAGTGCCGTGCCGGCTGGACATGCACGCCGACATCGGCATCGACCTGACGTCGCTGGTCGACGTCGGAGTGGAAATGGTGAACCTCTCCCCATCCTATTTTACTTACCAATCGCACGATGCAGCGAAGATCCGTCGGCTTGTGCCCGATGTGGCTCTCTACCTGGAGATGTGTCATTGTACGATGACCGGCCGGCATCTGACCACGACGGGAGGCGACAACTTCCTCTTCCTCCGGACCATTGACCAGCAGTATTACACGACGGCCCACATGGCGTATCGCCGCGGCATCGACGGCATGAGCCTGTTCAACTTCGTCTACTACCGCGACCACGGTGTCCCCGGCCGCGGGCCGTTCAACGAACCGCCGTTCCACGTCCTCAAACATCTGGCCGACCCCCAGTGGCTGGCGAAACAACCGCAATCGTACTTCCAGGCGGAGAACTGGTTCACCACGGACACGGGACAACTGCCGGTCCGTTTCGAGAAAGGCGACGCCCGTACGTTTGAACTGGACATGGCTCCGACCGAACACCAGTCGACCGATGGCGTTTTCCGGTTGATGGCCGCTGAAGATCTCTCCAATCGCCGGTGGATGGCGAAGGTCAACGGAACCACCCTGGAACCCACCGCCTACGTCCACAAGCCGCTTGACCACCCCTACGAAGCCGGCATGGGCGAGCCGGCCGCCTACGCTTGCTTCAAGTGCCCGCGACGGCTCGTCCGAGACGGCATCAATAAGATCGCGTTAATCCTGGAGGATGGCAGCCCGGCGACCGTGCGTTACTGGGACTTGGTATTGCCATAAGAGGCGTTACCAAGAGGGAACAGGCACGTCGCTCGGACGGATATTCTGCCGGTTTTGCGAAAGTGTCGAAAGACGATAGACTGACTTCTAGCAGAGATGTTGGTAAGGAGCGGCATGATGATGACGATGGCTGTTATTGCAGGCGTGCGATCCGCCCCGCATCGGAAGGTGATCGCGGAGGAGCCATCTGAAAGAAGAGTTCAGCAGGCCAATTCCCGAGCCTCTGAAAACCATCGGGCAGGCTTTGCTTGAATTGGAGATAAACCTGAACTTTGCCTTGGGTCGCGAAGCTGACGGCCTGCGATGCCTCGCCCGGAGTGAAGAGGCTGTAACCCGCCAGCAGACAATCTTCCAAGTCGACGTGAAGGCGCGCGCCCGGGCGATGGTTCTCGGTACAGACAATGCCGGTGGATCTACCGCCCATTTCCGGTTGTGTGAAGTTCAGCACAATCATGCGGCAATGAACAAACTTGCCCCGCGCGCAATGGCTCGCGTAGGACATGGCCACGGCATTATCGGGATGCACGAACGTGCAATCGTCAAAGATGGCGTGAGGAACCTCGGGCATGGTGTTTTCCCAGCCTCCCAGGAGCACCGCTGCGGTGTCGCCGACCCAGTCCAGCGCCAGGAAATAAGATCGCCGGAAAACGCTCGGCTCCTGCTGGCGCACGATGGGGTAGCACACGCCACCGCCAAAGGCGCGTCCGATGCCGACACAGTCCTCGACGATTACCGTGAACTCCTCGCCACTCTTGTCCGTCAAGTCCCAGAATAGTCCGGCATCCCCACCCGTGGCGTATAGATTTCGGAAGATCCAGCGATCGCAGACAATGCTGGAAAAGGTCTGCTGATTGTTGCCGGTCGGCCACTTTTTGTCAGAGGCGGCAAACGAACTCCACCAGTCCCAGCTCTTGAAGCCCATGTCGGGATCACCGGAATCAATCAGCACCCATCCCTGCGCCCCGGAACCCAACCGTCCGTCATGATCGCCGATCAGCAAGTTGTAGGCTCCCTTGGCGCCTCGGTGGGCCGGATGAAGATTCGCTTCGTTATACGTATCGGGTCGAACGATAACACGATGGCCGCCCTGGTCGTCGGGTATGGCGGAAATGGCTGTCTGGATCGTGCGAAAGGCCGTCGCCCAACTGGCGCCATCGGAGTTGTCGCCTTGTCTTGAGACATAGAACGTCTGTCCCGTCCGTCCCGTGTAGTCTGTCGCTGCGGGATCCCACGGAGCCGCCGGCAGCCCCCGGGGAACCAACGGAACAAGCAACAGGCCGACAACCAATAGGTGCCAATGACGGCAGGAACCACGGGATAGACCGACGATTCGTAGACGATCACTCATGATAACACAGTCCTTCCTTCTTATGACGATGGGCTGTACGTGTAAACGCAACTCGGCCCGCCTTACGGCAAATCGGCCAGACGCGAACCCAATCAACGTCCATGGATTTCCCATCGATATCGTCGGTGAAGGCGCCGGGCCAGCGAATGATGGCCCGGCTGAGCCGGATGGGGGTCTGCCGTGGCAGACCCTTTGTCAAACGAGGATTTCCCGCACCACCTTGCCTCCGACGTCTGTCAACCGAAAATCACGACCCTGGTAACGGTAGGTGAGCCTTTTGTGGTCGATGCCCAATAAGTGGAAAATCGTGGCCTGCAGGTCATGCACGTGGACAACGTTTTCGACCGCATGGTAGCCCAGTTCATCCGTGGCGCCGTAGGTGATCCCAGGCCGGACGCCGCCGCCGGCGAGGAAATAGGAATAGCCCTTGATATGATGGTCGCGGCCGTTGCCTTGGCCCATCGGCGTACGGCCGAACTCGCCTCCCCAGAGAATCAGTGTGTCGTCGAGCATGCCGCGCTGCTTGAGGTCGCGGATCAGGGCCGCCGTCGCGCGGTCGACTTCTTCGGCCGTGATCTCCATGCTCCGCTTGATGTCGCCGTGGTGGTCCCAGGCGCGGTGGTAGACCTGGATGAACCGCACGCCCCGCTCCGCCAATCGCCGCGCCAGGAGGCAGTTGGCGGCGTAGGAGCCGTCGCCCCCTTTCGTGCCGTACATCTCGAGGATGTCGGACGGTTCGTCGGAAATATCGACCAGGCCCGGCACACTCGCCTGCATATTGAAGGCCAACTCGTACTGCGCGATGCGCGTGGCGATCTCGGGATCGTCGACCGTTTCGTCGTGCAAGAGGTTCATCGCATTGGCCGCATCGACGACATCGCGCTGTTGCTCGCGCGTGACTCCCTTGGGATTGCCCACGTAGAGCACCGGATCGCCCTTCGAGCGGAACTCCACGCCCTGGTATTTGCTGGGCAAGAAGCCGCTGTGCCACTGCCGTGCGGCGATCGGCTGGGCCTGTCCGCCCTTGCCGATGCTCGACAGGACGACAAATCCCGGCAGATCTTCGCACTCGCTCCCCAGGCCGTAGAGCAGCCAGGAACCCATCGACGGGCGACCCGAGATGGTGGTTCCCGTGTTCATGTACGTATGGGCCGGGTCGTGGTTGATCGCCTCGGTAACCATCGAGCGGAGGATGCAGATGTCGTCGGCCACCGAACCGATTTGCGGAAAGAGCGAACAGATCTCCTGACCGCTCTCGCCGAACTTCTGAAAGGGGAACTGCGGGGCAAAGCACGTCAGCGCCTTTCCCTGAAGCTGCGCGATCGGCTGTCCTTGCGTGAACGACTCGGGCATCGGCTGTCCGCCCAGTTCGGTCAGCTTGGGCTTATTGTCGAATGTTTCCAGGTGCGATGGACCGCCCGCCTGGTAGAGGTGAATCACCCGCTTGACCTTGGGAGCGAGATGGAGGGGATTGACCGCGCCCGAGCTTGCCTGCAACGAATCGACGGCCGCCTCTGATAACGCTTCACGGCTGAAAAGGGTTGCCAGCGCCGCAGCGCCGATGCCGGCGGTGCGGCCGAGAAAGGCGCGACGGGTCTGCCGGATGCCGATGAGTTGGTCGAGGTTCATGGCCGGGTAATCGTCTCGTGCAGGTTAAGGATGGTCCGCGCGACCGAAGTCCAGCCGGCCAGCTCGTCAGCCGGCACGTCACTGGGCGCCTCATATTCACCCACCGCCAGCAATTGACCGGCTGCGGCTTCGTCCTCGGCGTATTGCCGGCGGTGCTTCCGATAAAGGCGGCTGAGAAGTTCCTGCTCGGCCGGCTGCGCCTCGCGACCGAGGGCATGCCGGAAAGCGTAGTCGATGCGATCCGCCTCCGTCCTCCCGGCCTCACGGAGGATCCTCGCGGCAAACACCCTCGCCGCTTCCACATAGGTCGGATCGTTCAGGAGCGTCAGGCATTGCAGCGGGGTATTCGAGCGGGGCCGCTCGGCCGCGCACTCTTCGCGGTTGGAGGCATCGAAGGCCCGCAGGCTGGGGTGCAGGAACGATCGCTGCCAATAGGTATAAAGGCCGCGACGATATTGGTCCTCGCCACGGTCGTGGACATACTCCCGCTTGGGGAAGTTGAGGTGCATCCAGTACCCTTCCGGCTGATACGGTTTCACGCTCGGACCGCCGATTTTCGCAGACAGCAGGCCGCTGATCGCCAGAGCGTTGTCGCGGACAAACTCGGCCGCCAGCCGGAAGCGGCCCTGGCGTGCCAGCCAGAGATTCGCCGGATCGCGCTGTCGAAGTTCCTGGCTCGGCAGAGACGACTGCCGGTAGGTGGCCGAGTTTGCCATCAACCGGACCATGTGCTTCACATCCCAGCCCGAATCGATCAGTTCGACCGCCAGCCAATCGAGCAGCTCGGGATGGCTGGGCAACGAGCCTTGCGACCCGAAGTCGTCGACCGACGTGACGAGTCCTCGGCCGAACAGAAGAGTCCAGAGGCGGTTGACGAACACTCGGGCGACCAGCGGGTTTTCACGACGGGTCATCCAGCGGGCCAGGTCGAGTCGCGTGGGCCGGCGGTCCGCCGTGTCGAGTTTGCCCAGGAACATCGGAATCGCCGGTTCGACAACCTCGCCGGAGTCGTTTAGCCAGTTGCCGCGCGGCAACACGCGGATCGTCCGCGGGCTCGTGGAAACGGAGATGAGAGTCGTCGGCGCCGCATGGAGGACCGCCTGCTTCTGCGACTCGAGATCGGCCAGTCGCTTCCGAGCATCCGCCAGTTCCGGTGCAATCGAGCGATAGTAAGCGGCGATCGCGTTATGCTGCGGCTGGCTCCGTTGGTCCGGTGCGACCGATAGCGCTGCGGCGACGTCCTTGGGCAACCCATCGCCGCCGTCTGCGTGGATCGGGCGAATAGCGGTGGTCGCCGAGAGCCGGAAGTGGCCGATCGAGTGTCCCGAGCCGTAGTCATGGCGGAGGGTTACCACCAGAGACTTGCCGCCACGGCTGTCCACCGCCGTTTCAAAGACGGCGTGGTTGGCTTTGCCGGTCTCCGGCAGGATTGCCCATCCGGTCTTCGGGTCTCCGTCGATAGCACCGGCGACCGGCCAGTTGTCTTGCGAGTACGACGCCGTCGGGTTTGTCAGGGGAACCTTTTGCCCGTCGAACGTCACCTCAATCTCATTGAGCACGAAGTTGCCGTTCGAGGCTCGGCCGGGGCCTCCCTCGGGAAGCGATTCGTCGGGGAAGACGTCGAGGCGGAAGCCGGTGATGCCTGCGCCGGCCTCTTCAACTTTCAAAGTATAGACGTCCTTTTCCGGATTCTGCCCCTTCCGGACAACGATGCCGTCTTCGAGGACTTCCAGTGCGGCACCGCCGGAGGATTTCGCTTCCACGGGTTTGAGGACCACCCACGGGAGGCGGCGTCCCTTCAACGCGCCTTCCCAGGCTCGCTGGGAGGCGTCGAGTTGAGGCGACTGCGTGGCAAGGAACTTGCGGACCTCCGCGATGTCGCCATCGAGGCCGGCGATGCGGGCTTGCTGGTCCGGTGTGGGCAATGGTGTCTGATCCTGTCGGCCGACCGACTTCTCCTGGATGTCGGCGAAGAAGGCTGCGAAACGGTAGAAGTCGCGCGTCGTATAGGGATCGAACTTGTGGTCGTGACACTCCGCGCACCCCATCGTTGCCCCCAGTATCGCGGCGCTGGTGTTCCGCACGCGGTCGGCGTCGTACTTGGCCTGGTACTCCTTCGGCTGCGCTCCGCCCTCTTCGGTCGTCTGCAGCAAGCGGTTGTAGCCGGAAGCGATCTTCTGCCAGCGGGTCGGCTCCGGCAACAGGTCGCCGGCCAACTGTTCGACGACGAACTGGTCGAACGGCTTATTCTCGTTAAATGCGCCGATCACATAGTCGCGATAGAGCCAGACGTCGCGGTGGTTGTCGCTGTGGTAGCCGCCGGTATCGCCGTAACGGGCCAAGTCGAGCCAGTAGACGGCCATTCGCTCGCCGAAACGGGGCGAGGCCAAGAACCGCTCGACCTGCTTCTCGTAGGCATCGGCTGCCGTGTCGGCTGCGAATGCGGCAACCTCTTCCGGTGCAGGCGGAAGTCCGGTCAAATCGAAGGAGAGGCGACGGAGCAGCGTCGGCCGATCGGCCTGAGGAGATGGCGAGAGCCCCTGGGCCTCAATGCCGGCCGCCACGAACCGATCGATGGCGCCCCGCGGCCACGACGCATTCTTGGATTCGGGTACGGGTGGCCGTTTGGGAACGACGTAGGCCCAATGCTCGTCGAATTTCGCTCCCTCGTTGATCCAGCGGCGGATCAGTTCGATTTGCTGCTGTGTGAGCGGCGGCTTGTTGCTGTCGGCCGGGGGCATGAGATCGGCAGGATCGGCGGCGGCGATCCGCTCGACAAGATAGCTGTTTTCGGCGTCGCCCGCCTCGATCACCGCATCGACCGCACTTTCCCGGATATCGAGCCGGAGATCCGCCTGCCGGTTGGCCGCGTCGGGGCCGTGGCAGGCATAGCATCGGTCGGATAGGAGCGGCTTGATGTCGCGAGTATAGTTGACCGGCCGCTCCGCGGAGTTCGCAGACCGGGGAGCGGCAATTGCGACGGCCGCCAGCAGGAACAGCAATGAAGACGTCCGGCAAGAAATGACGGGTGGCATGGTGGGCCCGAT
>JAAYEH010000079.1 GCA_012728855.1 Rhodopirellula sp. | reverse complement strand
ATCTAAATGATTATCCCATGTTTCTTGTGATTCTAAATCCCCCCTCGTCCAGACCACCCTTGCGACTGTGAGAGCACGCCGCAGACCCGGTGTTCCTGATCGGCGACCATTTCGGTGGACTTCACGGCATTCAATACGTGGCCACAGACCATCGCCAAACACGAGATCGGCACCGCGATCGCCCTAATGGACTGCTCCACGAGCGATCCTTAGCCATGCGCATCCTCTTTGGCCTCTCTGTCTGCTTACGTGGTTTCTATGGCTCATGTGCTGCCACCGGATCCCAAGCCAGGATCAGCCAACTACGGCGGACATTACACAAGTCATGGAATATGTTCCAGGGCGGGAGTCCACTGCGGTCATCGCGTGATCTCTCCCACCCCTCAGCCCCTCATGGCCGATCGTCTTGCAGTGCGGCCGGGGCTATTTTTTCGCGGTCGGCACCCTTCCTTGAATCGCCTGATGCGATTGGGGCCGCAACGGCGGTGATCTGTCATTCTGTAGCGACGGGCACGCGACTTTGCATGGCTAAAAAAAGGGCGCTCTCCGTGCGCCCCGGCCACTTTCAACGCTCGATCAGTCCGGCAAGACTTGCTCCCCGCAGCCTACCGTTCCGCGTCCAACCCAGGCTGCGGACTCGACAGTACAGTTCCGGCTCCAGCCACACGGCTTTCTTCCGGCACGGCACTATCGGCTCTTGGCGGATCCGGCCCGGCAGCCGTCGTACAAGGTCGCCCCATTCCTGACGGGTCAGCCCGACGCTCACCTCGCCGACGTAGCGGAGCACACTGCCGCGCTGGGTGGCCACCAGCAAACTGCGGAAGCCGCTTCTGGACGGGATGTAGCCGATGATCACGCAGGGGAGAATCTCCCTGGGCTTGATTTTCAGCCAGCTCGACGACCGCCGGCCGGGCAGATAGCGACTGCTGAGGTGCTTGGCCATCACGCCCTCGTGGCCTTGCCGCACGACGTGCTCGAAGAGCACCTTGCCGGCTCCCTGGATGCCGTCAGAGAGAACGGTTCGCGAGTGGTCCAGGAGGCGGAGCGTATCGGCGAGAATCTGCCTGCGCTCGCGGAGCGGCTGCGCCATGAGGGACCGGCCGCCGTGGAAGAGGATATCGAACACCACGTATAGCACGGGACTCTGCCGGCTGGCCAGCTTGATCTTGAACTGGCCCGTCAGTTGATGTCTCCGTAGCACTGCATCCAGATCGGCCCTGCCGTCACGGAGTACGACCAGTTCCCCGTCGACGACGGTTCCCGCGGGCAGCTCCCGCAGCGTGTCCAGTTCGGGATAGCGGGTCGTGTAGTCGGCAAGTTCCCTGCCCCAGAGTCGAAACTCACCCTGTTCGACTGCCGCCAGACAACGTACGCCGTCCCACTTCACTTCGTACAAACGGTCGTCCGAATCGAACGGTTCTCCCGCCACGGCCAACATCGGCTCGATGCGCTGGATCATGCCGTCCTCCGTTTCCGGCCGCGGGTCGCGACGCCAGGGCAAGCCGGCTGGTCGACGGCCCGGGCGACGCTTTGCTTGAGGGCATCGAGCAGTTGCAGCACCTGGACCGGTTCCGCCTCGAGAGCGGCCACCTCGCGGCCTTGCAGCTTGGCCTCGATCAGTTGCGCGAGCTTCTCCGGCGTGTCGTCCCGGAGACGCGACCAATCGAGCGGTTCGCTGGCCGAGTCGATCAGCGTGCAGGCAAGATTCAACTCCTCCGGCGACGATGTTCCCTCCCGCAGACCCGCCTCCAACGCCGCCACGGGCCGGAGCAGCGCCGGATCGTGCAGCACGTGCATGGCCAAAAGCCGCTCCAGCGGGCGAACAACTACCGCGTAACGCCGGCCAGTCATGGTGATCCGGCCTAACGCGCAGCAGCCGCGCTGGCGCATGGCTTCGGCCAGCAGCAGGTAGGCTCGCTGGGCCGGCAGTCCATCCGGGGACAAGTACAGTGTTCGCCCCGAGAGCATCACCGGTTCGACCTGACCGGCCTCCACGAACTGTTCCAGCAGCAGGGCCTTCTCTTTGGGCGGCCGGAGCTGCTCCAGCTCGGAGTCGTCCACCACCACGTACTGATCGGGCGCGTACAAGTATCCCTTGACGATCTCCGCGGCCTCAACCTTGCCGTGGATCGGGCAGTGCTTTTCATAGCGGATTCGCTGTTTGCAGGGGGCATGCAGTTGGTTGAAGCTAATGCTGTCGGTGCTGCTTATGGCCGGATAGGCTTTCACTGGCACCGCCACCAAGCTGAACTGGAGAATGCCGGTCCAACTGGCCCGGCCGCGCTGCAAACCGGAAACACCGGTCGAAGGCAGGCCGGCCCGGTCAGGTTCACAGGTTTTGAGCATGTTCTGGTCTCCTACGTGAAGTGATAATGTCCGTCTCTTGTTCGTCGCAGCCCTATCCGTCTATGTCGTCGGGCATCGGGGCAGTCCGGTCGTTGAAATCGTCGAAGTACAACGCTTCGTCAAGAAGTTCTCGCTTCAAGGCCGCGTCTGCCGGATCGGCTGCGAGTTCATCGGCCTCGGTGCGGTCGT
>JAAYEH010000078.1 GCA_012728855.1 Rhodopirellula sp. | reverse complement strand
TATTGATCTTCTCGCGGACACAGAACGTCACCGCTGATCTGGTGAAAGCGGCGGCGATCCAGGCCGGATTCACGAAGGGTCAGATCAAACAGATGGGCGGCCCGACCACCATGTCCCGGAGTCAGGCGGAATCGCTTCTGGCCATGATCGACAATCGGGATGGCACCAACCTGCTTTCACAGACGTTCACGGAGGGCACGGGGGTGGTGAACGGCGTGGCATTCGCATACGTCAAGGTGGGCTGAGACTTGTGGTCGGAGGACGGCATTCGGTGATGCTGGAAGTCATCAGGCAGCGAACCGATCTCTGCCGTGTATAGATGAATGAGGAGAGAGACAGAGGCTGACACAGGCGAGACACCATGACCCCAGAACTCACAGCTCTGCTGGAAAGGTAGATTGAATATGTGGACTCCCGGAAAGAAGGACATCATCCTGACCCATGAGCAGGAGGAATTCCTGGAACCTATTCTCAAGTGGGCACACAAGAACCGCGCGGACTACTATTCCCACGCAAAGCCTTTCCTCCTGACGCTGATAGGGCTCATCGCTATCTCGGTTCTCATCGGCTACAAGAGTGATCCAGGAATTGGGATCGGCATTGGCGTTGCAGCCTTCATCCCTTGGCGCATCGCATTAGGCAAGGCCGCTCGCAAGAGCAGGCTACGTTTCGCTGAATCCCTCACACTTCCGCACCCCATCGGGGCTGACAAGGTCGCCGGGCTCCTCGACCTCTCCTGCAGCGCCGAGACCGCGCTCCTGTCCTTTGTGAACACCTGCGCAAGATCCCTCATGGCACAAGGCAAGAATCCTTTTGAGTTCGGGATCATGCCGAACTCTGTTCCGCCCCCGGATGGCGTGCAATGCCTGTTCTCTCGCCGTGACTATATCTCGAACTTCGATGTGTCCGGGTCATTCAGAGACAAGCAGAAGAATGTACTGAACGCATTCAACGCAGTTGCCCGCCATCTTCAGTCTCTTTGGCCGGAGATCGAGGCGACGAAGCAAGGGCAGAAGGGAAATCCGACATGAGCAGCGATACCCTTGAAAGCTGGATTGATGCCCTGGGCAGCAACGACGTAATGGAACAGATCGCAGCCCAAGACAAGTTGATCAAAAGCAGCGATCCCCGCGCGGTGAGCCAGCTGCTTTCCAAGGTAGCGTCAGACGAGGGCTGGTCTGGGAAAGTCAACGCAGGACTCGTGATCCATAAGCTAGGGTCACGTGCCGTCGAACCGTTGCTGCAAGTGCTGCGACAGGGGGAGCCGAAACAGAAATCCCTCGCCGCTGAGATGTTGGGAATCATCCGTGATGCAAAGGCGGTTGATCCTCTTATCGAGGCGCTTAAGGATGCTGAAGCAACTGTGCGTAGCCGCTCGGCGGCGTCCTTGGGAGCTTTGGGTGACGCACGTGCCTTCGCCCCACTCTTGCAGGCGCTGGCTGACAAAGAGAAGTCCGTGCAATCCAACGCAGCCGCTTCGCTCGGGCGGCTTCGTGACCCCGATGCGTTTGCGCCACTTCTAAGTGCGCTGCAAAGCAGCAGTGTGCCTGGTGCGGCGCTTGGATTGGGACATCTCGGTGACAAGCGAGCGCTTCCCTCTCTGATTGCTGGGCTGCTGAGTGAGGACAAGGACATGCGGCGATGTGCCGCGATTGGACTGGGACACCTGGGCGACGGCAGCGCAATGGATGAATTGATAACCGCTCTGGGGGACCAGGAAGCGTCCGTCCGTCAGGGCGCGGTGTTCGCACTGGGCAAGTTGCGCGATACGCGTGCTTCCGAGCCATTGTGCAGACTGTTGCAGGACTCCGACAAGACTGTTCGATGGCGAGTTGCTGAGGCACTCGGCGACGTGGGAGATGCACGTGCCGTCGACTCACTGAACAAAGCACTGAATGACGACTACTCACTCGTGCGCAGTTATGCGCAGAAGGCACTTGATAAACTGAGAGACCCAACCAGTAAGTCACGACAAGACAACACAGCTCACCAGGCAGCATACACACCGCCAAGAGCAGCCGTGCAGCAATCCCCGCCGCCCACAGGTCCTAATCTATCCAATCGAGGTACTGCCGCCGTCAATGTCGAACGACCGAACACTATAAAGGGTGGAAGCATGCTCACCATCTGTCGCGTGTGGTGGACTCTTAGGCGGCTCCGCAAGGGCTCGTGCCGATCATCGGCGAAGGCTGTTGACGCTCTCGTTGCATGCGGGGAGCACGGGGTCCCCCTCCTGATACGTGCGATCTCGTCGTTCCATCCGCATGAGCTGCTTACGTCCTTCCACAAGGACGTAAGCGTGCACACCGACGATCTGTTCTCGGGTCGAGACCCAAGCGCAAGGACCTGGGGGGACCACTCACAGTTGAGACTTGCTGCAGTAGAAGCACTCGGGAAGATAGGCGATAGAAGTGCCGTGACATTTCTCTCCAAGGTCGTCTTTTCGGAATACCGGCGCGAATTCTGTGCGCTGGGCAATAAGGTAACCGCTCATGCCGTGGAAAGGACGGAGTCTTTCGCCATTGTGGACGCAGCAGTCGCCTCTCTGGGGAGCCTCGGCGGCGGGGATGCTCTACGGATTCTTGCCGCAGCAATCGGGTTGACCGCTTTCCCTGACGCGGGAGTCTTCTCCAGCGATCAATGTGATGCATTGCGCAAGGCGATAGTGGCGGCCCTTAACAGGGCGGGAGACCACGACTGGGACCGCGTGAAATACTGGCATGATGTGTATGTCGTTGACTCGCCGCATCGGGCAGAGCCATTGAAATGCGCGCTCCGAGAGGTGCCGTATCTTGATCTCAACCATGGATGGAATGCTTTCCCGCAGGAGCGGCTATCGTGGGATTGGCCCACGAGTATTGCTCGCATCTGTCAAGCGCTTGTTGACACCAATGCCAGCATTCCCACCGAGCTTCTGTCGAAAGCTCTTGAGGAAGTCCATTTGTACGAACTGGGGTTCAAGAAGAATCTGACGGCCCCGCATGCTCCGCACGAGTGGAACGACCGTGCCCTTACGCAAGCCGTGCAAACGTGCGAGTCCGCAGCCCTGGAGATCGCTCGTGCTATAGCTGTGTTGAGAGACAGGGGCTGACACACATGTTGTCGCCAGACAGTCGGAATAGGACGGGTCAGTAACGGACGGAGGTCGAGATGGCTATTCTATGCAAGGTCGGATTGCACAAGTGGCGCAAGTGCGGTTTCAGGTGCAGCGATGACTGTCACTGCAAGTGCGACCGCTGCAAGGTCACGCGGCATGAATGGGATGGCTGCATCTGCAAGAACCCGGGGTGCAAGGAAACCCGAGACGAGGGGCATTCATGGAACGGATGCAAGTGCATGAAGTGCGGCAAGACGAGGAACGAGGGGCACAAGTGGGACGGGTGCAAGTGTGCTACTTGCGGAAAGACACGCGATGAAGCTCATGCGTGGGATGGCTGCAAATGCACGAAGTGCGGCAAGACGAAGGAC
>JAAYEH010000077.1 GCA_012728855.1 Rhodopirellula sp. | reverse complement strand
TGGCCCTTCTTGCGGTCTTCTACTTCTACGTGCTGTTGCGAATCCGGCCGCATCTGCTCTACCATCAGAATCCGGTCGTGTTTCTGGTCGATGCCGACTTCTTTGTCGGATTCCTGGAGCGGCCAGGTGGATTCGTCGACTATCTCTCTGCTTTTCTCTCCGCGACTTTGGCGATCGATTGGCTTGGCTCGCTGGCGATCACGGCCCTGGCAACGTTCATTTGCCTGGCCACGCGTCGACTCTTCGAGACGATCGGCGGAGTGAACGTCCACGTCTTATGGCTCGTCCCCGCCCTCTTGATCCTCGCGCTGCTTGGCCAGTATGTTCACCTCGTCGAATTATGCACGGGCCTTGCCATTGCTCTGTTGTTGGCGAACGTGTATCTCCTTTTCGGCGATTGCCACGATGCGGTCAGGCTGGTCGCGTTCGTGGTCGTGTCGGTGTTTGCCTATTTCTTGACCGCCGGTCTATATCTTGTCTTCGCCTCGCTGTGCGGTATCTATGAATTGGGGGTCAAGCGTCATCTTCCTCTCGGCGCACTCGGGATGTTGTGCGCCGTAATGGTTCCCTTGGCCGGAGCACGATGGCTCGATCTCAGTGTCCGTGATGCTTGCGGCGGACTCGTGACCATCGACAAACACTGGCTGGCGGTGCCGTCTTCAGCCTCCCTCGTCCTGACGCTCCGCATCGGATTGCTGCTTTTCTTCCCGGTTGTTGGCGGTGTTCTGGGGTGGAGGCAGCGACGGCTCTCACCGGTTCCTGATTGCCGTGCCGCGGAAGGAGAGCATTCTGTTTCGAGCGACGGCAGATCGAATCGACGCTGGGCGTTGCCCTCTGCGACGTTCGTGGCCATCTTGATCGCGGTGGACTTCCTCCTCTTCGACTTTCCGAAGCAATGCCTGTTGCAGATGGTTAGCAGTGCCGAGGCCCGGCAGTGGGACGACGTCCTCGCGTGCTTCGTGCGGCTCCCGCCGTCGGATCCTCGCGTCCTGGACGTCAGGACGACGTATCACGTCAACCGGGCCTTGTACTACACGGGCGCGCTGCCGGACCGGATGTTCCGTTATCCGCACACGCTCGATGAGCCGACCCTCGCACTGGTCCGCGATGGCATCGGTTCCATGGCGGCAACGACTCCTGGCGAGTGCAGCGAGATACTCTTCGACCTCGGACGAATCAACGAGTCGGAACACATGGCCCACGAAGCACTGGAGACCTTGGGTGACCAGCCAAGTATCTTGAAACGCCTGGTGTACATCAACGTGATCAAGGGCAGGCCGGAGGCCGCACGGAGATTCCTTGCCGTGTTGGAATGCAGTCTGCTGCACAGGTCGTGGGCGCGCCGGTTGCGCTGTCAACTCGATCGAGATCCAGCGCTGTCGGACGTGCCGGAAATAGCCTCCCGACGAGATTGGATGGTAACACGCGATGCGATCGACGCGGTCCAGGTTCTGGAGAGCATGCTGCTGGGGCTCCTCGAAAGAAATCCCCGAAACCGCATGGCCTTCGAATACCTGATGGCGCATTACCTTCTCACCAGGCAACTCGACAAACTGGTCGCCAATCTGCACCGTCTTGACGATTTCGACTACCCGTCGATGCCGAGGCACTACGAGGAAGCGCTGATCATGTACTTGCGGGGCAACAGATCACGAGAGACCGATTCGAGCAGGTGGAGGGTCCGTCAGGAGTCCTGGCAGCGTCACGCCGCGTTCATGCACGCCCTTCAGCGTTTCTCCAAAGACAATGCCTCGGAAGCTTACGAAGCGCTCCACGGCGAGTTCGGCGACAGTTACTTTTTCTTCTGCTTGTTTGGCAGCAATCGTCGACCATCCGGATGACCGAGGAACTGGGCAACTGGGGCCACGAATTGGCAGCGACCTGCCGAGCCGGATGGCGGCTCAGCGCAGCCTGGATAGCGCTGGCCTCGATGGAAACGGGCGACGTACTCGTGCCATGTACCCTCGCCGCGTTGGGAACCGGGGTCGAACCCAAATTCCTTGGCGGCAACCGGCAACCCGCCGAGCGTCAAAGGCGTGAATGTCGCGGTGTTTTCGGCATTTCGCGAAAACCCCTCCTTTGAGGGTACTCCTGAGATGATTCTGCCGTCTTTGGCCCTCCATGCTTGACTTTCCTGTTGTTGTTGGGTAACGTCAATGCGTCGGGGGGGCAAGAAGGCCTCGTGATCTCCTTCTACCGTTCGGGTGCTGTTTTGCTCTTTTCTCTAATCGGAGGTGCGACTCATGAGTGTACGAAGACGGCGAGGTTTCACGTTGGTGGAGTTGTTGGTGGTGATCGCGATCATCGGAATCCTTATCGCGCTGCTTTTGCCGGCCGTGCAAGCCGCGCGCGAGGCTGCAAGGCGGAGCCAGTGCAGCAACAACCTCAAGCAGTTGGGCTTGGCTCTGCACAACTACCATGACACGTTCAACACGTTCCCGGCGTCTGCCGGCCCGGCAATTTGTACCGCGCCCGGGGCCTGTACCAATACGTGGGACGCTTGGGGTGGCATCGCTCCGATGATCCCGTTTTTGGAGCAGAGTGCGCTGGCCGACAGGATTAATTGGACCTGGTATTGGAATGACGCGACGTATACCCAGAACCGGACGGTCGCCGACGCATTCATCAACACTCTTCAGTGCCCCAGCGATCCAGGCGAGGGCAACGACTACGGCAACATGGCGCCAACTTCTTACGGCCTCTGCCACGGCCCGACTTCCTATTGGGACTCCACCAACAGTCAGGTGGTCGGGATGTTTGATAGGTTGTTTTGGTGTAAAATGCGCGACGTCCAGGACGGCACGTCCAATACCATCGCCATGGCCGAGTCGAGATTGGGACGAAACCAAGGCATGTGGAATCCGGCTAAACGCGATCCCAGTTACATCGTGTTCAATACGGGTACCCACCTCAGTCAGCCGGCCCCTGTCATCGGGTCTAGCAATACCTTCACGACCAGAGCCGCAGACCTTACCGCAATCAACACTTACTATCAGAACTGCCTCTCCATGTATGATGCAGGCAGCGGCTGGGAACCCAACGGCTATAGCGCCCAACAAGGCCGTTTCTGGGTAGCCGGTAGGAGCGGCTGGGGTGGTTATATTACCACGCTCAAAGGTCCGAATGCCGGCCCAAGCTGTCAGTTCAATGGCGACGTGACCATTATCGACGTCAGGGAACCAAGCAGCTATCATCCGGGCGGCGCTCAGACCATGAGAGCGGATGGTTCGGTAGCCTTTGTCTCGGAGACGATTGACCAGGTTACTTGGATTGGCATGGGTTCGATGAACGGCGGCGAGACGGTGCAGTGACCGTCGTCGTCCGCTCGCGCGGCGTCGCCTCGGTCGGTGTTAGGTTGTTCAGGTCTACCAGGGAGGATGATGTGTGATGAAGTGGTTAAGATTCCTTGTTCTGTTGAGCGTTGTTGTCGCGGTCGGATGCTCGTCGGCACCCTCTGGTAGTCAGGAAGAGGCGGCGCCGCCCCCGGTGGACGCCGCCGACCCCGCCGCCACCGAGCCGGCGACGACCGCAGAGTAGCAGAGCAGCGGAGATGGGGACGCAGCTCTCAAGACGAGTTGCGTTCCCTTTTTTCGTTCGAGGCGAAACGACAATCTCCCCGATGCCGGCGGGAATCCCGCAGGGCAACAATGCCTTGGCGCCAGCCAAGTCGAGTGCCGCCGCGGATTTCGACGGCACCGTTTATGCCGGTTCTCGTTCGACCACCGGCAGTTCCACCATGATGGAACTCCCCTCGCCGGGCCTGCTCTTGACTCGGCACTTGCCTCCCAGAAGACGCGCTCGCTCCCGAATGCCCGCCAGCCCGAAGCGGTCTTTCTGTACTTTCTTCACGTCGAATCCGACGCCCCAATCCCGGACCTCGATCCACAAACGATCGTCCCGCTGCACGAGACTTACGAGGATCCTGTTACTGTTGCTGTGATTGCGGGCATTGGCAAGCGCCTCCTGGACAATGCGGTAGATCACGTTCTCCACGACGGGCGCCAACCGGTGAAAGGTGACCCGGCTGCGGAAGTCGATCTTGGGCCCATGATTGAAGACCGGATCGTGGACCAGGTGTGCGATGGCTGCGATGACGCCCGACTCGTCCAGGATCGGCGGCCTGACGCCGCTGATCAGTCGCCGGGCTTCGGCGTGGCCGTGGCGAAGCAGCGTTACGGCCCCGTCGTATGCCTTCTGGGCCTCCTCGGGCCGGCTGGCCTTCAGTTGATCGTAGGTCTGGAATTGCATGAGGGCTCCGGCCAACTGCTGGGCCAGCCCGTCGTGGATGTCGTAGGCGATCAGTTGCCGCTCATGGTCGCTCGCGCGCAGCATGTGCTTGAGAGTGCGACGTTCTCGCCTCAACGCCTCCAAGGCTCTCCGCCGCTGCGTCGTGTCATGGAAGAAGCACATCACGCACGGTTCCCCGTTGTAGACGATCCGGCTTCCCGAGATGTCGGCATAAAACACGCTTCCGTCTTTCCGCACCAGCGGCACTTCCGCGGCCCCGGAGCCCCTGCCGTCGAGATACGCTTGGAAGCTTTCCAGGATCCAGGGCAACGCTTCCGGCGGATGCACGTCGGCGGGCGACAGCACGGCCAGTTCTTCTTCGGAATACCCCATCATGCGGCACAAGGCGGGGTTGGCTCGAACGGCTCTCATCGTCGCCAGGTTCAGGATATGGAGTCCGTCGACCATGCCGTCGTAAATGGCCCGAAGCTCATCGTGGCTTTGTCGCAGAGCCTCCTCGGCCGCCTTGCGCTCCGTGATGTCGGTGATCACCACGGCAAGGCGCAGCGGGTTTCCCCGATCGTCTCGAATCACAAAGGAGTTTTGCCATGTCGGGACGTGCTGCCCCTGCCGGGAAAGGAGCGGGAGTTCGCCCTCCCAGTACCCGTTCTGTTCCAGGGCAGGTTCGATCTCTTCCCTTCCCCTGCGGTTTCCCTCCTCGGGATAGCAGACGGACAAGTGCTGACCGAGGCGACCTTCCGGACCGTCATCGCCCAGCATTCGACACAACGCCGGATTCAGGTAGATCAAGCGACCGTCGAGGTCTGCCATGCTGAATCCCTGGCCGGAGGCCTCGGCGAATCGACGGAACATGGTGAGCTGTTCGCTGGCTCTTGCCAGTTCAGCGGTGCGTTCATGTAACTCGCCGACGGAGCCGGCCGCTTCCAACTCGGCCACTCTCCCTCGCAACGCCTCCAACTCCGACACGAGTTGCCGCTTGCTCTTCTTGTCGTCGTCCCGCATCGTCAATCCTTCACGTCACACAGTCAATCGCAGCAATAAACGTGTCGAGGGCACCGAGTGCCAGTTACCATACTACGATCTCAGGAACGGAACCAGCAAATGACTGGCAGCGACACTCGGCGGGGGGGGCTAGTACTGGCAGCCCGGCTGCGGTAGGATTCCCGCGAGCGGTGTCCTCGAGCCAGGACACACGGTCACCCGGCGCCGTCAAGAAAGGAAACGAGCCATGAGTGTTGCAGAGAATCCATATCGGTCGCCCCAGTTCGCCATTGCCGCCCAGGCGGCGGCCAACGAACGGGCCGATTTCATCACCAAGTTTTGTGTAACCGACCGCACCGCAAGCGTGTATACATTCTCCGTGTAGACCACTACCCGTTCCTGTCACGAAGAGAGGTATACCATGAGAATTTGGGCAGTTTTGGCGGTTGCGCTCGGTTGGTCGGCGGTGGCCCAAGCCGCACCGGTCGATTTGGCCGATATCCCGGCCGGCGCGAAGTGGTTCGCGCATGCCGACGTCGACGCGATGCGGGATTCGACCCTCGTCGAAAGAGCCTATTATCAAGTGATTCAAGAACACCCGCAGGCCGAGGGGCATTTCGATCAGGTCGAAGTGGTGTCCGGCATGGACGTTCGCCAAGACCTGCACTCGCTGACCTTCTATGGCACGAAGATCGCACCGGACGGCGTAGTATTGATCGTCAAGGCCGACTTCGACAAGGCTCGCTTGGAAGAGAAGGCGAAGGAAGCGCCCAATCACCAGGTGAGCGAGTATGGCGACTGGAAGATCCACACCTGGACGCACGACAAGGGAAAGGGGGGCGAGCGCGAAGTCGCCGGCGCGTTCTTCAAGTCCGACGTGCTCACGTTCGGTTCCAGCGTCGACGAAGTGAAGAAGGCCCTCGACTTGCTCTCGGGCAAAGGTGACAGCCTGGCGAAAAAGGATTCGGCCCTGACGGCTGAAATCCCCGCGGGTGCGACATTCGTCGCACGGGTTGTCGGGCTGGCCGGGGCGAAGTTGCCCACCAAGTCGCCGGCGCTTCAGAAGACGAAGCGGATCTCGATCGCCATGGGCGAGCACGAGGGAAAAGCTTTCTTTAAGGGCGAACTGGTCGCCGAGGACCAAGACACGGCTCGACAGGTGAAGGAGATCGTCGAGGGAGGACGGGCGATGATCACCTTGCAGTATGGCGACGATGCGGATGCCAAGGCGCTGCTGAACGCCCTCGAAGTGCAACTGTCCGACAAGGAAGTTTCCGTCGAAATCAGCGCCGGTGTGGAACACATCTGGCAGGCGGCGAAAAAAGGTCGTGCGGAGATGGAAAAGCACCAGAAGGCCCATAAGAACAATAAGAAGAAAGACAAGAAGGAGGGGTAGGAGAGGTCCATGCACTCACGCCCGGACATTTTGCTGAGCGATGAAGAACTCGTCAGCCGAGCCGGCCGGGGGTGCGCGGAAAGTTTCGACGAGTTGATGCGAAGGTTTCAGGTTCCGGTGCTGCACTTTCTGCGGCACCGGGCCTCGCCTTCCGACGCGGAGGATTTGCTGCAGGATACATTCGTCCGCGTTTACGAAAACCTGCACCGCTATTCTCCCCGCTGGAAGTTCGCCACATGGCTGTTCACGATCGCCCGACGGGTGAGCATGAACGGGCGGCGCAAGCCGCGACTGCAGGCGACGGCGGACTATGGCGATGCGCCCGCCAACGCCCGCAGCCCACTGGAAAACCTCATGGAAAAAGATGATCGCCGCTATTTGTGGGAGGTGGCCCGGCGAGTGCTCTCCGAACCGGAGCAAACGGCCTTGTGGCTGCATTACGTGGAGGAGATGCCGCTGGCGGACATCGCCATCGTGCTGGGACGATCGTCGGCAGCCGTCAAGACCGCGATGTTCCGCGCACGCAAGCGACTCTTGCCTCACTTGCAAGTACTTGGCCCGACCGATGCGGCCGTACGTGGATCAGACGCCCGCGTCGAAGACGCGAATTCTTGGGCTGCCCCCTTGGAGGCCCGCCATGCCTGAAAACATCGATCGCCACGAGGAAAACGCCCTGCGGCGTCAAATCCTGCAGGAAGCAAGCCTCACTCGCCCGGATTTCTCCGAGCGGATTCACCGTCGCCTCCACGACGAAGTCTGCCGACGTCGCCGGATCATGCCGCTGGGATTGGGTGATCGCCCGGACCGTACTCGTCGCTGGGTCGCCGCCGCCGCGGTTCTGGCCGTGTCGGTCGCCGCCGGGGCGGTATGGCTCGGCTCGAGTGGCCTCGCCAGGCCTTCGCGACCCGATGCCACGAAAGTGGCTGAGGCCGAAGTCGTGCCCGTCGAGCCGATCGCTGCGGAGGAGGATCCGTGGGCCGATCTGGAGGAAAGCGCCCTTGCTCAGCTCGACCTGCTGGTGAGTTCCACGGTCGACAGCCGCTGGGCCTATCTCGATCAAGACGCACGGAGCGCACTGGCGATGCTGGCCGACACGGTTCCCGTCCGCGTTGAGTTCCTGCCCTGGTTGGCGGGGTCGGCGGAAGAGACCCGTTCTCCCGATTGATCGTCGAGAGTCCAGTGTCGGGAGCCGGCCGGGAAGTTTGGGTCTCCACTCTCAGTCTTCGTCCGCCTCTTGGCAGGAGATCCGGCGGCCTTCGGAATCGCTGCGGTGGGCTTGCTCGACGACCCGGATGGCGCGGCAGGTTTCGTCGAGATCCGACGTCTTGCGAACGAGGCTGGTCACCGCCCGGTGAAACTGGGTCAACAACCGCTCGCCGACGGGCCGCTCGCTTTCCAGCGATTCCTGGTGGCGTCCGGCTTCGTCGAACCAGATCAGCGTTGCCGGCAGATCCACGAAGGCGATGCCGTGGCGGCAGGAGACTTGCAGTGAAGCCAGTGGCCGATAGGTGAGCGCTTCGCGCCAACGGCCGGGAATGTACCGGCCGCAACTGATCTGGGCCACCGCGAAACGGTCCGGGCGGTCCGCCTCGGGGAAACCGAGGCTCATCATCTGGTAGTCATCCCCGGACGTGGGATTCTCCGCCGTATGCATGATGCCGGAAACCCAACTTGGTTCGGAGCCCACGACGTAACGGCACCAGTCGACCAGTTCCACCAATTCCTGTGTGCTGGAGGGGCAACAGCCGTTCCGGCCGGCGTGGTTGGAGGGGCCGTCGGCCGGAAGTCGGTGGTGACAAAAAATCAATTCGGGCGGTCCCAGTCGCGTGGCGATCAGTTCTTTGAGCCGCAGGGTCGCGGGGGCGTGGCGGCGTGCGAATTCGGCGACGAATGCGATCCCCGCGTCTTCCACGCGCCGCTGAAGGTGGCGGGCCTCCTCCGCGGTCAGGTCTAAACCGGTTCCCAGGTAAACCGCCTTGCCCGCTTCACAGGCTGCGAGAATGGGCAGGTGACCGTACCACTGGCTGGAAAGCAAGAGGATGGCGTCGATGTCTTCCCGCTGCGACAAGGCACGGAACCCATCCACCGCGGCAGCGGAAAACTCCGCAGCAGCCACCTGGGCACGGTGACTAACCGATTCGCAGATCGCGCGAACCTCGAATCGATCGGCCAGCGTCCGCAGCGCCGGCCGGTATCGATGCTCCCAACAGTTTCCCAAGCCGATCAGGCCGAGACGGATCTTCATGGATGGCGCTTTCGGCGAGACCGAAGTTGGAAAATAAGAAAGATGGGAGGCTTGGCAAAAACTCGGAGAGTCCGTCCTCTCTCCCGGGATTATATCGGAGATCGGCTTCGCGGCTCAATGCAATGTTTTCCAATAACCCCCCTTCTATCAAAAAAACGACCAGCCGCCGAGAGGACGGGAAGATACAGGACGTCAGGAAGATCGAGACAGCAGGACTTTAAGGCAGACAGGTTGCAGACTCGCCCCACGGGTTGTGCCAATCTGCCGGGTGGGGAATGAGGTTGCTAAGCAGCCGGGCTGCTGGAATTTCTCTTGCCAATGATAACCTGCGCGACGAGTCCGACCACCTTTACGGCGCATCCCGCGAGAATTGATCGATCAACTCCGTTTGCACGTCAGGCGGAACACCGTCGACGACGCCCAGCAGGTCCAGGTCGCGCGTGACCAGAGCGTTTTTCGTCACAATGCCGATCGGTTGCCGAGCTTCCAGGGCCACCTCCAGACATTGGCGGGTAAGACGAACCAAGCCATCGTCAAAGATTTCAAGTCGGTCGCGGTGAAAGGCAACCTGAAAATCGGTTTGGTTCCGGCAGCAGGAGAGTACTCGGTCGACCAGGCCCCGGTGATCAACTTCGTGGAAGTAGTTCGGGAAGACTGATCACCAGACTCTGAGCGAAAGCGGACCGGTTCCGGGACTCTCGAACGGGCCGGGCGTGGGGTGTGATGCATCCCGTGACTTGCCGAAATAATCGGTGTCGATCGCCAGCGGCGAGCCGTCGGGATTCTCGTAGGGCAAGCCCGGTATCTTCGCTTTGCCCAACAACTCGGTCGTCACGAGCTTGCGGGGACGTTTCGCTTCCCAAGTCGGAGCGAACGTGATGTCGAGGTAAAAGCCGTCGGCTTTTTCAGCCAGCCTGATGCCCGGATCAAAGTCGGGCACGACGACCGGGGATGGCTCATGCGTGGAGGGTTTTGCGCCGGCTACAAAGACGTTTCCGCTCATGAACACCGGGAAGTGAGCCGCGTCGTACGGAGTCAAACTGGTGTGCTGCGCCATCAGGTTATTGTAGTAGCGGTCATCGCCGCTCGGGTTTCCGTACAATCCCGCCACGACGGTGGAATGTGGCGGGTGATAGGGTGTCTGGCGTCGCTCGGTGTGGATGACGCGCACCTCGCCGACCATCAGGTTGTGAACATAGGCGCCCCCTTGGGAATTCACGAGCAGCGCTCGCGGCGAAAGGAAGATGTTGTTATCCACCAGAAACGGCCCATGATCGACCTCCACAAACAAGTCCTCGCTCGTGTTGTTGTCGTGCAACAAGTTCCTGGTCACGCGCGTCCCCTGCGCCATCCAGTCCAGCCAGATCCCCCGGCAGGTGCGGTAGATGTGGTTCTGGCTGAGAGTAACATCGATAGCACCGTGGAATTTGATCCCCGCCATCTCCGCGCCCGTGAACAATCGCCGCACGTGGATGTCGTGAATGATGTTGCCGGTGACGCTGCTGAACGCGCAGCCCAAGCTGCCGACCATACCGGTCTGTTCGCAGTGGGAGATGGTGTTGCCGCGGACGACGTGGTGGCCGATGTTCTCCTTGGTCCAAGCGATGGCATGGGCATGAGCGCGCTCGATGGTCTTGACGTAGCCCTCGGCGGTGTTGGCCGACGTGTTATCGAACCGATCGCCGTGCTTGCCGAGCGCGACGCCGGAACAGATGGAGTGGCTGATGACATTGTTCTCGATGATCCAGCCTTTGCTCCAATGGGTGCCGATCAACCCGATCTGCTCGGCGGTCGGCGGCGCCCACGGCGTCGCCGCCTGACGCATCGTGAAACCTCGCACGGTGATGAAATTCCTGCCCGGTTTCTCCGGATAGAAGACCGTGCGGCGTACGTTGATCTCGACCAGTCGCTTGTTGGGATCGACGCCCTTGAACTGCGCCCAGATCGTCGTGCTCTCGCCCTTCACATCGGCGAACCAAAACGCATCGGCGCCGACCGGCTTCAACACATCATCCAACTTCGCCGCCTCGGTCAGCCACTGCCCGTCGAGATAGACGGCGCCGGTGTGATGTTCGCGGCCTTTCCCGTTGAACCAGTCGCCGCGGATGAGGTCGCTGTAGGGATTGAAATCACCGAAGAACGAATTCGGCAACGTCACTTTCCACACATGCTCCTGAACCTGCGTCCAATTCCTGACGACTTCCGACCCTTTGATCTCGACCTTCTCACCGGCAGCGGCCTGGTAGACGATCCGCTTCGTGTCGGACTCGCCCCCGCGCGGCGGGTTGATGCGCTCGCGGTAAACACCTTCATGCACCGTGACGACATCGCCCGGCTGCGCGAGGTCGGCGGCGCGCTGGATCGTGCGAAGCGGCTTGGCCGCTGTGCCGGCGTTGGCGTCGTTGCCGGCCGTGGCAACATGATACTCGGCGGCCGACGTCGTGGCGGCCGGCGGTGCCAGCGGCAGGGCGGCAGCGAAAACGAAGAGCGTGTGTTTTATCGTTCTGTTCATTGGGAAATCCTCTTTCGCCTTTAGGTGAATGGGGAACCTTGTGGCACTTGGGCGCCCGCCGACAAAGCAGGTCTTTATTGTAATGGCGCCGAACATCGTGTCAAAGCAGGCCGGTATTCCGGGACATCATCGCCTTTGCCTCGCTGCCGAGGTGGTGGATTGCTTGGATGGCGTGACATAACCGTGGAACCCGCTCGACCTCCGTTGGCACGTTTGGTATCCTGAGCCGATGACCGGAGCGGTTCTCGCCCGGGCGATTGCGGCAAAGGAGCGAACACCATGAAACGCGTGGTCCGTTGCAGTTGGGGGCTGATATGGCTGGCGCTGGGAACCTCGCTCGTACTGGGCGACGAGGCCAAGAACTTCCTCCGGAATCCGGGATTCGAGCAGCGCGACGCGGGCCAAGCCGTCGGCTGGCAGGTGGCCGGTTCGTGGCAGGGCTCGCTGGAGACGGCGACCGGCGAGGACGCCGCCCACGGCGGCAAACACGGCCTCCGACTGTCCGCCGTGACCAAGAACGGCAAAGCCTGGGGCCGCGTGTTCCAATCCGTGCGGCCGCCCGGGATCACGGCGCGGCGTTTTCGGTTCTCGGTATGGGCCAAGGGCCATGGGGAGTGCCTGCTGGGCCTCATCCAGTACCGGCCGGCCCAACCCGGCAAGATCCACTACAGCTACGCTTGGCAGGAAAAAGCCACGCCGTTGACAGACACCTGGCAGGAGTTGAGCCAGGAACTGCAAGTGCTCGACCCGCAAGTGCAGAGTTTCGGCGCCGTGGTCGAAGTGCGCGGCGACGGCGGCAGAGCGATCCTGGACGACGCGGCGCTGGTCCAAGTCGAACCAGCCGGCGTTGCGTTGCGGATTACGCCACCGCTGGCGATGGTCGCGCAGGGAAATGAGGCGCGTCTGGAGATCTCCGCCGAGAACCAAGGCCAACGGCTGAGCCGGGGCGCCTTGAAATTCTTCCTCAACGGCCCCGACGGCACCGTCACCTGCCACGATTCGTCTCTCGAAACGGCTGGAACCACGGGCTACCAGTGGCCGTTTGCCGCCATAGCACCCACCGGCATCCATCGCCTGATCGCCTTGCACGTCGAATCCGGTGCGGTGGCCGAGGCGTATGCGGACATCGCGGAGAAGGGGGTCATCGATGCGTTCGAGGAGGCGGCCGCCAAGGTCAACATTGAGCCGCTCCCGGCACACTTGCTCTTCCTTGGCGACAGCCTCACCGACTTCCAGCGCGGCTATAACTACGTGGACAAACTCGCCTTTTGGCTGCGGCGCCGCTTCGGCGACAACGTCACGTTCCGCAACGCCGGCGTGGGCGGCGACTTCATCTCTCGTGTGCTGGAACGCTTGAACCGCGAGCCCCACGCTCACCGTCTCTCGATGTACGACGACCTCTTCGAGCCGCCCCCCACGCACGTGTTCTTTTTTCTCGGCCATAACGACAGTAAGGTCAGCAGCTCGTCGAATTACGCCGCGCAGGCGGTCTTGCCGGATAAGTTCGAGGCGGACTACGGCACGGTGCTTGAGAAGATCCGCGCCGAGACCAAGGCCAAAATCATCGTGCTGTCCGCCAGTTCCTCGGTGTTCGAGATTTGCCGGGCGAATGCCGACAAGGCCCGCGCCGCCGACCGGCCGCATTCGCTCTTCGGCAAACCTGAGGAACTCGAGCGTTACAACGTATTGACGAAAAGAGTCGCCGACCGAGCAGGCGCCGCTTATCTCGACGTGTACGAACCGACCCGCACGCACCCGGACAAGCGCAGTCTGTTCGATCCCAACGACGGCGTGCATCTGACCAACGCGGGCAACCGCTTCATCGCGCTGCAGATCCTCGATTACCTCGGCGGCCAATAATCAGCGAATCAGCGAGGACAGTCGATGAAAGTTCTCAAGATCCTCCTTCCCGGATTGCTGTCGATCGCGATGCTCGCTGCCGGGCGGCTCGACGCAGGAACGACCGATCCGGGGCGAACGAGCACGTTGGCGCCTGAGGGTATTACCTCCTGGACGACCAGGCCCCACGCCGTCTACCACAACGGCAGGACGTACTACGGCTACCAGAATCGCCGTAGTGTCGAGGTCAACTATTGGGACCATGCCACGGGCAAGATTGGCTCGCCCGTCGTGCTCCACACTTACTCGTACGACGACGACCACGGCACTCCCTCACTGTTTGTGATACCCGCGGGCGAGCACGCGGGAAAGCTCGTCGTTCTGTACGCGCATCACAACAATCCGCTCTACTCCCGCCGGTCCCGCACCGCCGGGGACATTCGCGCATGGGACGACGCCGTCACCGTAGACGGGGGTGCGTGCAACTATCCCAAGCCACTGGTCCGCTCGGATGGCTCGGTGTGGTTGAGCTATCGCCTGTCGGGTACAGGCCACGTCTATCGCACCACGTCCGATGGCGCGACCTGGTCGGCGCCGACGACGCTGGCATCCGCCGACGGCCTTCTCTACGGTTTCCTTGCCGCCCGGGGAGACACGTTCCATTTGGGCTTCGGCCTCTACGAGCCCAATACCAAGCGGTTCCGCGACGCGTACCATGCCTTCTCGGACGATGGGGGAGTGCGGTGGAAGCGATCGGACGGCACGGCGATTTCCCTGCCGATCACCGCCGCAAAGGCCACCTGCGCCTACGACGACGCCGAGAGCATCGAGTGGTCGCGGGTGCTCGACATCGCCGTCGACGACGACGGCACTCCGGCCATGCTGTTCTACCACAACATGCCCAACTTCCGCTCGGGCTCTCTGAAGTTTCTCGACATGACCGTCTCGCAACTCCGCTGGGACGGCTCCCGGTGGCAGATTGAGGAGATTCAGAATGCCGCTCCCTACCACCGGGCCAATCTGAAGGGGCAAGCCGTCTATGCCTGCTCGGGCGCGCAGAAGCCGGGCGATATCGATACGGCGGTTGTGATGGAAGGACGGCACGGGGAGTATTCCGGCAGCGGCTTCCAGACGATTGTCGTGCCCTGCCGAGCCCACGCTGTTTTGTACCGCCGGTCGGAAGCAGGGTGGCGGCGGATCGGGCCCGTCACGGGTGCCCCCGAGACCTGGGAAGATCCTTCACAGCCCGAGGCATTCGAGACTCGCGTGCAGTGGATCGAGCGCGCCCGGGGCGACTTCGAGTTGATCCTGTCGCGCGTCACCCGTTACCGGGCCTTCCAGGATTGGACATCTACGCTGATCGGCGCGGCGATTCAAGGCAAGTAGAGGTTGTCGCGGGTCGCTCCCAAACGCCACGAACGAATCGTGGCCCGGATGGAGTTCGCCGCTTTGTTGCTCACCGCCGGCAGAAAGCGGACGATCGGCTTTCCCCAGCGGTTCTTCGCTCGGCGAGGACCATGCGCGGTTGGCAGACGCCGTCAGCGAATCTCCGGCATCGGCAGAGCGCCGCCCACGGCCCGCTGGAGTTCGGCAAGTCGCTGATGATATTCGGCGACAGTCGAGTGGTACGCCTCCCGCTGGTTGTTGAGCTGGCGTTCCGCATCCAGCAGGCGGAGGAAATCGATGTTACCGGTGGTGTAGTTGGCCAGGGCCGCCTCGATGTTCTGTTCGGCGGCGGGAAGGATGCGATCGCTGTAAAGCCGAAGGATTGCGCGGCCCTGGACGAGCCGTTCATAGGCTGCCTGGACATCGTACCGGGCCTGGTTGACCCGGTTCTGGTACTCGGCGGTTTCCTGCTGGATGCGGGCGGTTGCCTCGCGGACCGCCGCGCTACGTCGCTGGAGTTGAATGGGCACGTTGAAAGCCATGCCGACCATGGGCCGCATGGCCTCGTCTTCCATGGTCGCATCGTAGCGGCCGATGAGTTCCATGTCGGGATAGTATTCCTTACATGCCAGCGCCAGCGCCGCCTGCCGGGCCTGGATCCGCGCCGCCTGCGCCGCCAGATCGGGGCGAGATTGCAGAGCAAGAGCGTGCAGCGGCTCCGGCGAAGAGGGCGGCTCGGGCACCGCGAGATTCCGAGGCGGGGGAGGCAATGGGCAGCCGGGCGGCTGGTGGAGCAGCGTATTGATGCGGGCCGTCGCCACTCCAACGTCGCGTCGAAACTCGGCCCGCCGGCTGTGCAACTGCGCCAGTTCGAGTTCCGCCTGCAGCAGATCCTGCTGGGTCGTTTGGCCAACCTCGTATCGCTGTCTGGCCACCAGCAGGAATTCGTCGAGCAGGCGGCTGGTATCGGCATTGACCGCCGCGAGCCGGTCGGCGAGATAGTAGCTGGAAAAGGCGATGCGTGCGGCCTCCGCCAATTGCAGCCGCACGTCGCCCGTCTCGCTCCGCGCGGCACCGGCCTCGGCCAGCGCCTGCTGTCCCCGCAAACGTCTTTTGCCGAACCAGGGCACCTCCTGGCTGACCTCAAGCAGATAGCCGGCTTCGCCTTCGTTGGCGCCCACGTTGGCCGTCGCCAGCATGAATGCGAACATCGGATCTTTCAGGGATATCACCTGCGGATAGCGCGCCGCGGCCGCACGCCAGACGGCAGCAGCCGCTTGGAGCGATGGGTTGCGGGCCTCCACGGCCAGCACAAGCTGCTCCAGCGACAATTCGCTCTGCCCGGCGAACAGGCCCCGTTCGACTACCGGTCGGTGGGTAGATGGAGTCGGCGGCAAGGGCGCAATCGGCTGCGACGAGCCCTCCGCACGTGCGACAAGTTGCGGGCCTACAATAGGCGAGAACTCGGCCGCCCTAACAAGAGCGTCCGGCGTGAATTGGCTGGCCCATGCTGCCAAGACCAAGAAGGGCATCCCCCAGCATCGACTGATTGAACAGACTTTCATGTCAAGATCCTCAGTGTGATTGTCTGTTGGGGGACAGCCAGCCACGGTGGGCTCACCTGGGGCAAGAAATCGCGAACTTCGGTCAGCCCGTGCCGTGGCCCTTGTCTACCATCGGGCCCCCCGATCTTGTTCTTCACTACTTTCGTCACCTCCCGCACGACCGGGATTACCAGAAAAACCAGCCGGTTTCGGCTCGGTGGCGAAGAAAGACGACTTGAAAACCAATGATTCAAGTGCGAGGTCGCGGACGAACGATCTGGCTGGACATCCCTCGCGTAGAGTATAGAATAGCGGTAGATAGCAGCACTGTTTTTGGGCTCAAGCCCACACGTCCATCCACGAATGACTACTTATTCACCGATATTTAGAGCTGCACAGCTTGCAGGCCAGGTTGGGGTCTGGCTGGTAGCGGTGTGTACGCCCTGGCTATCGGCAATGGGTGGGAATGATGGGTGCTGGATGCGCGGGTCGACGGTCGCCGCCGAAGGTCGCGGCTGTTGCCAATCTGGTGATTGCCGCTGCCGCTGCGGGCATGTCAGGCCGGTCGAATCGCGGAAGCCTTGCTGCCGGAAGGGAGTTCCCGAGAACCGGCCAGGCTCGACAGGCTTCGAGATCTGCCGATGCGCGAGCGGGCAGTCGCCCGCGGAAACAACTCGCACCGTGGTGGAAGTCCGCAGTCCGATCCTGCTTCTGTCGGCTGAATCATCCCGCGCGCTGTCGCGCGATTTGCACGCGACAAGGGGCCGAGGAGTCCCGGAGCCGGTCGCCGGACCGGTTTCTGCCGCGGAACTCTGTGCTCTCTATTGCACATTTCAGTGCTAAGCCTCTGTTGCTGAGGGATACTGCGCGCTGTAGGTAGCGCCGGTGACCCCTTCGTTGCGCCGCGGATTGTGCAACGTTGCGCGCAGTCTGGCAGAGAATTGGCCGTGTCGAGTGCCTCGGCGCCTATCGGCCTGATTTCCATGAATTGCCCCTCCACCGCGATTCTTGCCGTCTTGGCAGATCGGGGGAGGGTTCTTGAGGAGAAGCACATGAGGAAGATTCGAACTTTTGCCACGCTTGCGTTGGGGTTGGGGTTGGCCCTGGGGGCGGCCGCAACCTGGTTTTTTACCGAGAAGAACACTGCCGGCAGCGCGGGCTCACAAGCGACGCCGGTTGCCGGCGCCGAGAAGCCGCAGGTCTGGACCTGCTCGATGCATCCGCAGATCCGCATGGACCATTTCGACCTCTGCCCGCTGTGCGGCATGGACCTGACGCCCGTCGAGGAAGATACCGGCGGGGATCAGCCGGCGACGCAATTGAAGCTGAGCGAGCAGGCCCGCATGATGGCTCGCGTGGCCACGGCGGAGCTGAAACGCCACAAGCTATTCAAGGATCTCCGCACGGTCGGCCGGGTGGAATTGGACGAGACTCGCGTGTCAAAGATCGCCGCCTGGATCGACGGCCGCGCGGATGAGGTGTATGCCGACTTTCCGGGCACGCCGGTCCGCAAGGGTGAGCACCTGGTGAGCATCTACAGTCCCGAGTTGGTCTCGGCACAAGAAGAGTTCTTGACGGCCCACCGCCGCGAGCAGGAACTCCGCCAGAGCGGCCGGCAAGTCTTGACCGTGTCGCTCTCGGCGGCGGCACGCAAGCGGCTGCAGCTTTGGGGCATCACGGACGCGCAGCTCGATGAGCTTGCGCGGACCGGCAAGTCGCAGACTCAGATGACTGTCTATGCGCCGATCGGTGGCACGATCATCGAGAAGTATGTCCGCGAAGGAGAGTACGTCAAGCAGGGTGATCCGCTTTACGACATTGCCGACTTGAGCCATGTCTGGTTGGTCCTGGAGGTTTACGAGTCGGAGTTGTCGTGGGTCAAACCGGGGCAGCCGGTAGAAGTAATCCTGGAGAGCCAGCCCAATGGCCGGCTGGCGGGCGTGGTGGGATTCATCGAGCCACTGTTGAACAAGACGACCCGCACCGTCCAGGTTCGCGTGGTCCTGGAGAACCCCGCGGGACAACTGAAGCCAGGCATGTACGCCGAAGCGCTGCTGCGGACAGCGATCCTGCCCGACGGTACGCCCGCCTCGAGCGGTCTGGAAGGGAAATACGTCTGCCCGATGCACCCCTACGTGGTCAGCGATCAGCCGGGCGACTGCGGCGTCTGCAACATGCCCTTGGAGCGGGTGCCGGGAGAACGCAGCGGCGCGGAGGAGCATCCGCACGTGCTGGCCCTGCCCGCCGAAGCCGTTCTGACCACGGGCCGCCGCCAATTGGTCTATGTCGAGGTCGAGCCAGGAATCTACCGGCTGGTGGAGCCGAAACTCGGTCCGCGAGCCGGCGATTGGTTCCCCGTCGTCTCCGGGCTCAAGGAGGGGGACCGCGTGGTGGTGCGCGGCAATTTCCTGATCGATTCGCAGTTCCAGGTCACCGGCAAGCCGAGCCTGTTGTATCCGCACGGCTCGATGGGCGGAACCGGCCACGAGGGCCACGGCGCGCCGCCGGCCAAGCCGAAGGAGCCCGACGCCAAGATGCTGGCCAACCTCGACAAACTCCCGCCGGAGGACCGCGAGGCGGCCAAGGCCCAGAAAACCTGCCCCGTCACCGACGCACTGCTGGGCTCGATGGGCAAGCCCTACAAGATGATGGTCGGCAATCGGGCCGTCTTTCTCTGCTGCAAGGGATGCGAGGGGAAGGTCAAAAAGGAGCCGGACGCGGTGCTGAAGAAGCTGGGCGGGGAGCACGCGGGGCACGGGGAGTAGAACTTAGAGCCTATCCCAAAACCGCTGGGGACTGGCTCATTTTGCGGAGTCTTCGGAGCAAAATGTGCCTGTCCCCTTCTTCCGACGCGGTTCTGGGATAGGCTCTTAGAGCTTAGAACTTAGACCTTGGCTTGGAGCGTCGAGCTGCTTCGCTTTCTAAGGTCTAAGACCTAAGTACTAAGATCTAAGAACTGCGCTGTTGGATGCGAGGACATTCCCATGGTCAACACAATCATCCGCTGGTGTTTGAACAATCCACTGCTCGTGGCGATCGCCGTGCTGGCGGTGATGGGCGGGGGCTGGTACGCACTGGCGAACATCCCCATCGACGCCATCCCCGACATCGGCGAAAAGCAGGTGATCGTGGTGGCGGAATGGCCGGGACGCAGTCCCCAGGACGTCGACGACCAGGTCACCTATCCCTTGACCGTGGCGCTGCAGGGCACGCCGGGCGTGAAGGTGATCCGCTCCATGTCGGGTTTCGGCTTCTCGATGGTGTTCGTGATCGTCCACGACCAGATCGATTACTACTGGGCGCGAAGCCGGGTGCTGGAGCGGCTGAGCGTTGCGCGGAGGCAGCTCCCCGCCGACGTGGAGCCGGTGCTCGGGCCCGATGCCACCGCGCTGGGGCAGATTTTCTGGTACACCGTGGAGGGCGAGGGCTTTGATCTGGCGGAGTTGCGGTCGCTGCAGGACTGGTACATTCGCTACCAGCTCAACGCCGTCGAGGGTGTTTCCGAGGTGGCATCCATCGGTGGGCACGTGAAGCAGTATCAGATCGACGTCGATCCGGTGAAGATGCGTGCCCACGGCGTGACGCTCCCGGAGATCACCGAGGCCGTGCGCCGGTCGAACATCGACGTGGGCGCCAAGGCGATCGAGATCAACCAGGTTGAGTTCTTTATCCGCGGCGTGGGGTTCGTCAAGAAGCCGGCCGACTTGGAGAACGTCGTCCTCCGCGCCCGGGAAGGCACGCCGCTTTACATCAAGAACGTAGCCACGGTGAGCCTCGGCCCCGAGTTCCGCCGCGGCACACTGGATAAAGAAGGGGTGGAAGCCGTGGGTGGCGTCGTGGTGATGCGCTACGGCGAGAACCCGCTGAAGGTCATCGAGCGGGTCAAAGAGCGGATCGACCAGATCTCGCCGGGATTGCCTACCAAAAAGCTTCCCGACGGGCGGATCGCCAAGGTCAAGGTCGTCTCCTTCTACGACCGCACCGACATCATCCATGAAACGATGGACACGCTCAAAGAGGCCCTCACCCAGGAATTGATCGTAGGGGCGCTGGTCGTCTTCGTGTTCCTTCTGCACCTGCGAAGCTCGCTGGCAATCGTGAGCACGCTCCCCTTGTCGATGGGAATGTCTTTTCTGGCGATGTACCTGCTGGGCGTCGACTCCAACATCATGTCGCTGGCCGGCCTGGCCATCGCTATCGGCGACGTGGCCGACATGGGCCTGATCATGACGGAGAACATCTACCGCCACGTCGCGAAAAACGACGGCTCGAAAAGCTATTACCAGTGCGTCGAGGAGGGCGCTTTCGAGGTAGGTACAGCGATTGTCGTTGCCGTGTCGAACACCGTCATTTCCTTCATCCCCGTCTTCGCCCTGACCGGCCAGGAAGGAAAGCTCTTCGCGCCGCTGGCCTACACCAAGACCTTTGCCATCGCCGCATCCGCCATCCTTTCCATTACGGTGGTGCCGCTGCTGAGCTATTACCTTCTGAAGCCTATCCGATGGAACCGGCAGAGAAGCCTGCTGGTCGGGTTGGCGGCCGGCGGGCTGATGACGTTCATTGCCGGCCTGGCTTTCCGCACGTTCTTCTTCGATTCGTCGGCGCCGGCCTTCCGCGGTTGGATCGTTGCCGGGGCAATTGGGGTCATGACCGTCCTGTTGGTCTACCGCATGGGCCGCGAGCGGCTCCTGCCGCTGGAAGAGAACGTGGTTTCGCGCGGCATCCTGCGGGTCTACGTGCCGACTCTCCGCTGGGTTCTCCGCAACAAGCGTACTTTCCTCAGCATACCGGCGGCCCTGGTGCTCATGGGATTTACCATCTGGTTTGGCTGGGGTAAGGCGACCTGGCCCGTGGAGGCCGGGTTGGCCCAGGTTGGAGTGAACGTGAACCACTGGAAGCCGTGGAGCTGGATGAAGCACAAGCTGCCGGGATTGGGCCGCGAGTTCATGCCGCCGCTGGACGAAGGTTCGTTCCTCTATATGCCGTCGCTCGTGCCCGCGGGGTCGCTCTCCGCGGTAGTCGAGTCGATGTCGCAGCAGAATATGGCGATGCGGACCGTGCCGGAGGTCCAGAGCGTGGTGGGCAAGGCGGGCCGGGTGGAATCGGCGCTCGACCCGGCTCCCATCGGCATGATCGAGACGATCGTGCTGTTGAAGCCGGAGGACCAGTGGCGGACGGTCAAGGTCCAGCGGTTCTACGACGGCTGGCCGGAGTGGACCAGACCGCCGCTGCGCTGGATCTGGCCCCAAGAGCGGACTATCACTAAGGACGAGATCCTGGCGGAGTTGCGAAAAAAGACCGACATCCCCGGCGTGCTGCCGAGCTGGCTGCAACCGATCCAGACACGCATCGTCATGCTCCAGAGCGGCTTCCGGGCGATGATGGGCGTGAAGATTTTTGGTTCCGATCTGGGTGAGATCGAGCAGGTCGGGCTCGAATTGGAGAAGATCCTCAAAGAAGTCCCCGGCGCCACCGATGTGGTGGCGGACCGGATCGTGGGCAAGCCCTACCTGGAGTACCGCATCGACCGCGAGAAGCTCGCCCGCTACGGCGTGAGCATCCGCGACGTGCAGGACGTGATCGAGATCGCCATCGGCGGCGAGAACCTCACGACGTCGGTGGAAGGGCGCGAGCGCTACCCGATCCGCGTCCGCTACCCGCGCGAACTCCGCGATAACCTCGAGGAACTCCAGCGGGTGCTCGTGCCGGCGGCCGACGGCGCCCATATCCCCATCAATCAGGTAGCCGAGGTCCACTACACGCTCGGTCCCCAGGAGATCAAGAGCGAAAACACGCTGCTGGTGGGCTATGTGACCATGAACACCCGCGACCGCGACGAGGTGAGCGTCGTGGAAGACGCCCAGGCCCTGGTCGCCGCCAAAATCCGTAGCGGCGAGTTCCGGCTTCCCAAGGGCTACTATCTCCAATGGGCCGGACAGTATGAGAACCAGGTGCGGGCGATGAACCGGCTCAAACTGCTCATTCCCATCTGTCTCTTGTTGGACTTCGTGCTGCTCTACATGGGTTTCAACCGCTGGTGGGTGGCCTTGCTGGTGTTCGCCGGCGTTTTTGTTTCCGCATCGGGCGGGTTCTTGATGCTCTTGTTCTACGGGTTCAACCTGAGCGTGGCGGTGTGGGTCGGGTTCATCGCCCTGTTCGGCGTGGCCGAGGACGACGGCGTGGTGATGGCCACGTACCTGACGCAATTGTTCGATGAGCGCGTGCCGCAATCGATCCAGGAGGTCCGCGAGATCGTGGTGGAGGCCGGCATGAAGCGGATCCGCCCGTGCCTGATGACCACGGCCACGACCGTGCTCGGCCTCATGCCGGTCTTTTGGGTGCAGGGCCGCGGCAGCGATATCATGCAGCCGATGGCCATTCCCTCGGTGGGCGGCATGGCCATCTCCTTGATCACGCTGTTCATCGTGCCGTGCATCTACTCGTGGGTGGAGGAGATGAAACTGCGCCGCCGGCTGCGCAGCGAAGCGCAGTCTGCCACGCCGGCCTGATGTGGCGGTTGGCTTGTTCGTGTTTTTGATGAGCGTGGTTTGCCGTTGACGGATTTACGTATCAGTACCTGGCCAAGTTGCCGCAGTGAGACGAAAGCTCCTGGTCGGGCGAGCGGATCGCTCGTGACCGCTCACCTCGCTCGTCGATAATACCACACCCCAATCGCCACGACGGCGCCCGCCAGCAGGCCGCCCAGCGCCAGCAGCCAGCCACCTGAGTTGGCATCCCGCCCGCCGACAAATTCGTCCGCGCGGAGGATGACCTCTTTCCAGCGGGCATCGGCCGCCGTCTTGGCGCCGCCCCGGTGGAGCGAGATCTGCACGTACGAGACATCCGCATCGGTAAACGGGGCCGTGTGGCGTTCGATAAGCACGTCGCGTTCGGCGTCGTCCGCCAGCCAGTGGAGATCCTTGCCGGTGCGGCGCAAGCAGAGCCTTCCGGTGCCGGCGGCCGCCGGCGCGATGTGGATCACGTGCTGGCGCTGCCTCTCGCCCTGTTCCGCCGCGACATACCGCGCGCTGTGGGCACAGAAGGAGTCGCCTTCCTTAACCCGCTTCATCCGCGAGATCGTCGCCGCCTGTTCGTCCTCGGTGGCCGTGCTGATGTATATTCGGGGGCCGCAGCCGTAGCCGCTCTTGGGAGGAGCGATCTTGATGATTTCATACGTGACGATAATCTCAAAGTCGCCGCGGAGACCCACCCTCGGCTGAATGCCCACTTCGTCCACGCGGGCGGCCGCCGGGATCATCATCCGCAGGCCGTCGGCTTCCGGAACGACCAGGCGCGAGGTTCCCGCGGGAGCGAGCCTCAACGCGGCATTGTCGAACTGGGAGTCCCGGAGGTCGAAACGTTTCTCTTCGAAGGCCGATGCCCTCGTGCCGATCGCCGCCAACAGCCCCGTCAGCAAGGCGATTCTCAGGAGCAGCGAAGAAACAAGTGTCGCAGCTATCCGGGTGTGGAGCGTAAGGGGGTCGGGAGTCTTTTTTCCATGTCGGCCGGAAGGGCATAGGAAAACGGGCAGATTGACGACGGCGGCCTTGCCGTTGGTCACCAATTCGGTCGGCGCCGCGTAGACTTCCCACATATCGTTGGCCGCATTGAAGTAAGGGTGAAAGGGAGCGAGGTGGAAGTCGATCAGACGGGCAGGACCGGCGAGACTGCAAGACCAGGAATGCCGCCGTGGAATGTCGGCCGAGAAAACTGCGACGCGATTCTCCAGCCGAACGGCCAAGGGGCGCTGCAGGCGGACAGCGACGGCAACGCCCGCGGTGTTTACGCGGTCGACCTCCGGTATCGTCGCCTCAGCTCGAGACATCTTGTCGGCGGCAATTGTTCTGTTTGGTTCTATTGACGGGGTATCAACAGGCCCTTCGGAATGCATTCGCGGGATATTCTTCTCAAACCGCGGTGGCAGGGCATTGTCCTCTCTGCTGGCAAGTCTTAGGCTGACGCCTAGTAATTCTGGAATTCTCTCTCTGCCAACCTTATCCCGCATCGGTCGTGAGGCAATGCAATGTCCTTCGGCAGAGCACTCGCGATTCGCCTTTGGTTGGAGCGCGGCGCATCCAAATACCTCGCGTTTCTTTTGGCCCCTTATTCCCGGGCTGAATTCTTTGGGAACTTTTTTCGGTTACGGAATCACGCCGCCTATTAGCTTGCGTATCATGCGGCCCGGAACCTGAGTCGCCTTTGAATATCGTCCGCTCCTCGACAAGGAGTGCCGAAGGGCGAACCCCTTGTGCCTCTGCAGGAGAGAGACTGTCGCGATTCGATCGCTTCAGGTCTGCGCACAGGCGAACATACTGTCGCGGGGGTGGCATTATGAGGACGAGAAATCGGCGCAGGCGAGCGATTCGGAGGGTTCGATATGGGGCGATTGCGAGCGGATGGCTGCCGCTGGGCAGGCCGCTGGTGATCGAACCGCTGGAGAGCAGACTGCTTCTTTCGGCGGAATGGCCGCTCGAGTTCGGCATTCCGCATGATATTCCTGACGCCTTGATTGTCGGCCCCGGTGAGATCTTGTCCGGCAACCGAGCCATCCTTGGCGACGTCGTCAATCGGGGAGTGCTGAGCCCCGGCAACTCCCCCGGGGTCATCAGCATCAACGGGAATTTGACGATTGCCACATCCGATGGCGACACCATCGACGATGGCTATACCCCTCCGCCGGCATCTGACACGGTTGGAACCATCCGCATGGAGATCGGCGGGACGGACCCAGATGCTCCGGACTACGACCAGATCCATGTGACCGGAATCGCCACGCTGGGCGGAACACTCGAAGTCGTTCTGATCAACGACTTCGTGCCCGAACCTGGCCAGACCTTCGATATTCTCACGGCCGCCGAGATCAACGGAGAGTTTGATTCCGCGCCGGGCCTGTGGGTCCAATTCGACGTCGAGGAAGCGACGGTGGGTTACCTCGACATCAACGTTGTCGACAACCCTTCCGGCGGCAAGATCCTGCAATTGGAGTTGGTGGAGTTTCCGGGCGGGTTGCGATACGAGCCGGAGTCGGATGATCAGAAGGACGAGTTGGGCGAATTTCTCAACGACATCGGTACCGACACCCAGACTTTCACCTTCGCCGGCAGCATCTCCGTGCCGGGTTTCGCGGATTTGTCGGGAGAGTTCACGCTCGAGAAGGCGGCCGATGGCAGCAAGCTGCTGATCGGCGCTGCCGACATCAACACTTTTCTGGGCACGGGCCTCGAAACACCGGACACGACGGACGACGTGGGGCTGGAAGTCCGCGGCGCCAACTTGGGTGTGTTGGTGCTCACGCCGCCGGGAGTTCCGAGTTCTTTCGCCTTGACGGCCTCGGGCAGCGTGGCGCTGGCGGGCCTCGACGGCTTGTCGATCTCAGGGGCAGTCGCGGTCGAGGTGAACAAGACGGGACAGACGGTCGACGAAGTGGTGAGCGGCGTGCCGGTTCGGTTCGACACACCCGCCCAGGTGCAAGTCATCCGTGGCATCGTCGCGATGGAAGTTGACGGTGCGTTCGCGTTGGGGGGTGAACTGATTGCGACCAAGACCCGCGGAGGGGCGGTCTTGGTCGATATCCCAGAACTGGTCCTTACCGTCAAGCCGCACGACGAAGAGTTGTTCACAATCGGCGGCGGCGCGAGGTTCAGCATCGGTGGCAGCGACGGTTTCCGCCTGCTGGACATGGGATTGAACAGCGTCACCGCGTTCGGTGCGACGTTCGACGTCGGCGGGGTTCTGCCGCGTTTCGGATCCTCGGAAAGTGGTGGTTCGGGAGGAGCCGCCGACGAATTCGCGATAGAGCTGACAAGTTTGCCGGGGCTGAGCGTCGATGCCAGCGTGCTCAACCGCCGCAAGTACATCGATGTGACCTACTTTGCCCCCCAAGGTACGGTTTGGGATGATAGCTTGATCGACGTCTCCGACTTCACCCTTGGGGGCACCGGCGTGGCAGACGCTGAAGTGGATCACGTCGAGTGGCTCGCCGGGGATACGTTCCGCTACTACCTGCGCGACAAGGATGCCGACAACGAGGTCGATCTGTTCGTGGCGGGCAACGGAGACGAACCCAACGTCGAACTGGCGTTTGAAGCGGGGAGTTGGGCAAACGGCAGTCCGAAGCAGACCTTCGCGATCGCGATCCGCGATGGCGGGGCAACCGGCGCCGGTGAGATGAGCGCCAACCCGCTAACGATCAAAGGGCCGCACATCGGGATCGAGGATTTCCAGTACAAGGGGGGCGGGCACCTGGCGATCACGCTCGGCATCGGGGCAGGCGAGGCGTTGTTGGATTTCGGCAACAAAGCCCAACAGGCGTCGTCCGGCATATCGGTCCAACTGACCGATGTGCTGGGCACGTTTGAAGTCGGTGCGGATTACGTCGCCGGCTCCTGGGACAACCTGACGGGAGCGTTTGGCTTCCAGGTGGAGCAATTGGAAGCCACCGTGCCCGATGTGCTGGGCGTCACGGCGGCCGGCATCCAGGTGAGCTACGACCCGCAGGACGACACCGTTGGCAAAGAGATCATCACGGTGGATTCAGCCTCCATCGAGGTTCCCAAGGTCGGCGCCACGGGCTTCATCGGACCGTACACGCGCCAGGACGGCACCACCATTCCAGGGCTCCGTGTGCGGAACAACGGTTTCAACCTGGGCGCGGCGGGACTCACGACGGACGTAGCGGTTGACTTGGAAGGCATCCTGGAGTTGACGGGCGTGGGCGTCGGCGTGGCGGACTTCGGTGTCACATTCGGCCAGGAGGTCGATTTCAACGGAGAGATCTTCATCGCCGCCGGCGGAGCCAAGCTGTTCCCTGGAAAGACATTATCCGCCACCATTCAGGACGGCACGGACGCGGATAACGAGGCCGTGCGGTGCGAGCTGACGTTTACCGACGGGCGCGTGGATGGATTCGAGTTCCAGGCCGACCAGTTCGAACTCAAGTTCGGCAGCTACCTGACCGTTACCGGCTCGGACATTCTGATCGACACGGGCGCGGGGCCGACGGACGAAGCCGTGTCGCTGGCGTCGCTGGGCGCGCACCTGAAGGCCGGGCCGCTGGACCTTGCCGGTGAGATGCGGAACTTCGCCTTCCTGGGCAACGGCTCGTTCGATACCAAGCCCGGCTTCGGCGTGTCGTTCAACCGCGACAGGGCAGACTCCAAAGCCTTCAAGTGGCCGTCCTGGTTGCCGATTCGCATCACCTCCGTGGGCGCCAAGTGGCGCAACATCAGTGCAGATCCTGCGGACTTCCAAATCACGGTGTCCGCGGCGGTGACCGGCTTGTACAACCTGCCGGTGAAGGTCAGCGGGGCGATCGAGGGGCTGGTGATCGACGTAGGGCTGCTCATGGATGGCAAGTTCCCAATCACCAGGTTGGAGTCCATGACCGTCGGCGTGGAAGGCAAGCTGTTCGGCGGGGAAGTCAAGGGCTCGCTCTTGGGCGGCATCCTGGCGTTCGACAACCAGGGCAACGTCCTGGACGGCGACAAGCCCGGTGTGGCCGACCGCGTGTTCTTCGTCGGCCTGGAAGGGGGCTTCGAGATGCCCGGCGTGGGCGGCATGTCAATCCGTCTGGCCCTCTCGGAACTCGGCCCGCTGGGCGTGTTGATCACGGCGGCCACGCCGACGGGCATCCTGCTGGAGCCGGTCAGCGGGCTGACAATCAACGACTTCGTGGCGGGCGTCGAGTTCTTCAAGACGCTGCCGTCGATCACCGAGACGGACGACCTCCGCGACCCGGAGTTCGCCGTCTCGACGGACATCGACCCGGCGGACTGGCTCGACTCCGTCCAGGCCCAGGTCGTGGCGCAGTACCGGCAGATCCAGAACCACCCGAACCAGGCCGGCTTCCTGGCGGCCTTCACCGAGCCCATGCTGATCACGGCGGGCTGCACGTTGTACTCCCAGTACGCTTCGCGATACACGTTCAGCGGCGACGTGCAGATGAAAATCAGCACCGACGGCAAGTTCATGGCTGCGGGGACGCTGAACTTCTTCAACAGCGCCCTGAGCACCACGGCCCGGCTGTATGCCGACCTGTCGCAAGTCGCCTCAGGCAATGCCACCATCCTCTTCCTGGCCGACGTCCCCGATCAACTCAAGCTGATGGTCATCCAGGGCAAGTTCCGGATGGAATTCCTGGATGATATGGGCGAGCCGTTCGAGGTGGTCCCGGGCCAGGCCCACGACACGTCGCTGTTGCCGGTGGCCAACCTGGCGTCGCCTGGAGCGGGCGGCGAGATCGGCCTGCAAACGCTCAAGGGCCGCGGCTACCTCGACGTGGCCTACGTAGCCAAGGGTGGCGCCGAGATCGATCCCTCAAGCATTCTGGACGGGGGCGCGGAATTCCGACTGCGGTTGCCCGGCGGCACGTTGCTTGACCTCACCGGCGTGCCCACGCAACCCGAGGGCTTTGCCGCGGCGAACAAGTTCCGCTACGCCTTGCCGCAAGCCGTCAACCTCGTGCCGGGCGAGTACACGGTGGAGTTCCTGCCCGGCAGTTTCGACAGCGTCTTTGACGGCACCCGGCGGACGAACGCAGCGGATACAGAGACGTTTCAGGTGACGGAGCCGGCTGCTCAACTGGCCGGGCCAAAGAACGGCGGGCAGATCGACCAAAGGGCCCTGAACCAGAGTGGCCATATCACCGTTCGTTTCCAGCCCGTCACGGGCAGCGAATTGGATCCCGGCTCGATTCTCGATCTTGCAGCGGAGTTCACCCTCGCGGGCCCCGGAGCGGGAACCTCGCAGCTCGGCCAGCCGACCGTGGCCGCCGAGGATGCAAACACCTACATCTACCCCGTCACCGGCCAGTTCGGGTTGGGGTTGGTCGAAGTGCAGTTCCTGCCCGACGGCTTTCGGGACAAGGCCGGCAATCGTAGCGGGATCGTCCCTGTCGAGACGTTTACGGTCACCGGCGCGACGGCCGACCTGCTCGTACGTTCCCAGGATGTCCAGAAGTTAAACGACACCGGCTACTTCGACGTCCGGTTTTCTCCGACCTACTTGGCGGCGATCGACGCCGGCTCGATTCTCGATCCCGCAGCGGAGTTCACGCTGTCCGGCCACGGGAAGGGAACCGCCGCAATCAACGACGGTCAGACCGAGCATCTCGACGCCCAGACGTTCCGCTATTACTTCAGCGGCAATTTCACGCCCGGCGAAGTGACGGTTGCGTTCACCGAGGGGAGCTTCCAAGACACGGCAGGGACTGCCAACCTTGGGGAGGAGGAGACGTTGGTGGTTCAGGGCCCGGCGGTCGAACTCCTCGCGCCGCAGGCGCGCATGGCCGGGGTCGCCCTGTCGTCCGTCGACTTGAAGTTCCGGCCGACGTGGGGCAATACGCTCGACGAAAATATTGTGCCGCAATTCATTCTGTCGGGCAGCGCCGTCCCCCAAGGCGTCACTGTCGGGAACCCGACGTCCCTTGGGGACGGAGTTTACCGCTACACGTTCTCTGGCAGTCTTCAACCCGGGGAAATAAAGCTCGCGTTTGCGGCAGGAGCCGTCCAGGATTCGGCCGGATATGCCTCGCTCGCTCACACCGAGGTCTTGACGATCGTCGAGTTGACGGCCGGTTTGGCCTATCCGTTGGCCGGCTCGCGGGTGTCGCTGGAGCAGGTCAATCAAGAGGGCTATCTGGACGTCACATTCGCCGATCCGCTCGGCGTGGGCCTTAACGTGGACAGCATCACGGACCAGGGGGCGGAAATCACGCTTTGGACGAAGGACGACCAGGGCCAGGAGATCCCGATCCATGGCGTCCATGTGGTCGGGAAGCCGGAACAGCTCTCCGGCAACACCTATCGGTACGGGTTCTCCGGCATGTTGCCGGCCGGGCCCGTCATCGTGAAGTACGCGGCCGGATCGTGGACGGACACGGCCGGCAACCCCGGCAGCGCCGGTGAGCAGGCGTTCCTGGCAACGCGGACGGCGGCAACCCTGTCGATCGACGTCGGCGGTTCGATCGAGTTGTTTGCGGGAAGCGCGGACCGGCGGTTGCTGGGCATCAGCGGCGGGGTGAGCGTGCGGGCCGAGATGGGAGGCCTGGGCACGCGCGTGACGGTGGACATGCACGGGCAGATCGATTTGGTCTACCTGGGCACGGTCGGCGCCTCGGCCGGCAGGTTCGTATTCGAGGATCCCGACCAGGGTAAGGCGGGGATGTGGGGTGCGCTGCGGATCGACACCAACTTCAAGAAGCTGGAGAGCCTGGGAATCGTCCTGGATGCCTATTGCCTGCTGGAGGTGAACACGACTAACGTGGAGAGGAGTGAGACGCTGACCTTGGCAGGCCAGGCCAAGGACGGCGGCGACCTGACGCGCACATTCGAACTTGGGCCGGAGATGTTCCGCATCGAGGCCGCGGGAATCGCCGCTCTGCACGTGCCGCCGCTGCTCAACGGCGGCAAACTGGGACGGGAGTTGGCGCATGTCGATGGCGCCCTTCTCCTCGACGTCAGCCGTGAAGGTATCGAGGCATTTGCTGCCGGCGAAATCCGGCTCGGCCCTTCCGGAGTCGGCTTCCATGCCGAGGCGCAAGGCGTGCTGATCGTCAACGACGATGGGTTCGCCGCGGATGTGGCCGTCACGCAGTCATTCGAGTTGGGGCCTGTCCTGGACTTCGAGAGCAAGGCGCACGTGACTCTCAACGTCACGGGAAAGGAACAGTCGGTGGAACTGCCGGAGGAAATGCTCGACTATCTTCCGGACGAGGCGTTGGATTCGCTTGGCGGCCCGAACGGAAGGAGCTATGCCGTGCCCGCCGGCCCGCCGCAACAGAATGGCCAGATCGGCGCTGCCGGCGTCTACGTGGTGGTCCGCGCGGAGGGCGAGTTGACCGTCGGGGGAGGCTTTGGGATGCAGGGGGACTTCTGGATGGAGGTCAGCCAGGAGCAGTTCTTCCTGGACGCGTCGGCAAGCTTGTCGCTTGGTCTGATCGGGTCGTTGTCCGCGGGCGGTGTTTTCATCGCCGATGCTTCGGGGACGCGCGCGTGGTGCGCGGTCGACGGCCAGTTGGGAAGCGACCAGCTCGGATTGAAGCTCGCCGATGCCCACGGTGTGTTCGAGGTTAACACCACTGGTTCGGACTGGAGTTTTGATCGCGACGGAAGAAGCATCCTCGTTCCGCGCGGGAGCTTCGGTGTCGCCGTCGATGCCAGCTTCGACTTTCCCGGATTCGCCGATGGAGGAGGAACCGCCTCCGTCACGTATGTCGACAACAAGCTTCGCTTCTACCTCGACGGGGAGCTGCATCTCGGCAATAGGTTGAATGTGGATGTCGATGCCTACGTTGGCGTCTACGACACCGGTGTGGTCGTCAACGCAAAGGTCGCTCTGGATCTCAATCTCCTCGGGATCCTGGACGTCAACGTCGATGGGCGGCTCCAGATCAACACGACCGCTGGCAACGTAAGCCGCTATGAGGCTCCGGTCACCAGCGGCGGCAACATCCTCTACAAGGAGGTTTCCTGCGTCGACGCCAACGGGGATCCGACGAGCATCCGCGCCCACTCGTTCTTCTTGGACGTCAAAGGCGACATGCGGCTGCTGGGAGCATTCACGCTCAGCGGCCAGGTGACCATCGACGTCGACGATCATGCCTGGACGATCGATATTCCCGATGTGTCGGCGAATGTCTTCGGAGTCATGAAGATCGATGCTGCCGGGTGGGTGAAGTCGACGGGTGAGTTCGATCTCGACTTCGCCGGCTTAACCAATCTGACATGGCTGGGCAACGGCTACCGCGGCGATCTGAACATCCACACCACGCTCGACGTGGACGCCGACCCCGACTTCACCTTCTTGGCTTCTGGAAGTGGATCCGCGAAGATCGCCGGGGTGACCGTGGCGGGGGCAATCATCGGTTTGAAGGCGTCCGGGGATCTCGGCGAAAGCATCCCCATCACGCTCTCTGCGGAAGGCCGCGGAAAGGTCTTCCAGGTCATATCAGGTGTGAAGAGCTTCTTCCATTGGATTGTTTCCGGCAAGTGGGTGACCAAGCAGCTTGGATTCAGCGTCCCGGTCGGAACCATCCAGCTTCCCGCGCAACTCGTCACGGAGCAGGAAACGCCTCCACCGTTGCTGGCCGGCGCGTCGGATGGTTCGGCTTGGGACAACGACGAACCGCCGGCCGACGGCATTCTCTTTCTGAATG
>JAAYEH010000076.1 GCA_012728855.1 Rhodopirellula sp. | reverse complement strand
GTCTGCGCTGCAAAGCGCGATTTCAACGAATGGAAACACCCGGACAGAGAAGAGGCACCGGTACTCCTTGCGTTCCTTGGTTTTGTGAGGCAATCGTCCCACCGGTACGCTTCCGCCGGATGAACCCTAAAACGGTTGTGAAACGGTACGAAAGAGGGCAGCCGAAAGGGTGAGCACCATGAACGGTATCCGTCGACGTACGTTCTTGCAAGGCTCGCTTGCTTTGGCCGCGGGCGCCGTGTCGAGGTCGGTCCGGGCGGGGGACTCGGCTTTTATGGAGGTGATCGGCAAGGTTCGTCCGCGGGCGTCGGCCGCGATTGCCGCCTCGCCGCTGGGCGTCGGGTTCGAGTGCCTCGATCGTCAGATGTTCGATCCGGAGCCGTGCTATCCGTTCATGGCTCAGCTTGGCGCCAAGTGGGCCCGCGTGCAGACCGGCTGGGCCCGTTGCGAGCGGGCCCAGGGGCAATACGACTTCGCCTGGCTCGACGCGATCGTCGACCGCTTGCGATCCATCGGCATTCAGCCCTGGTTCAACCTGGGCTACGGCAACCGTCTTTACACGCCGGAAGCGGACAACGATTTCGCGGTGGGCTGGGTTCCGTTGTGGAGCGACGAAGCCCACGCGGCCTGGCTGCGTTTCGTGCGAGCCCTGGCCGAGCACTTTCGCGGCCGCGTCAAGCACTGGGAGATCTGGAACGAGCCGAACCATAAGAACTTCTGGAAGCCGCGCCCTGCGAATCCGGCCGAGTACGTCGAGTTCGTCGCAATGACGGCCCCCGTCATCCGCCAGGCGGTGCCCGGGGCGCTGATTCTTGGCCCGACGGTTTGGGGTATGGAGTATTTCGCCGAATGCTTCGATCGCGGATTGGGCAAGCTGATCGACAAGGTATCGTACCACTGGTATCGCCCGTCGCCGGAGGACCGGTACGAGGCGTCGATGGCCGCTGTCCGCGACGTGCTCGCCCGGCACCAGCTCGACTTGCCGCTGTGGCAGGGCGAAAGTGGCTGCCCTTCGCAGGTGGGCGGGGTGGGCGGATTGTCTCAGTACAACTGGACCGAGGCGCTCCAGGCCCGCTGGGTCGCTCGCCGTACGCTGTTCGATCTGCGCTTGCGGATCGAAATGACCTCGTACTTCCAAATGGTCGACATGCTCTATCCCAACGCGGACGGTACGCCGGGTGGCCAGGATCGGCTGAACCCGAAGGGCCTCTTGCGGCGCAGTGACTACACACCCAAGCCAGCCTATTTCGTCTATCAGTGCCTGTGTGCGTTGTTCGACGCCGAAACACAATGGGCCGACCGGCCGCTGGAGGTCTCGAGCGCCGACGGGCAACCGCTGGATCCGTCGGCGCTGCTGAAAGTGGCCTTCGTGCGCCGGGACCGGCCGCTGTACGTCTACTGGCTGCCCGCCGACTTGCGCAAGGAACTGCACCTGCGGACCGCCGACCTGGCGATTCCTGAGGCAGCGGGCGCTGCGATGGACGTGCCGGTGATGATCGATCCGCTCACGGCCTGTGTACATCGGCTGCCGCAGTCGGTTCGATCCCGGGAGCGCTGGAGAATCCCCGGCGTTCCGCTGAGCGACTGTCCCTTGATCGTGGCCGACCGGTCCGTGGCGGAGTTGGCCTGAAAGGCTATCCGGAAACGGGGACAGGCAATGTCGAGCCGTAATCGGCGAGCAGATCCGAAAAGCTGATTTCAAAAAACGGATGCTCTTGCCGAATGCCACAGGTGAGATCGACCCTCGCGCCGGAGACGAAGAACTGATCGATGACGCTCTGAAGATCGGCACGAATCCGGGCATGGGACTTCCGGCCGGTAATGACGAGGCTGTCTAGCGTGGCAGTTCCAAATTGAGAACGACATGGTACGATCATGCACTGTTGCGTCCGTCAAGGAGCGGAGGTTCTGGGATTTCGGCAAAGCTGCTTGTGAAGGGGCCTGGCTCCCGGCCGCCGGTTCGCGAATCAGTTGGCGTCCTTGAGCCTCAAGACGACCACCTCGTTGGCCGTCAGTTCAAGCTGTATGCCGTCTGGCTGAGCGATGACCTTTTGTCCGCAGAGGACGGTAAAGCTGTCCGCCACGGGCACGACCACCCGGCCGGCCTTGGTGTCGAGATTGGCCGCCACCAGGTAGCGCCGCTTGTCGGCAGCGGTCACATCGACGACCTTGATCGAGCCGTTGGGCTCGCCGTGAGACCGGGCTTGGGGCTCAAAGTCGACGCCGAGCACCACGCCGGCATCGTACAGCCGCTCTTGAGCCCGGTAAAATCGCTGCTGGTCGCAGGCCCCGGCGGCGATCACGTCGCAATAGAGGCTCGCACCGTCGCCGCTGTAGGCCATGGGAATGTTGTGCCCCATGGTGGCGTTGCGCTGGCCCGGACGGAACAACCCCAGGCCCGGCGCGCCATAGACCAGGCCCACATGGACCCGCCCAGCCACGCTGACCGTCGCCCCGCAGTCGAGCAACTCGCGGCGCGGCGTCTCTCGGCCGCCGGCCCCGGCAATCGTGTGTTCCCGGCCGCCGAAGCGATATTGGCGGATGGAGTCGTTGAACACATCGTTGGGCACCTGGTAGTTCAGCCCGAGGATCCGATTGATGTAGACCGGCCGGCTGGCTTCGGCTCGCTGCAGGATCACGGCCGTGGCATCATCGGGCAAGGCCACCATGGCCGTGCGGGCCAGGGCCACGTCTTCCGGCGCGGAGCCCTCGCCGGGATTGGTCGAGGCGGTCCACTGATAGCTGCCACAGGTGGCAAATCCGCCGTCGAAGGAGTGCAGGACGTGATCCTTCTTCGGCTCTGCCTGGAAATTGCATCCGGTGCCCTGGATCAGACCGGCCAGATTCCACTGCCATTCGACCATGTCGGAGCGATCGGCGGGAACCACGGTGCCGCAGGGACGCTGGGCCGACTTCCACACCCAACTGGCCCGGCGGCGTGAACCTTGGACCATGGCCGCGCCGTGAAATTCGTCCGACCAGCCCTGCAGTTGCGCGGTGGGGGCGGCCGGTTTCTTCCGGCTCAGCAGGCGGCGAAAAGCCGCGCCCATCGACAGGCTTCCCGCCCGATCGCCCTCCAGCCGGCAGTAATAGAAGGGCGAGACGTCGCGCAGCCTCGCCAGCCGTCCGCTGAGGAAAGCCCCCTGCGGGCTGCCGGCCTGTTCCTTGGCTACCAGCTTCAGCCATCCCTCCTCGAACCTGGCCGCGTCGGGGTCGCCCAGGTGATCGACGATCATCGGCCATACCGGCAAGGCATAGTCCTGGCAATAACAGTAGCGCATCCGCGTGTCGCCGCCGATCCGCCACAGTCGCCCGTCGTTGAAGGTCAGGCTTTTGGTCAGTTTCCACAACTTGTCGACGTGGTGATAGAGTTCGGCCGGGATGGGCAGGTCGTTGGCCAGGCAGAAGAAGTGAAGCATGGCCACGTTCGACAGGCAGATTTCCATGTACCCCAGATTCAAGTAGCCATGATGGTTGAGGCCGAACGGTTCGGTGAAGTTGGGGCCGACGTGCCACTGGCTGAGCGTGCGCCCATTGTAGAGCATGTCGCCGTCGGCGTCGGACGGGATGGAAATGCCGTTCAACAAGAGGGCCGTGGCCTTCTGGCGATATTCGGCGGCGCGGGGCGATTCGGGATAGACCACGGCCGCACGATAGAGGGCCGCGCCGTTCCAAATGTTGCTCTCGGGTTTGTTTTTTCCGGTCGCCGCGTCGACCGCGCCGACGACCTTGTAGCCTTCCAACAAGAAATCGCATTCGCCCAGCAGTACATTGCGCAAGCGTTGCCGATCTTCGTCGGTGAGCCAGGGCTTCAAGGCGGTAACGGCATGGGACATGCGTTCCAGGGCCAGGTTGCTGATCCAGCTATAACCCCAGCCCTGGCCGGTGGTGCAGACGAGGTCGCCCGTCTTGTGCGTATGGAGCACGTAGCGAAGCATCTTCAGGGCTCGCTGCCGCAGTTGCTCGCGGGTTTCACCGGCGAGCCGTTCGTCGAGTTCCGGAGCCGTGGCCAGGATGGCGACGGCGGAGAAGGCCGTGCATTGGGCCTGCACGGCCCAATGCTCGTGCCCGCCGGTGGCGTAGAAGGCCAGGTCTTCGCGCCCCTCGGGCGCGTGGGTCCATTGCCGCGCCGTGGGCATCCATTTTTCCAGCAAGCGAATATAGTCGGCCGGGGTGACCTCGGCCTGACATGCGGGTACACTTGCGATCGATGCAACACACAGCACCACGGCCATCAGGCCAATTCTTTCCAAGGCGGACATGACAAGCTCTTTGGTTGTTGGGAGGTGGCGATTAAGGATCGGCGAATGAACAACTGCCGTACTTACCGGTGGTGGCGGGGCATGGTCAAGTTCCGTTGTTCGGGCGGTTGCCCGCTGCCATCTTGAATGGGGAGTTGGCCGCAGTCAAGGCGTATGGTTTGCGGCGGAATCGATGGGGCGGCCCCTCCCGTCGCCAAGCCCTGATCCTGAGGGAGATCAACGCCTAGGATATCAGGCTCCTCACGCACCTTCCACAAACGCTCCACTCTATTTCGCGCAACCAGTTGCTCCGGCGATGCCAACTCTGGTTGCGGCACGGGTGCTTCCGTGTCCGGCGGATTCTCCTCGACATCCGGATCTGCCGGGTCTGCTGCCCCATCGACAGGACGCCCGGCCGCTGGAACCTCGGTCTCCAAAACCGGGGCCGCCGGAGTCACCGTTGAGCGGCGGACCTGTCGGACTCACCGCGTCGCCAGGCGCAGGTTCGTTGCCCGCGGTAGGCTGATCGTCCTCGCCCGCCGGATCGGGAGTCGGATCGATCGAAGGCGGTTCGATGGTGTCCGCGGCGCACTTCCGTCTCCGTCGCATCGGCATCGCCGGTGTCCGCGAGCGCGGCCGGCGGGGGCGTCGCCGACTCGGGGCCGGCCAAATGCGTGTAGCCGGCGACGCAGGCGGAGGAACTCGCGACCACCGCGATGGCAAGAACGGTCTTTCATGGAGCAGGCAGGCTGCTACGATTAATCCCAGGCGCCTTCCAGCATGAGGACGAAGTCGATGGCCTGCTCCTCCGCCGTATCGTTTCCGCCGGACTGGGAGATGGCTCGCACCCTCTCAAAGGCGACCAAATCGGCCACGTAGTCGCCGTAATCGATGGTGGTCTTGTTGCCGGCGGCGGAGAGGCTGTCGCTGGCCGGGGAGTCGTAGATCAAGGCCGTGTCGCTGGTGCCTCCCTTGCCATCGATTTTCAGGGTTTCGGCGCCGATCGCCTCGACCATGTAGTTGGAGCCCTTGAGGCTTCCCCACGCCCGCCGGGATCGCCCCAGGTCGGCCCCCGCGGCGCCGTTGAGGGTAACATTGTCCTCACCGCCACCGGCGTCGATCGTGAAGAGGTCCGCCTCGTCGGCCGCGTACGTCGTGGTCTTTCCGTTGACGGTGACCGTATGCGAAGTCGCCCCAGCGGTGAAGGCGATCGTATCGGCTCCCGAGGTGCCTTGGACGACCACTTCCTTTACGTCGAGGTGCTTGCGGATAATGGTCCGCGAGGACGGCGTGCAGTTGAGGAAGAGGCGGATCGAGAGGTACTGCGATTTCAGTTTCGTCTCCGCGAAGCCGTAGTCCTCGCCGTGCTCGCCCGCATCGAGCACGATCTCGGTGAACTTATTGTCTTGCGCCGTGCCGTCCGCGGTGCCGACGGTTTCCTTGCCGTCAACGTAGCGATCCGGCTGCGTCTGGAGAATCTGATACGTCCCCGCCGGCAGGTCATCGAAGAGGAAGAACCCGTCCGGTCCGGTCGTCACGGCCGCAACGCCGGTGATGTCCTTGTACTGGCCGTCCTGCGGATCCCTCTTCTGGAGCTTGATGGTTACCCCGGGCATCCCCATTTCCGTCGGCGCGCCGTCGGCGTCGAGATCGCGGACGCCGTCGTTGTCGGAATCGAGATAGACATAGCCGGAGAGGCTTCCGTTGCCGTCCTCGTCGGTGATATTCACGGTGGCGCTGCTCTGCGTGCCGACGGTATAGCCCGTGCCCGACAGCAAGGTCAGCACGGCCGTTTCCGCCGCCTCCGTCACAGTGTCGTTGATCACCTCCAGCGTCACGTCCACCGACGCCTGGCCGGCGGGGATCGTCACCGTCGCTCCGGTCACTTCCGTCGTGCCGACCTTGAGCAGGTAGTCGTTTCCGGTGCCTCGCGTGGCGGTTCCGCTGACGGCGAGTGTGACGGTCAAGGCGGCGGTGGTTGAACCGGTTCGCGTGATTCGGTATGTGCCGTTGTTCGACGGCTCCCCCGCCGCGGCGTCGGTCGCCGCGACGGTGACAACCGGTGTTTCATCGTCGGCAATCGTTACCGTGGCGTTGCTCGGCGTGCCGGCACTGTAACCGGTGCCCGACTGGACCGTCAGCACGGCCGTTTCCGCCGCTTCCGCCGTCGTGTCGTTGATCACCTCGAGCGTCACGTCCACCGACGACTGGCCGGCAGGGATCGTCACACTTGTTCCGGTTACTTCCGTCGTGCCAACCTTAAGCAGGTAGTCGTTTCCAGCGCCTC
>JAAYEH010000075.1 GCA_012728855.1 Rhodopirellula sp. | reverse complement strand
TAAAGTGGTACAAGAACCGTTGCGGCCAGCTTGCACCGATGACGTTGAAGCCCGCGGCGTGATTCTCGGATCCTTAGCTCGGCCGCGAGCCACGCGATCGTTCAGACCGATTTCGCCGGGCTTCCTTCACATTTCATTTGTCGCGGCGGCAGACCTCATCCTGCCGGGATGCCGCTTGGCCGCGACAAATGAAATTTGAACGACTGACCCATGGCGAGCCGATGAACGGGCCGGTGGCTGGCTGGTGAGCATCATCAGGGCTTCGCGCGTGCGGATCACCTGCTGGGGCGTTGCGATCAGATAGCGGTGCGGCCCGTTTTCTTCGGGCTGGAAGCGGACAAACCCGTCGTCTTCAACGATCACTCGGCCGGGCGCCGACAGGTTGAAGTAGTCTCTCTCCGGCCGCACGGCATAGAGCACACTCGTTAGATCGTACGTCGGTTGCTCGTTGGTTCGGCCGCGGTACAAGTCGTAGGCGTGGGCGATGGGATGGTGCTCGACGTAGCCGTAGTCATCCTGGATGCTTCGAGGCGGGTACTGAACCGCATGGCCAATTTCCCAGCCGCTGAAGACGACCGGCGTGGGCCAGTCGTGGATCACTTTTCGCGCATTGGGCACGTCGATCTTCACGTTGTATTCGCAGAACCGCTTTGCGGCCAACTCCGCGGTAAACGCCCCGGCCATGATCGAGAGCAGATTCACTTTCCGCTTCACCAGCGATTTGCCGTCCAGCGGGGAATGTTCGTCCGCCTTCGAGTCCAGCAGCCGGGAAAGGTTGGTCGAGAATCCAACCTGTACCAGCACCACGGAACCGTCCGGCTCGCCGGCAAGGGTTTTCCGAAGCAGGCCGACCGCCTCCGGCGCATCGGCCCCGCTCTTCAGGTCGTGTGGATAACGCAGTTCGCCGTCGTCGGTTGCCGTGGCGAGGTGCCGGATGTACTTGCCGTCTTCAGGGGCCATGCCGTCGCGGACGGTGCCGATGGGCACGTCCGGCCGGCCGTAGAAGGTATTGATCAGATCGGTGCAGGGGGCGGCATAGCGATTGTCCTTGGTTACGGTGACCGCCAGCAGCTCGCACTCGCCACGGTCGGCAAGGGCATGGATCACCGCCAAGGCCATCGCATCGTCGACGTCATTGCCGATGTCGGTGTCGAAGATCATCCGAACGGGTCGCGGGCAGGTTTCTTCGGCCAGCCCAATCCCACCCAAGGCCGAAATCGCCAGGATCATCGGCGCCAACCGCCGGCAGGAATACAACAGGCTCTCAAAGCTGCAGGTCATCATGATTCTCCTCTTGGGCCAGCGGCAGGAACCAGGCTACCAATCGGCAGCCCGGCTGCTCGCCTTCTGTTACGCGAGCGGCAGAAAAGAACCTACCCGACTTGGACGTGGCCTGACTCTCCGAGTCGGGGTTTCGAAGCCAGGCCCGACTCGGAGAGTCGGGCTACGAATTTCTGCCGCTCGCCTTACGCCATCACCTTACCTGATGGTAGCAGCCGGGCTGCTGGGAAGCGACTTCCTGCCGGTCGGCTGCGCCACCGCTCGTCAGTCCATGCCGGGCACCCAGAGCTTTCGCTGCTCGCCCGCGGGCTGCTGGCTTTCGGGCGTCCAAAGTTTTCCCGGTTCCGGCTCGGGCGCGGCATCGCGCGCGGCGGCCGTGCGCGGCATTGCCCTGGGCTGCCCGTCCGGCCCGATCACACCAATTTGCATCAGGAATCGCACCAGCGCTTCGCGCACGCCCGGCTCTCGGCCGTGCCGGCTATCGATATGGCTCATCAGCCGTGATGCCTCTTCGCCTTCCAGCCGTGCGAAACGGAATTGCAGCTCCTGAAGATCCCACGACGCCGACGACTGGCCCGCGGCCTCCGCCTCTTTTCGGCCACGGTCGATGTACTCCAGCCCGCGGTCCGTCGCCCCGTGGGCAAAGGCGAGGACACCGTAAACGCGGAGCCTTTCCTGGCGGCCTTCCAGACTGGGGCGCTCGAGGATCGCCCGGCCGAGGTGTTCGATGGCTTGGACGGCATGGTAGGCGACGGCAAAGGGAAATACCTTCAGGAGTCGATCGTCCGGAAGCTTATCGACCTGGATGCGGGACCAGCGGATCAAGGGCACGGATTCCAAGTCTTTCTGCTCGGGGTCGATCGGCTGGGGGATCGGCAGTCCGAGACGCTCCCGGAGTCGGTCGAAGTCGAACCGCTCTTCCTGGGATTCGAACCACGATTCGACCACCATCACCGCTGCGGAAACCCTGATGCGGTAGTCATCAAGCCGGGCGGCCTCTTCCGGGGACTTGCCATCGAGATACCCCAGTGGCAGCCGGGGCCACTGCTGGAGCATGGCATCGTCGAAGTGTTGCCGGATGATCTCTTGCGCGGCGGCCCGATTGGCGTCGGGCGGTATTCGCAACCGCGGCGTGCCCATTCTCCGTGTTCGCGAGTTCCGGCCGACCTGTTCCCGGCTGATCTCGTCGCCAAGATATTGTCCGGCGGCGCTGGCGACAATCGACTTGATTTGGTCGAGTTCATCGGTGGAAACCATCATCAGTTCGAGCCGGGCCTCGCGATCCGTTTGTCGGCCGAAAAGCAGGCCGAGACAGAGATCGTTGGGCAGGTCTTGCAGACGAGGTTCCCCGGTGGTTTCCGCAACCGCCCGATCAAGGATGTGATACACTGCCCTTGGCGGCGGCTCATTCTCTTGGGCAAGGGCCGCGGGATCGACCCGGTCGGTGTCGATTTGCCGAGAGAGCGTCAGCGCCGTCTGCAATTGGCTTACGTCGTTGACGGCGTAGGTCACTGTCAGCACATCGACGAGATCGCCGAGCGGATCATCGCTCAGCAATCGGGCCAGGGCTTCCGCCTCGACGGCATCGTCCGGCGGTACGTCGAGCGAGGCGTATTTCCGCAGCGCTTCGATTGCCCCGTCGCGATCGGCAAGCCATCCCCGCACGGTCGCCAGCGATCGCCAGACGATCGGCTCCTCGCCGACTTCGGCCACCAGTGTGCTGAGCCGTTGCTCGCAAACCGACCACTGCAGAAGTCGTGCCGCATTGGCGGCGCTGTCGTATTTCGACTTCCAGGGGACGCCGTCGGGTGCATCGGGGAGCCACCGCTGATCTTTGAGCAGCACGGGGATCTTGGGCGATTGCTGAATCTCGGCAGCCAATTCCCTCGGGCGAGGATCCTCGTGCTGCAATTGCGCCTGGGCGTGCAGCAGAGGCAGGGCCGCCATGATTTCACCCTCGGCGGCCAAGGCTTCAGCGACGTCGCCCATCGCCGCATAGACCCTCGCTTCCAGGCTCTCTCCACTTGCGTTCAAAGCCCGCTGCAACAGTTCCATCGCAATCCGCCCGTCCTCCTGCTCTGCCGCCAGGCTGGCCGCGTCGGCAAGCGCGATCGGATTGTCGGGGTGCTTCTCCAGGAAATCTCTCGCTGCCTGTTGGGCGGCCTCGGGTTGATTGGTCCCTCGGAGTAGCATCGATCTGGTGGCCAGCAAGCACGCCCGGTCGGGGGTCTTCTTGAGCAGGGCCTCGACATGGTTCAGACACCCTTGGAACTGCTCGCCTTCCAGCATCCGGTCGATCTTCTGCAGATCGCTCAACAGATCGCCGCAGCAAAACTTGATTTTCTTGCCCGTGCCACCGGGACAGGGGGAATAGGCGTCGATGGCCATCAAACCGTTCCTTCTGCTGAAACTCCCCGGACTTCCCAGGAATAGGCTCGGGCGAAAGTGCAAAAGTCTAAGTCTACCAAACAAGCGGGGCATAGGCGAGCGGCTACGCTCCTGTGGGCGTTGCGACACCGTTGCCTGCCACACGCGGGGGTATTTAGAGCCTATCCCAAAACCTCGAAGAGAAGGGGACAGGCACATTTTGCTCCGAAGACTCCGCAAAATGAGCCAGTCCCCGACGGTTTTGGGATAGGCTCTTAGTCCCGCGTGAAAATGAGGCGAATAGGATGGATAGGTGTTTTTTCTGCTTCTTCGGACCATGCGGGTCGTGCCGTATGTGCTTTGTCCGATGATTTTAGGGGCTATTCCTGTTTTACGGCCTCTGGTTGGCCGATCTACGCAAATATGGGGCTATCGGATCGCAGTACGCCGTTGCTCGACGTTGTGAATGAGGTCTGTCGAGAGGAGGAGGGCAATACCTTTGAGAATCTGCAAACCATTACTCGCGACAGCCGCCGTTATCGGCGCCCTGTTTCTCGGCAGCCGGGCGACGGCGGCGGATTATGCGGTGGGGCAATTGGACATGGGGCGGCAAGAGGCGATGCCTGCCCTGGATGCGCCAATCGAAGGAGGCGTCGAGCCGTCGGCTCTCTATCCGGACAACCCGTGGGGCCCGCCACCTCCGGGAGCACCGGCATGTGAAGCGGCAAGCGGCTGCTGCAGTATTTGCGGTCAAGGCAGTTGCTGCCCACCCTGCTGGTATCTGGAGGAGGGTGTTCGCGTCCTGACGCGAACCCGGGCCGGCCATCAAAGGCTCGCCGAGCGGGCGGGCACGATCGCGCCGCGTACGGCTCTGACCACGAAGTCGGATAGTTTCGATATCGCTCCGGGCTATTTCACGACTTTCGGCCGGTATCTCGGCCACGATGCCGCCGACAACGACCGCTATATCGAATTCAGCTTCTGGGGGTTGAACCAATGGGATCTCGATGCCTGCGTGAACAGTGCGGAGCGGGTTGACTACCGCCGACCCAGCGACGACGCTCTCGTATTTCGGGGCGGTGAACTGAGAACCGCGTTTCCGTTGGACATCGTCGGCTTCAACGGCGCTGACTCGATCGTGGTGAATTACGACCACGAAATCAACAACGTCGAGTTGAACTACTGGATCCGTCCCCGCGCCAGGGCGGATCGCCTTGTCCTCGAGCCCAACGGACGCTGGGTGAGGCAATGTCAGACGGGTTGCTTCATCTCCTACGTCATCGGCCTGCGGATGCTGGCCATCGACGACGGCTTCGCGCTGCGCAGCCAAGGCCAGATCGACATTCCCGGCGGAGGAAACAACGTCGCCGTCGCCGGCGATTACCGGATCGACACCGACAACACCCTGCTGGGATTCCAACTCGGAACGGATTTCGAGTTTCGCCAGTGCCGGTGGAGTTGGGGCGGGCGGTTCCGCGCGGCGCCGTTTGTGAACTTTGCGGATCAGGAAAGCCGGATATTCGCCGATCGGCTCAACGCCGCGGGCAACGGTATGGGGACGGCTGTCGCGCTGTCTCGGAAGGACGGCGAGGAGGGCGCGGCCGCCGTGATCGAGTTGGGATTGATGGCGAACTACCGGCTCGCGCCGCACTGTCTGGTCGGACTAGGCTACGACGTGATGTGGGTTCCGGGCGTTGCGCTGGCCCCCGATCAACTCGACTACAACCTCAACGGTTGCACCCAGTTGAACAACGGCGCCACGCTGTTCTACCACGGGCTGACCATGAGCATGAAGTGGGCCTGGTAAGGCCGGAAAAGTCGAGACCTGAGAGACGAGAGTCCAGAGCCAATATCGATGTATTAGCCCGGCTGCTCGGAAGCAGCCGGGCTGATGGCGACCGCTCGCCCCCGGCTTTGTTAGGGCTACTCAGCCATTGCCAACAGCTTGCGGACGAAGGCGGCGTTGCGGCGGGCGTCGGCGAGCTTATCCCGGGAGGGGCTGGTGGTCTCCAGGACGATCCAACCGCGGTAGCCGATGTCTTGGATGGCCTCGGCAATCGCCGCGAAGCGAACCTCGCCCTCACCGAGGTAATGCGGATTGTCCTTGAAATGGACCATGGCGATGCGGTCCTTGAGAAAGCGGATTTCCGCCGGCACGTCGTATCCCTTGACGGTCGTGTTGCCGACATCGTAATAGACTTTCACCGCGTCACTGCCGACGCGGTCGAGGATCTCGGCGTTTTGCCGGGCCGAGAGGTAGTTCTCGATGCCCAGGATCACGCCGGCCTCTTTCGCTTTCGGGGCGGCGACCTTCAGTCGCTCGACGACGATATCGACGTCGTCCTTCTTAAGCGTGCCATCCTCCGCCAACAGGTCTCCTTTGGCGAAGAAGGCGACAAGGATCACGCGGGCCCCGAGGTCTTTGGCCGCAGCGATCGACTGCTCCAACCAAGCCGGCCCGCGGGGATCGCTGGCCAGAGGATACGAGTTCAAGATCCCGAGCATCAGCGAGGAGATCGGCAGTCCCGTCTGCTTCATTTCCTGCTGGTACCGCCGGAGGACGGCGGGGTCGGCAACGTCGAGGCTGTCGCCGACCAATTGGGTGCGAACCTCCGCGCCGTCGAGCCCGATTTGCTTTGCTTCCTCGAGGCTGAGCAGGCACGAGCCCAACCGAAGCCCTTGGGAGGATCGGGCGTCGGCCAGCCCCAGCGACGGCGCCAGAGGAACCGACGCTACCGCGCCGGCGGCGATACACTGCTGGAGAAAACGACGGCGGCTGGTCCGGGCAGAATCGAACATGAGTACACCTCTGAGATCGTTGGGCTGTTGTGCAACGTAAGCCACGGGGCAAGAACATCATAGCTGTCCCACCGTGGCCGCAGCAAGTAATTGGGTCTCCCCGTTGTGGACCATGCTTGCATGGTTCAGAAAGGTGGTATGAGGCTGGGACCGCCGCCCCTGTTGCGAGTTAGCAAGCGGTTGCGTTATAATCCCTTGCGTACCTACCTGTTCGTGGCTTGATTGCCACCGACCGATCAGCGGCTGCAAGGCCGGTGTATCTTCACTGCCCATAGCGCAAAAGGGTGCGCTCGCGGTGCAGTGCCCGCCATGCCGCCTCCTCCCGGAGCATTTCTGAGGTCGTTGAGATCGCCTTTGAATCCCTGGCATCCAGTGAAAGGAAAGAGAGTATGTCGAAGACAACCCGCCGTACGTTTTTGAAGACGGCCACGGTCGCAAGCGCCGGATATTTTGTGGCCGCCGGCAGTCGCCAGGCGCTGAGCCGCTCGCCCAATGAGAAGCCGAACGTCGCCTGCATCGGCGTCGGCGGCAAAGGTGGCAGCGATTCGAGCAATGCTTCCAAGTTCGGGAACGTCATCGCCATCTGCGATGTCGATCGGGGCACACTGGAAAGCAAGGGCAAGGCCGAAGGCTTCCAAACGGCCGAACAGTTCACCGACTACCGCGAACTGTTCGCCAAGCACGGCAAGAACATCCAAATCGCCACGATCAGCACGCCGGATCACATGCACGCCCCGGCGACCCTCGAGGCCATGCGGCTGGGGATCAGTTGCTACACGCAGAAGCCGTTGACCCGCACGATCTACGAGGCCCGCCTGCTGGCGAAGGTTGCCAAAGAGACCGGCGTCTGCACGCAAATGGGGAACCAGGGCACGGCGCTCGATTCCTCGCGAGAAGCGATCGCTCAGCTTCAGTCGGGCGTGCTCGGTCCGGTGAAGGAGGTTTACGTTTGGTCGAATCGGCCCGTCTGGGCGCAGGGGCCCGACCGCCGCATGACCATGGAGAAGTTCGCCGAGCAGGCCAAGAAGGAGAATCCGGAGCAAGCCGAGCGGATCGTCGAAGCGAAAAAGAAGGAAGTCGAGCGGGCGCTGGAGCGGCTCGATTGGCAGAATTGGTTGGGCGTCGCTCCCAAGCGGGAGTACTGGCCGGGGCTGTATCACAGCTTCCAGTGGCGCGGCTGGTGGGATTTCGGCAGCGGCGCGCTGGGCGATATGGCCTGCCACCAGGTAACCGTCCCCTTTGCCGCCTGCGGATTGCGCGATCCGAGTTCCGTTGTCGCCAAGACCACCGGGCACGATTACGACAGCTTCCCGGCCAGCTCGATCATCGAATTCGAGTTCCCTGAAACGCCCGAGCGGCCGGCCTTCAAGTTCTGGTGGTACGACCGCAAGGGCAATAAGCCGCCCCAAGAAGTGTTCAGCAAGTGGGGCATCGAGAATGTTTCCAATAGCGGCGCGATGATCGTCGGCGAAAAAGGAGCGTTCTACAGCAGCGACGACTACTGTGGAAAGTACGAGTTGAAGGGGGTCGAGAAGGTCAAGGTCGATTTCGAGTCGGCCGAGAACAAGGGCAATAATGATCTGAACAACATGTACGAGTTGTTCCGGGCGGTGGCCGCGGGCGATCCGAAGATCTGTGTCTCGAATTTCATCGATCGGGCCGGCCCGCTGACCGAGACGATCCTCTTGGGCAACCTGGCCGTTTGGGCTGCCGCCACCGGCGGTGCGAACGGCGAGATGGGCGATTGGGGCGAGAAGGTTCAATGGGACGCCAAGAACCTCAAAGTCACCAACTTGGCTTCGCTCAAAACGCCACATGTGGCCGATCTGGTTAAGCCCACGTATCCGCAGGGGTATCGGCTCGACTGAGGTCCGGCCGTGAATGACCGGCGCGGGGCCGGTTTCCAGAATCCGAAGCGGGGGCACGGCGGTCTGCCGTGCCCCCGCCGCTTCAAGGGGAGAGTCGAAGAAGATGACGAAATGTTCGCTACGGGCGCCCGTCGCCCTCGTTGCCATGAGTCTGAGCCTGGCTTGCCTCACCGGTTGTCCGACGCCGGCCGACCGTCAAGACGCCGGCCAGGACCGGTCCGCGGTCGCCGGCGGCGATCCCGGCAAGCCGGACGGCGACCTTGTTCAAGCCGATGAGGGCGGCGTTGCCGCCGCACCGAAAAAAGCGGCTGCCGTTGCGACAGCGAAACCGGATGACGTTGCCGCCGCCAAAGCGCTGCTCGACGAGTTGGGGCCCGGCGCCAGCTACACGCTTCTGCCGGGCGACGTGATGACGGCCGTTGTCGTTGCTGACGGCTCCACGTTGCCTGCGGACCGTATTGCCTTGTTCGGCAAGCTCGCCGATCTCGAGAAGCTCCAGATCTACAACTTCCGCGATTTGAACGACGAGATGGTCTCGCAACTGGCGGGACTGAAGAATCTTTCGACACTGGCTTTGACCAATTCGGTCATCGGCGACCCGGCGGTGGAAACGATCGTCCAATCGTTCCCGAAGCTCACCGATCTCGATCTTTCGTCGAATACGAACCTGACCAACGGCGTGCTCAAGGTGATTTGCCAACTGGAAGGGATCGAGCGATTGACACTGGTTCAGAACCGTTTCAACGATCTGGGGACGAGCCACCTGTCGAAGCTGACGAATCTCCGCGTGCTGGATCTCCGTGGGAACATGGAGGCGGGCGATATGACGATGGAGGTGCTCGGTGGTCTGCCCGCGCTGCAAACGCTCAAGCACCGCGCCACGACCGTCACCGATTTCGGCATGGAGTATCTGGCCAAAAGCAAGACGCTTGATTCGCTGCTGATGCAAGACTTCGCCGTCACCAGCCAGGCCGGACAGTCGCTGGCCAATCTGGAGAAATTGGCCCAGCTTGAAATCTTCCGCTGCCAAGGATTCGGTTCGGAGGGGGTGGTGGCGTTGAAAGGCAAGAAGCTCGACCGGCTGATGCTCCGCGATCTGCCGATGATCGACGATCAGGCGATGGACGTTCTCACCGATCTGCCCGAATTGAAGCGTCTCTCCCTGCACGAACTCGCCTCGATCAGCGACGAGGGGCTCAAGAACCTCCAGGCGGTCAAGTCGCTGGAAGTGCTCGATGTCTGGGAAGTGCCGCAGATGACCGACGCCACGGTCGACGTGATCGCCACGCTGCCGAATCTCAAGGATCTGTCGATCCGTGCCACCGGCGTCACGGATGCGGCGGTCGACAAGCTGCTGGCGATGCCGAAACTGCAGTCGTTGACCTTCAAGGAAAACGGATCGGTGACGGCCGAGGCAATCAAAAAGCTCTCCGGCAAGAAGTGGGGAAAGCTCGAGGTCGATGGCGCCAAAGGGGGCGAGTGAGGGTCTTCGCACCTACCCCCTCTTGAGGTCGGTGTTGTTTCCGCAATTCGTGCCTGTTAGAATCAAAGTCGGCGAGCCGTTCGGATTGTCGCGCAAAGCTGGCTCGAAACAGGCGCTGTCACCCCCGGCTGCTTGCAGCAGCCGGGTTGTTGATTGCGGACGGTTAACGAGGCTGGACAGAAGGAGATGGAACCATGCGTAGTCCTTGCCGCGGAGGATTGCGACGGGGCGGTTTCACGTTGGTGGAACTGCTGGTGGTGATTACCATCATCGGCATCCTGGTTTCGCTGCTGATGCCGGCGGTGCAGGCCGCTCGCGAGGCCGCCCGCAGAACCGATTGCGAGAACAACCTCAAGCAAATCGGCTTGGGTTTGCATATGTATCACGACATGGCCCAGTCGTTTCCGCCCGGCTGGATTCTGACCAGAGACGCCGATACCAGCGGCGGCTCTTCCTGGGCGTGGAGCGTGTTTCTCTTTCCATTTGTCGAGCAGAAGAATCTCTACGACCATCTCGGCGTCGCAACTCCCGGGGCGCTCGTTCCGCTGGCGGGCGATCCTCGCGACGTGTATCGACCGTTGTACGTCTGCCCGTCCGATCCCGGTCCCGAGAAGAACCGCTGGTTCGGCAACTACGCCAAGTCGAGCTATGTGGGTGTCAATGGAACGGGCGGCGATTCCGACGGCGACACCTTCCCCGATGGCCGCGTTGCGCTGCTGCAGCAGGATCCGGACGCCAACGGCGTGTTTGGTGCGGAATCGGCCGTGGCTTTCCAGGGCATTACCGACGGGACGAGCAACACGTTTGCCGTCGGGGAACGCGATTCCGAGCGAAACCTCGGCGCAATCTGGATGCGGGCGATTGGTCAAGGCACTCTCGGCGCGCCGGGGCCCAACACAAACATTGTGGGGGAGGCCGTCGCGGGCGTCTGCAACCTGTTCAAACGACTGAATCTGCCCAATATCGCCTATGTTCCTGCGGCAGCCGACAACAGCGATCCGGTGGGTAATTTCGCCAGCATGCACCCCGGCGGCGCCCAGTTCGTGTTTTGCGACGGCTCGGTCCAGTTTATTCAGGAGTCGATCGATCTGGCGACGTACCAGAATCTGGCGAATCGGCACGACGGCAAAGTGCTTGGGAAGTTCTGATGGCGATCGAGGTATGTTGTCCGGACTGCGGGCAGGTGGTCGTTACTCAACCGCAGGACGCCCACCGATCCGTGCTCTGTCCGGGCTGCCGGCGGCCGTTGCAGGTGCCCCGGCGGCCTGCATCGTCCCCGCGTGGCGGTCCGACCAAGACGTTGTGCCCTCGTTGCGGTGCCAAGATTCAGATCGCCGCCAGCCTGCTGGGGCGACAGATTGCCTGCAATACCTGTCGAACCCATCTGCTTGTGTCTTTGACGGTCACCGAGGTCGGTTCGGGCGGAGTCCTCGCACCCGCCTTCCCGCCTGACGAAGAGCCTGCGCCGGCGGAAGAGGCGGACAAGTTGCCTCGCGCGCCCACGCCCGCCGCGCCGGCTGTGAGAGCCCCCTTGGCTCCGCAGGCCGAGGCGGTGACCGACGAGCCGGAGTTTACGGTGACGGCTGAGTTGGAAACCGAGGATACCGCGCGACCGCCGCGCCGGATTCCGCCCTGGGCGATTCCTCTGGCGATCACCGCGGTGCTGGGCGGCATCGTGCTTGTCTTCTTTATCAGTTCCGGCGACATCTTGGACTTGGGGCGTCGGCCGATCGGCGGCGCGATTCTCGGGGCGGAACTGCAGAATGGGGAGATCACCTTCGTGCCGATGGGACCGCCCGATCGGCCGACAGCGACAACCACCTTCCGCGACGGCCGTTATCAGTTCGACCGCGACAACGGCCCCGCCGCCGGACTCCACCGCGTATCGGTCAAGTTTGGCCAACAGACGCCCGCGTCTCAGGAACTCTCCGTTCCGGCGGTGGTTCCCGAGGAGAAGCCTTGGGAACTGGATATCAGCTTGCGATAGTGATACCCTGGGCTGCGATAATGCAGGTTTTCGGCCAAAGCCTCTTGGGAGCGTCGTATTGTGAAGCGTTCGATCAAGAATCTCTTATTATTCCCCTTCCTGGCGTCTCTGCTTTTGCCCGTCGCGGAAGTCCTCGCCGCGGAACCATCGCGGAAGCCCGATCGGCGGACCCTGCTGCTGGATCATCTCGACGCCGAGTTCGTCCCCGACGGAAAACTGTGTACCGAGCCCACTGTGATGCAACCGGCCGGCGCGCACGCGGGCGGCCGACCGATGAAGGGAGGGCGGTTCGTCCCGGGCCGCTTGGGAAAAGCGTTGGAATTCTCGGGACCGATGAACATGGTCTATCCCGGGGCGGGAAACATCGATCGCCGCGCCGGGGCGCTCTCGTTTTGGGTTGCCCAGAAGTTCGACGCCGCGGCACTCGAAAAAGGTCCGCCCAGCGAGTTGCGGAATCAACTGTTTGTCACCGTGCAGGACCGATACCGCAACCGGGTTGTCGTCTATTCGACTCTGAAGAACACCTGCCTCGGCGTCTGGGACCGGCATCGGCAGCTCGTCTGCTACGGCGGCTTCCCGTCGAGTTGGAGGAAGGACGAGTGGCACTTTCTCGAACTGCGATGGGGGCGGCAGTTGGAGCTTTGGTGCGATGGAGAAAAGCGGATCGCCAACGCCTGGGACGGCCTCTTCGGGCCGTTGGATGTCAACGCCGACGAACTGGCCATCCTCTTCGGGAGCCAGATCGGTTACAGCGACGTCCACAGTGAGTTCCTCATCGACGAGCTGTGCATCTTGGGCCCCGGGGAAGAGCAGATGCCGCGTTATCCCCTCATGACTGTCCCGAGAATTCCGCCCCCGCGGATCGACGGCCGGCTCGACGACCAAGAATGGGCCGGCGCAGCGCGGTGCGATGGGTTCGTCGCGCTGCCGGACGATGCCTTGGCCTCAAATCCCACCCATGTCTATCTCGGATGGGATCAAGAGGCCCTTTTCATCGCTATGGAGTGTCGTCACGCCGCGGCGCAACCGCCGGTTGCGACGCTCCGCGATCGCGATGCACCGCTGTTGGCCGAGGATTCCATCGGAATTCTGCTCATGCCGCAAGCGGCCGGCCCCTCCTACCAACTCCTTGCCAACGCCATCGGAACCTTCGCCGATAGCCGCGGCAGCCTCGAAGATCCGACGCGGCACGACACCGCCTTCAATCCGCGCTGGGACGTCCGCATCTCGCAGTCGCCCGGAGGATGGATCGCCGAAGCGCGCATTCCCTTCGCCGAACTCGACGGCCGCTCCGCCCCGGCCGAGGGCGAACGATGGCGAGCGGATTTCTTTCGCAGCGGGCCGGACGGAGTTCGATCCTCCTGGGCTCTCACCGGCGGCGACCTTCGCTTTCCCGAATGTTTTGGCGAGATCGTCTTCTCCACATCCGACCGCGCCATCCGGATCCAGTCGCTCGGCGACTGGACGGAAGGTAAGCTCAGCCCAACGGTGGCGATGACCGGACTGGCGTTCGAACCGGCCGTCACCGTCGCGATGCAACTCGTCGGGGCCGACGCCCGCGTGGTCGCGGAGGCCGAGAACCGGCTTACCGACTACACGTCGACCACATTCTCCGTGCCTCCCTTGGTGACGGGGCTGTATACGCTCGTGGCTCGCGCGGCGACGGAAGACAAGGAGTTGTTCTACCGCCGATTGCCGTTTCGCGTCGACAAGCCGTTCGACGTGGCTGCGGAAGCGTATCCCTATGAAGGCAAGCTATGGATCACCTCCAATATCGGCGGAATGGAGTCGGTGCCAGCCGGCTTGACCGTTCGCTGCAAGATCGTCGGACAGAACGGTGAAGTGGGAACGTGCCAGATCGATTCCTTCGATCGCAAGGTGGGCAGGGGCGCCATCGATATTGCCTCCCTGCCGGCCGGCAGCTACACCGTGGCGGCGGATGCCACCGCGCCGGACGGCCGCGTGCTGGCCCGCGCCGACACCGAAGTTGAACTGTTCCCGCAGCCGACCTGGTGGCGCTCCGAGGCGGGCGTCGACCACACGGTCCCCGCACCGTGGACGCCTGTTGAAGCCGATGGAAAAGCGGTCCGCGTCTGGGGCAGGGAGTACGTCGGCACCGGGGCCTTGCCGGCGCAGATCATCAACCAGAATGTGGAAATGCTCGCGGGCCCCATTCGTCTGAGCCTGACAGCAAGTGACGAGAGCCGGGATCTTGCCACGGCCCCCGCCGAGATCAGCGAACTTCGGCCGGACGCGGTGATCCGCACCGCCACGGCGCAGTTCCCGAAGGCCGAGGTGGAGATTCGCTCGACCACCGAGTTCGACGGGATGCAACGCTGCGACTTGTTTCTCCGTCCGCGGGGCGAGGTTGACATCGCCTCTCTGACGCTTGAAATCCCGATCAAGCGAGCCTGGGCCGAATTCCTGCTTTCGTCCAGCGGGCATACCGCGGACGCGCGGCGGTTGACCGACGAGCCCTGGGCCGGCAAGTTTCTCCCTCAAGTCTGGATCGGCAACGACGATCTCGGCCTTGCCTGGTTCGCCGAGAGCGACCAGCACTGGTCGCCGAACGACGATCGGATGATCGAAGTCGTCCGCCAAGGCGAAACGGTGATGTTGCGTTGTAACATCATTCGCACGGCACTGAAGCTCGCCGCTCCGGCCCGTATCACGTTCGGCCTGATGGCAACGCCGGTCAAATCCGTCCCGACCGGCGACCCCTTCTGGTTCCGTTTCGCATCGCCGTTGGGAGAAATCACGCGGTTGGACGACCCCGCCGCCAGCCAGATGCCGAAGGAGTCGTGCCGCTATCCGGCCTTGGGCAATCTCGACACGGCCCAAGGAACTTTGGAGTTTTGGCTCACCGCTCCAGGTGCATCGAGCGGCCCACAGCGGGAGATCGTCCAGATCGCGGGCAAGGGAGGCGATTTGACTGTCCGCTTGACGCCCGGCAAGACAGCGCGGCTGACGGCCACGGTGACCAATGGTGAAAAGACGGGCGCCGTGACGGCAGCCGCGCCGGCCGAGGCGTTCGATGCGTTCGCCCACGTCGCCTTGACCTGGGGCGACGGTGTGGGCCTCTATCTCAATGGCAAGCGCGCGGGCACGATGGCGATGGATCTGCCGAAATCGATGTTCGCCCAGGAGGGGCGGCCCCGAATAGGTTTCGGCTGCGCAAACGATTGGAGAGGTTACACGCGAATCGCCATCGACGAACTTCGTGTTTCCGACGCGCGGCGTTACACCGCCGACACGGCGCTGCAGGCTACCGCCGCATTCGCGCCAGACGAGCATACCCTGTTGCTCGACCACTTCGACGACTCCTTCACCCCCGATGGCGAGGACGCGGAAACTGCCGCAGCCGTAATCGCCGGCCGGTCGGGCGAACTTGGCGGCCTGCCGAGCATCGGCTGCCGCTTCGTCCCCGGCCGATTCGGCCAAGCCATGCAAATTGCCGTGGCCGAACCGATCAGCAGCGCCGCGGCCTTCAAGCAGTGGGGCGCCAATGCGATGCTCTATTGGTTCTGGTTCGAGGAAGGGGCGGAAAAAGAGGGCTGGCCGCCGCCTCTATTCGTTCCACCACCGCGCGGAGACTACCGCGATGCGCTGAAGCGTCTTGGCGAGTTGGGCGTCGGCGTCTGTCCTTACATGGCCTATCTGGGCATCGGCGCGCCGTCGCCGCTGAGCCGGCAGTTCGGCGCGGAGTGGGCCAGGCATCCGCTGTCGACGTCGCCGTCCGAGCCGCCCAAGGGGCACTACTTCCTCGACGCCTGCGGCGCCAGCGGCTTTGCCGACTATCTGGCGGCCGGCACGCAATGGTTGCTCGACGGTCTCGGCTTTCACGGCTGCTACACCGACGGCAACGCCCGCTGCTACCGCTGCTCCAACACGCACCACGGCTGCGGATACCGCGACGGCGGCGGCATGCTGCGGGCCACTTGGCCGGTGTTCGCCACCCGCGAGTACCTCAAGCGGATGTACAAGATCATCCACGCCCGCCACGACAACGGCTATCTCGTCAACCACGTTTCCTACGACATGTTCATCCCCACGATGTCGTTTACCGACGTGTACTACACGGGCGAGCACGAGCACTATGAGGATCTGGTGAAGTGCCGCGTCCGCTGGCAGGCGAAACCGTGGGGGATCTGGCCGATCCTGCTGGGCGGAGATTCCCACAGCTACGAGCCGCTGCACATGACCTACGGCCTGCTCCACGCCACCTCGGTCTGGCCGATGGGGGTGCTGGGCCGCAACGACATGCTCCGCAAGACGGTCAACCTCTGGCAGACCTACGACCGATTCCGCTATCGCGAAGCGGAGTGGATCCCGTACTACCGCGCCGAAGAAGCGGGACTTGCTCTCGCGGCGGATCGAGACCGGGTGAAAGTCAGTCTCTACCGGCATCCGGAGAAGCGGGTGTTGGCGATCGTGGGCAATCTCGCGGATGAAGCCGTGACAACCTCGGTCAGGTTCGACTCGGCCAAGTTGGGTTGGCAACCGAAAGAGGCTGAAAACGCGCTCAGCGGCCGGCCGATTCCTCTGGACGGGGAAAGTTGCCAGGCACGGTTGCGGCCGAATAGTTTTTTGCTCGTGTGGTTGAAATAGACAAGTACGTGTATCCGTCCATTTTGAAAACTGGTCTTTGCGGCAAATCGGGAATCGGATAGCTTTTCCGGTATGACGATTCCCGAACTCGAAGAACGACTCCGG
>JAAYEH010000074.1 GCA_012728855.1 Rhodopirellula sp. | reverse complement strand
CTGACATTTACTATCAGCGAATGGCAGAGGCTACCACCGGAATCGTGGCCGTGTTTTGCCGAGCCTACCGCCGACCTTTCGTCTTTGCGCTTGCCCACAATTACAACTGCAAACCCGATCTTCCCGCGCTGCCCCGCAGGCGCGACAAGTGGCTCTATCGCTACGGCTTGCGTCATGCCGACGCCGTGATTTCACAGACCCGTTTCCAGCAGCATATGCTCCGCAAGCATTTCGACGTTGAATCCGTCGTCATACCCAACTGTGGACTAGATCTCGCCAACGCGGCCCAGGAGGCTGAAGATAAGGCAAATCAACCCACCAAGCGGGTCCTCTGGATCGGTCGTTTCTCCAGAGAGAAGCGCCTCGATATCCTGCTTGATGTCGCCGAACGGTGTCCTGACGTTCAGTTTGATGTTGTCGGCGACACAGATGGCAAACAGCCCGCCATGGATGCCCTGAAAGCCCAAGCACAGCACATTTCCCACATCCGCCTTCATGGCCTCGTGCCGCACTCGAAGATAGCCTGCTTCTATCACAAGGCACACCTCCTGCTCTGTACTAGCGACGACGAGGGATTTCCAAACACCTTCATAGAAGCGTGGAGCTGCGGAGTGCCGGTTGTGACTACATTTGATCCTGACGGCGTCGTCGCGCGCTGCACAGCCGGAGCCGTCGCCGCGGACGCCTCCGGACTGGTATCGAGCATGCGCGACCTTCTGCAATCGCAGCACTGGCGAGAATCCTCCCAGAGAGCTCGCCACCTCTTCGACCAACACCACACAATCGGGCAGGTAACCCAGCACATTGAACAGCTGATCTTGAGCCTCGCGAGGTAACCCGTCATGGCCACTCCTCATCAGAAAAAGCATGTTACCGCGTCGCCATTCGCGTCCCGGCTGCGTGGGATCTGTTTTGGGAGCTACTACTGGCTCACGGGACGCGGCCATATGCTACGCGGCATCGATCGCTCGGAGCAGCTCTACCGAGCGCCTCGCGCCATGCTCGAGATGGAATCCCGCAGGCGGCTCTGTAGGCTGCTCTCGCACGCCATCGCTACGGTGCCATACTACCGGGATATGGCTGGCCCGCTAAGACGAGACCTGTCGGAAGACACAGCAATATCCGTACTGGGGCAAATGCCCGTTCTGACAAAGGACGTTATTCGGTGCGAGCACAAACGACTGGTTTCCGAGGAACCTGGCAAAAAGGTCCGGTGGAACACATCCGGCGGATCGACTGGCGAGCCGATACGCCTCATGCAGGACTGCCATATGCGACAAGAACTGACAACAAACCAGCTACTTTTCCTGAGCTGGCTCGGCTACCGGCTCGGAGATTTGCACCTGCTGGTCTGGGGAGCGCCTGCCGTTACCTTTGAGCGTGGATTTGGCTTGCACGACCTAATTTACCAGCGTGTTCACAACCAAGTGTATCTGAACTGCTACACGATATCCGATGACGTGATGGAGATATGGCTCCGGTTTATCAACACGAGGCAACCGGTTGTCATCGAGGGATACGCTGACGCTATGTACGCCCTGAGTCGACGGATACTAGAGGAACAGCTTCAGATGCATAGACCCCGAGGCATTATCACGAGTGCCGGGGTTCTGCTGCCGACCATGATGGATACGATTTCTGCCGCGTTTGGGCGCTGCCCGGTGCTAAACCGGTATGGCTCGCGCGAAGTGGGGGACGTGGCATGTTCGTGCTTAGCGAGTCGTTCTCTGCATGTCAGCGAGTTGCTTTATCACATCGAAATAGTAGACGAGAATGAGCGGGAATGTCCGCCCGGGGTAGAGGGCGACATTTTGGTGACGTTGCTTACCAATTTCACAATGCCTCTGATTCGCTATCGGATTGAAGATCGCGGTATTTGGGATGAGGGGTTGTGCTCTTGCGGTAGGACGACGCGACGAATTGCCGCAATCACCGGCAGACAAAGCGACTACCTCCTTGCTGCCAACGGTTCAAGGGTAAACGGAACGGCGCTTACCACATTGCTTTACGATGTCCCCGGTATCCGGCGCTTTCAGTACCGCCAGACGCATCCAGACCGGGTGAAGCTTTCCGTTGTTCCGTTGGACGCCCGATCGCAGGAACAGCTAAGCAAAGACCTTCCGGTGAGGGTCAAGCGTCTTGCGGGGCTGCTAAGAGGTTCCACGGTGGAGGTCGTGTTCGTCGATGAGATTGTCCCTAGCGCATCAGGAAAACACCGCTACATTATCAATGAGATTGCGTCAACTACGAATCCAACTGCTCATCATCAACATGCACGATAAATGCGTTACTGCACGTGGGCAAGCAGGCTGGCCGATATGGGGACTCATTTCGCTCGCCAAGCGGCAAGCTCCTCCACGGCAGTTGGCTTACTCATTTGCCCTACGGCCTGGCGAATGGCCGGAGTTCTGCATGATCAGAATCCCGAACATCTTTCGACTTCGGCGCGAACATGCGCACCGCAAGTGCAAGGAACTCGGCAAGCGGCTCTACCCGCGGGAGGCGCGGGCGATCGCCCGGCTGGAACGGGCGGTGCAGGCGGTGGCCGGGCCTGAATCGGCGATTCTCGACATTGGCTGCGGCCGGGAGGGCCGACTGCTGCAGGGGCTTGCGCCGCATGTGGGCCGTGCGTATGGCCTGGACTTCGAGGGCGAGGAGCAGCTCACCACCCCAGGCTGCACGCTCATCCGCGGCGACGCCCACCACATCCCGCTCGCCGACGCGAGCATGGATGTTGTCCTTACCCAGAACGCGGCGGAGCACTTCAGTGAGCCCCTGCGAGTATTCAGAGAATGTGCTCGCGTGTTGCGGCCCGGCGGGCACCTCTTCATCCTGACGGTCAATCAGTGGTTTCCGCTGATCGTCCTGGGGCGGCTGCTGCCGCACGGTATCCGGCAAACAGTCAACGCATTCCTCACTCATTCGGATGAGCGAGACACCTTCCCGGCCTATTACCGGGCGAATACCGCCAAGGCGCTGGCCGGCCTGGGGCAAGCAGCGGGTCTGACTCCGGTGAACATCCAGTACCTGTGTCACCCGCCCACCTACTTCGCCTTCTCGCCGTTGGGCTTCCGTATCTGGGCCGCCTTTGATCGACAGATCCTGGCACGCAAGACTTTCGCGGGCATCCGGCATATGCTGATGGGGTGCTTCGAGAAGAAACCGGACGCAGGGGAGTTGAAAACGGAGAATCGAGAATCGTAGCCGCTCATCAATTGAACCACACAAGCACTGAGCACAAAGAGCGCAGGAACGTAGCCTGGTCGGTGAGAAGTTGGGTGGGTGGGATTCGTGATCTTCCGGCCCCGATAGGGGCCAAGGGATGTAGCCACGGGTGGAAGTCGCAGCAGGCGACCGGAACCCGTGGAAGCGGCCCATGGCTACAATCCGTCGCTCCTTCGGAGCGAGGACTACCTCTCCATGACGCAAAACGCGAGAACTGACCAACGTGTTTTGGCGGTCGTGATCCCCGCATACTGCGAGGAGACAACCATCCGGACGGTCATCGAGAAGGTCGATGCCCTCGACTGCGTCCGCGAGATCATCGTCGTCGACGACGGTTCGCCGGACGGCACCACCACTGTAGTCGAGAAGCTTGGCCTGCCCCGCGTCAAGTTGATCCGCCTCGACCGGAACTCGGGCAAGACCGCCGCGGTCAAGCGCGGTCTCCGGGAAATCACCAGCCCGCTGTGCATCATCCAGGACGCGGACCTGGAGTACGACCCGGCCGAGATCCCTTTCGTCATCGAACCCATCATCGAGGACCGGGCCGACGTGGTGTACGGCAGCCGGTTTCTCGTTCGTCGGGCCTCGCGCGTCCTGTATTTCTACCACTACCTGGCCAACAAGACCCTGACGTTTCTGTCGAACCTTCTGACCAACCTGAACATGACCGACATCGAGACTTGCTACAAGGCTTTTCGCACGCCCCTCGTCCAGGACCTCCCGCTGACCAGCACGGGTTTCGGCATGGAGGTCGAGATGACGACATTGCTAGCCCGGACGTCTGCCCGTATTTACGAGGTCCCGATTTCCTACTATGGCCGGACGTACGCCGAAGGCAAGAAGATCGGCATGAAGGACGGCCTTTACGCCCTGTGGTACATTCTGTTCTTCAACCTCGTAGCGGTCCATCGGCGGCCTTACCGTGAGTACCTGCGGAAGGCCCGCGCGTGGCTCCGCGACCGGTAGCGGTACGCTTACCGATCGGGGTACCTTCGCACCCCGCAGAGCCGCAATCAGCAGAGACGCGACT
>JAAYEH010000073.1 GCA_012728855.1 Rhodopirellula sp. | reverse complement strand
CTACGTGAACATCAATCTGCACGTGGCGCGATTCCCCAAAGGACTCAGCTTTTTCGACCCGCTGATGATCGCCTCGGAAAAGGCCTACGCGCGGGATCTGTTGACCCGAGTTAACCCCTACACCGGCGTGTCCTACACGGCCGACCCTTGCGTGGCGGTCGTTGAGATCAACAACGAAAACGCGCTGGTCAACAACTATCTCGGCGGGGCGCTGGATCGCCTGGCTGGCCGCCAGGCCGATGAATTCCGCTGCCAATGGAACCTCTGGCTGGGAAAGAAGTACGCCTCCAGCGACGCGCTGAAAACGGCCTGGGCCTGGACGCCCGTGCCGCTGGGCGACGAGCGGATTGCCGAGGGCGCGTTCGACGGGCCGGTGACCTTCGATGGCCAGCGGTGGATTCTCGACCAAGGCAGTGCCGAAGTCACAGTCGCGGCGGCCGGGGGTGTGCTCAGAGTGACGGTCACGCGCGACGGCAGCGAGATGTTTCCCAAAATCTACCGTCGCGTGTCGCTGAAGCAGGACCAGCCCTACACGATTTCCTTCCGCGCGAGGCAAGTGGCGGGCGAGGGCGGGCTCCTCGGGTTCGCCGTGGCCCGGACCCGGGGCGGCTGGGAGTCGCTGGGGCTGCTCGCGCCGTACCGGCCTGGCCCGCAGTGGACGACCGTCCGCCACACCTTCCTCGCGACTGAGACCACGGATCTCGCCGAGATCCAGTTCACGCGATTCAAGACCGGCACGTACGAGATCGACGACCTGTCCTTCCGACTCGGCGCGGCGAGCCCGTTCAACGATCCGGCGAGCCTGGAGCTCGGCGCCGTGCCGGTCGTCAAGAGCCGCGCTTTCGCGCCGCCGCAGACCTGTCGCGACTTCTACCAGTTTCTCATCGATACCGAGCGCGGCTACTGGACCGGCATCGCGGGCTATCTCAAGGACGAGCTGAAGGTGAAGGCGCCGATATCGGGAACGCAGGTCTGCGGCTACAGCCCACCGATGCTGCAGGCCGAGTTGGACTATGTGGACAACCACGCCTACTGGTGCCATCCGAACGTCCATGCGAATTGGGATATCCGCAACGCGGCGATGGTCAACTCCATGAGCTGCATCCTGGCGCAGGCCGGCCAGCGCATCGCGGGCAAGCCGTACACGGTGAGCGAGTACAACCACCCCTTTCCGAACCAGTACGGAGCGGAGGGCCAGCCGATGCTGCGGGCCTACGGGGCCCTGCAGGGCTGGGACGGCGTGTTCCAGTACACCTACAACCACAGCCCCGATTTCGAGCCGCGGCGCAACACCTATTTCTTCAGCATGATCGCCCGCACCGAGGTGCTGGCGCACTTCCCGGCCTGCGCGGCCATCTACCTCCGCGGCGACGTGCGCGAGGCGCACCGAAGCGTGACTGGAGCGATGGCCTTCCCGGCTTACTTCGACCGCCTGGTGCGCCAAGGCTCTGTGGCCGCCGGAATTGGGTCCGCCGGACTCGACAGCCAGCTCGCGCTCGTCCACAAGACCGCCATGGATTTTTCCGGCAAACCCGGCACGGATCCGGCGGCCGCGGCGAAGCCGGACAAAGAGATCGTGGCGAGCGACACCGGCGAGCTGGTCTGGAACCGTGAGCTTCCCGCCAAAGCCTATTGGACCGTCAACACTCCCAATACGAAGCTGTTCAGCGGCTTCCCCGAAGGACGCGAGATCGCCATGGGCGACGTCAAGCTGGCGCTCGGCGCGACGCGCCTCGGCTGGGCCACGGTTTCACTCACCTCGCGGCATGCGACGGGCTTCGGCGAGCGCGACGCGGCCGCGACCGTCCTGCTGGCCGCCACCGGCGTGACGCAGAACGAAGGCACGGCGCTGGAAGCCGCCGGCGGTGGCGATTCGGTCGCCCTGCGCGACCGGCTCCACTGGGGCGACGGCACGGTGCTGGCCGAGGGCATTCCGGCGACCGTAACGCTGCCCTCCGACCCGGCGCGGACGGCGTGCTTCGCGCTCGACGAGCGCGGCGAGCGGAAGGGCGAGGTGCCGGTCGCGCCTGCGCCCGGCGGCTGTTGCATCGAGATCGGCCCGCAGTACCGGACGGTGTGGTACGAGATCGCCGTCAGCGGCAATCCGTCGCGGCAGAGAGAACAGCGTTGAAGCAACAATCGTTGCGGCAACGGCCTCCGGGCCGACCGCGGACACGAAAAGGAAAGCCGATGAAAACGAAGACAAACGCTATGCGGAGACTTTCGGGACGCTGTTCAACGCCGCGACGGTGCCGTTCTACTGGCGGACACTGGAGCCGGAGCAGGGAAAGCCCCGCTACACGGCGGACAGCCCCTACGAATACCGCCGGCCGCCGACCGATCCGGTGGTGGCCTACATGGAGTCGCGGGGCGTCAACATCAACGGCCATGCGATCATCTACGGCATGCGGCGCTGGGCCCATCCGACGTGGATGCCGGAAGACCGCAAGGCGATGGAGCCGCTCTTCGAGAAGCATGTCAAAGAACTAGCCGAACGTTACGCCGGCCGCGTGCAGCGCTGGGACGTGGTCAACGAATCCATCGACCAAGCCAACCGCGGCCTCATGCCGGACGACTACACCTTCAAGACCTTCGTCTGGGCCGACAAGTATTTCCCCTCCACCGTGCGATTCAACAGCAACGACAACAACATCTACGCCGGCCTCAACATGCACCGCCGTTATGTGGAGATCGTGCGCAACCTGATCGACCGCGGCGCCCGGGTCGACTGCGTGGGCGTCCAGATGCACATTTACAGCCCCAGCATGGCGACGGCCATCGCCAACGGCGCGGACATCCTCACGCCCGCGGTGAACCGCGAGGCCCTGGATTGCCTGAGCGGCGCCGAACGGCCGATCCACGTCAGCGAAGTGACGGTCTGCGCGCCGGACGCCACGGAGACGGGACTGGCCATCCAGGCGGAAATCACTCGCAATCTCTACCGTCTCTGGTTCAGCCACTCCTCCGTCATGGGCATCACCTGGTGGAACCTGGTGGACGGCGGCGCCGCCCCGGGCGAACCCTCGTTCTCCGGACTGTACGACAAGGACATGAATCCGAAGCCGGCCTACGACGCTCTCGACCGGCTCATCAACCACCAGTGGAAAACGCGCTTGACCCTGAAGGCCGAGGCGAAGAAACCGGTCGCATTCCGCGGCTTCAAAGGCCGCTACCGCGTGAGCTACACGGATGCCTCCGGCGCCGCGCAAAGCGCGGAATTCCATCTGGTCCACGATGGCGACGGGCTGTCAGGAGGATAGACGGCTTCGCTTTCACCGCTGACTGCCCCGCGCACTGCGAAAACCTGGCTTTTTCGGCGGCGCCGAATAGCGGCGTGTTGAAAACTCTCATTCCAACACGAGACGACCGACATGAAGAAACTCCTGTTGACGATCTGCCTCCTGCTCGCTCCAGCGGCGGGCGCGGAAGAGTATTCTCCCCACTGGCTTGAGCGGGTCGAGCCGGAGTCCGTGGGCATGGATGCGGCGGGCTTGAAGGACATCGACGCGGTCATTGATCAGACGATCGCAATCGGCCACACGCCCGGCGCGGTCGTCGCGATCGGCCGCGGCAATAAGCTCTGCTTTCTCAAGGGGTACGGCTATCGGCAGTTCTATCCCGAACAGGAGCAAATCACCCTCGACACGCTGTTCGACCTCGCGTCCGTCACGAAAGTCGCCTGTACCGCGACGGCGCTT
>JAAYEH010000072.1 GCA_012728855.1 Rhodopirellula sp. | reverse complement strand
GTCTTGATTCACCGTGAGCCGGATTTTCGCGTGGCCGAGTTAACGCCGGATCCGAGACTGCGCGATCTCTCCATTTTCATCAAGATGCCGCTGTCCAAGACTCTCATGTTCGGCAGAGGAACGAGGAGCCTGTTGCTGTGCGTCCACCGCGTCCGCCCGCTCGTCTCTGGCGGGGGCTGAATTTCCGGAACCGCGCGCCACCGCTGCCTGGTCGTCTGACCAAACCACGCGATAGAGCACCTCATCGGGCTGGCGATGGAACGTCGCTCGCTCAAGCAGCAAGGCCGGCGTGCAGCTTTTCGCGGCAGAGACCACAAACACAGGCCGGTCCGCATAGTCCCGCCGGAACGCCTCGAAATCCTGCCTGCACAGCGGCCGGCCCTCCAGACGCCCGAGGTGTTCGACGTAAACTCCCGGGGATATGCCCTCTGTCACTTGGAACACTCGCAAGGCCGCGGCGGCAGCCGAATCCCGCAGGATCACGCCATCGGGATCGGCCTGCCGGAAAGCGGCAGCGGCGAACCGGCGAGCGGAATCCTCGTTGTGCTTCCAAGGCACCAAGAACCAGCGCGCTTCGTCGCGAAATGCGAGTTGACGCTCGCGCTGGACCGAAATTCCCAGCGCCCGGAGTACGCGCGGAGCTGCTGCGTAAGCGGTTGGCTGCAAAATGAAGGTGGCGCAGCAGGCCGCCACGACGGCGCGCCGCCATCGGGGCGAACGCCGGGCAAGCTCGTCGATACCGAGCCCGGCCGCGACGGCGATCATCGCCAGAGAAGGAAGTGCGAAGGTGAATTGGTCCGGCACGGAGTAGCGGGCCACGAAGAGGATGTGAATCACGGTTATGGCGGCGAAGGCGGCCGCCTCTGCCGGTCCGAGCCGACGGCGCATGGCGATCCAGCCGACAATGGCCAACGGGCCGATCACCGAAAGGAAGTTCAGCGAGATCAACGCGAGGTTCGTTTTGAAGTAGCACGACGCGCCACCGACGTTCAAAACCTGATCTTTCCAGGTGCCGACGAGGGCCGAAGACACTGCACCCTCGATGCTGCCGGTGCGTATCGCCATGCGAATCGTAAGAAAAAGGATCGGGCTTGCACCGATGATCCAGGCGACCGCAGCCGCCGCCAGCGCCCGCAGCGGCAGTCGGCCTTGCAGAGCCAGACCGGTCGCGACGATGCCGTATACCGGAAGTGGCAGTAGCGCGAAATTGTGGTTTGCCAGCCCCAGGCCGCTTACCAACCCCAAAGCGATCACATAGATCGGTCGAGGCTGCCGCAGCAACCGGTGAAGCAGCCACAATTCGGCCGTCAACCCGACCATCGTCAGCGCATACACTTCTGCTATCGTCGACAGCCACCATACGGTATGGCAAATCGCCAGCAGTCCGGCGGTCAACAGGCCCACCCAGCGGCGGCCGGTCAACTCCGACATCAGACACATGAGATTCGCCAAGGCGGCCGCCATGGCAAGGCCGCTGAGTGCATTGAGCGTCCAACAAAATGCGCCCGGCACGAGGTGCGCGGCGTGGCCCACGGCGATGTAAAGTGGATGGGCCACGACAGTCCCTCTCGCGCCTGCGAAGTTGCTTATCCAGACGCGATATTGCAGCATCCCGCTGTCCAGCCAGCCGGGACCGTCCTGGCATGTAACGAGGTAGAGAACCGCGAAGAGTACGAAGCCTCCCAGCCATAGTAAGGCGGGCGATTGCGGCGATGCGCACGCCGTCGAATCCGGTGCCGAGCTACTTGGGATCATTCGTTAATCCTCGTGTTCCATAAAATAGGCTTCTTGGAAACCCTCCCCGGCGAGAACCAAGCGGGGGGAGCGTAGCGGAAAACCGCGGAGTCAGCAAGTCCAGTCTGGGATGCATGCTGGCCATCCGATTCCCGCAGTGTCTGGCCGTTGCCCGATGGTAGCAGCCGGGCTGCTTGATGTTCTGGCGGGTGGTTGTAAAAACGGCAAAGCGGCTGAAGTGGGGGCCGCTCCCCGAACATCCTTCTTACGTCCCAAAAGGGCGGGAGTGTATCGATTCGCCGTCACTTCGTCCAATCTGCTTTTGGGCTTGTTTTCGGCTGATCTTTTGGCTAATAGTCCCCCTTCGATTTCCGGAAACTCAAGATTTTTCGCCAAAACCGTCAAGGCCACTCATATAAAGGAGGTCATCTTCCATGCAATCGACGCTTCTCGGCTATATCGGGCCGGAAACCCTCGTCCCCGCCGCTTCGGCGTTGGCCGCCATTATCGGCGGGCTGCTGGCATTCGGGCGGACCGGCTGGAGTTGGAGTCTGCGTGCCGTGCGTTTCTGCTTGGGTCGCCACGGTGCGGCCGACTTGGAAGACGCGGAGTCTCAGGTTCCGGAGGGTGAGGTCGCGCCGGCGCGACGCGCGGCTTGATCGTTGCCTAGCCCCCCCACGGTCCCAATCTCTGTGTGAAGGTCAGGTGGCGGCGAATTTCGGCCGAAAGGCCGGCATGGTTCAAAAACGGGGACAGGCACCTCGCCAGGAAGTTTTCTCTGCGGGCAGAAGGCTGTTTGGTTCGGAGCCAGTCCCCGTTTTTGAACCATGCCGAAAGGCCGGAATTGCGGCAGGACGTAAAACGGCAAGCAGGAAAGGCTGCGCGGATGCTCAGGGAACCGAACAACGGCCAAAACTCCGACGCCGGTAGCGGCGAGCAAGGCGGGCCGTTATCCACGGAATTGCAGCGGCAAGTCGGATCGAAAAGACGGTGGACGCGGTGGTGGGCATTGTGCCTGCTCTGCGTGTGGTTTGGACTGCTGCTGGGGCTGACTGAAGCGATTCTCAACGCCGCAGCCTATCGATTGCATCTGTCTTCGCTCTGCCTGATGCAACCTCACTATCGCTGGACGGCGCCAGCCACTTATACCGGCCTCTTCCTTCTGGCGGGCATTGCCCTTGCCGTCGTGGTTCGAGCGCTGCCGGAAAAGTGGCGGTGGAAGCTGGGGTTTCGTGGCGCGACTCTGCTGCTGGCCGTCGTCTATTTCTATC
>JAAYEH010000071.1 GCA_012728855.1 Rhodopirellula sp. | reverse complement strand
AGCGGGAGACGGGATTCGAACCCGCGACGTCCAGCTTGGGAAGCTAGCACTCTACCACTGAGTTACTCCCGCAACCGGCCTCGCCTGCCGTCACACGCGACCAGACGACATTCCTTGCCATCAGTATACCTGGGGAATCGGCCTATGCAAGCGGCACGGCTCCACTGGGGGATGTTCTGCTTCGCCTTGCTCTGGAATGATATTTCTGCTTAGATCTTCAGCCTCCGCCTCGATCTGCAATCCGTTGCCTCGCCCGCTGAAGGCAACGCACGGCCATGATGGCCACAGCTCGGTTTGGAAAGGACTCCATGACATCGATTCTGCTGGCCGTTCTCTTAGCAGTGCCAGAGGCATCCCCCGACACGGTAGTGGTATGTCCCAGCCCATTCTGCCAGGCGATGGAGCCCTGGCTGCAGTATCGGCGAGATCAAGGGCATGAAATCGTCGTGGTATCGGTGGGATCCTCCGCCGAAGAAATCCGCGGGCAAATCCGTAAATACTACAAGCAAGGGGGGTTAAAATTCATCGTTCTGGTTGGCGACTCCCCTGCGATTACCGAGGTTCGCGATGCGCTGCCGCCGGGGCGCGTGCCGGTCCATTATGCCGCCGCGAAGGTCAACGTTCTCTGGGGATCGGAGCCTCACATCGCCACCGACAACCGGTACGCCGATCTGGACGACGACCAGATCCCGGACGTGGCCATCGGACGACTCACCGCCGACACACCGGAGCAACTCGCTCGGATTGTGGGGAAGACTCTCGACTATGAACAGGGCGCTGGATTCGGGCCGTGGCGGCGGCGGGTCAGTTTTGTGGCCGGTGTCGGCGGGTTCGGACGGTTTGCCGATCTGGTTTTGGAATCCTCCGTACGCTTCCTGCTCACCCGCCAGATCCCGGCCGAATACGCGGTCAATATGACCTACGGAAATTGGCGCAGCCCCTACTGTCCCGATCCGCGACAGTTCCACGACATGACGGTTCAGCGACTGAGCGAGGGGTGTCTCTTCTGGGTTTACGTCGGGCATGGCCTGCCCTATAGTCTCGATCGGGTGTCCGTTCCCGATGCCGACTATCCGATTCTTTCCGTGGCCGATGCCCACCAGCTCAACGCCGCGGGCCAGCCGCCAATTGCGTTGTTGCTCGCCTGCTACACGGGCGCGATCGACGCCGTGGAAGATTGCCTGGCCGAGGAGATGCTGCGTGCTCCGGGCGGGCCGGTCGCGGTCGTCGCGGGCAGCCGGGTCACCATGCCCTATGCGATGGCCGTGCTCTCCTGCGGTCTGCTCGAACAGTGTGTCGGGCAAAGGTGTTCCACATTGGGCGAGGCGATCCTTCAGGCAAAAAGGACGATGGTGAAGCCGTCGCCCGATGCGAGCGAAATGCGCACCGTGCTCGATGCCCTGGCCACTGCCGTCAGCCCGGCGCCGTCGAAGCTGGCGGCCGAGCGGGCGGAACATCTCTTGTTGTTCAACCTCTTCGGCGATCCCTTGCTCAGGCTGCATAATCCCCAGCCTATCGGCCTCGATCTCTCCGGTTCCGCGAAGCCCGGCCAGGTGTTGCGAATCGCGGGCACTTGCACCGTCGACGGCCCGGCGACGGTCGAACTGACCGTCCGTCGCGACCGTCTCTCCTTCCGACCGCCGTTGCGTTCCATCTACCCGACGACGTCCGACGAACTCTCGCGTTTTCAGGAAATCTACCGGCGGGCGAACGATCCACGGCTGACATCGGTCGAAACCGCGGCTCACGACGGACGGTTTCTGGTGGAAATGACAATCCCGGCCTATGCCGAAGGGCCCTGCAATATCCGCGCTTTCGTCGAAGGCGAGCGGACGTTTGCGATGGGAGCTGTGGAGATCGCCGTCGAAGATTAACCTTCTCGGCGGGCCCTTCCCGCCATATTCCTGACAAGCATATTCCTGACAATGCCCACTGCCGCAAGAATCAGGAAAACACTTCCACGGTCATGCCGAGCATCTCGCCGAGGGTCTTGAGTTCTTTGCTGTAATCGCCATAGACCCACTGCAGGTGATTCCCGTAGATCATCCGTCTCCTCAAGAATTCATGCACCTGGCCCGCAGGGGGCTTGATAACGGCTTCCACCGAACAACCGAGCAGATCCTTGCCCCAGCCGCTTGAACCTACCAGCTCGCCCTTGAGCACGAGCAGTTTCGTCGCGGACGGATCGACGCGGGCGACGGTGACCGTCTTCTCCTCGTTGTTCATGAAATCGACAACGGCCTTGGTTCCCCAGCCCTGCTCGACGAAGCGTCCCAACTGATAAGGCAAATCGGGCTGGTCCAGTCCGTTCATCTTCATGCTCGGGGCGCTGTGGTTGATACGAAACGTGCCGCCGGGCCGAGGATCGGAGTTGCCCTGGTGGCACGACTTGTTCGACACACTCATCAGCAAACGCAAGGCCAGCAGGATGCCGAAATCAGCTTCGCACGACGAGGCGATCCCCTCGTTGCCGAACAGCGCGTGCTGCACGCAGGGCACTATCAGCCATTTCTGCGATAGCAAACTGGGGCAGAACTCGAAACAGTCGATGGTAAAGGCGTTGCAGGCGTGGCGGATCATCAGATTCCTCACACAACGGTCGAAGACCATCGTGCGGACGACGAAATTCTTCTCGAGGAACGACTTGTCGGCTTTGCTGAGCAGATCGGCGGCGGCCTGCTCCGCCCGCTGTCCTTCGGCCCGGTCCCCCAGCAGCCGTTCCATCTCCTCGCTGAGTTCGCGGTAGGGGATCTTCTTGACGGCCACACCGAGCCGCTTCTCAAGGTCATCAAAATCCCACGGATTACCGACCGAAAAGGGCGCGACGCCGTTGGTGGGATAGAGAACGCTCGTCTGACGAAAGACCTTCCTCGCCCGCAACAGCGAGAGCACCTTGGTGAGATCCATGTCCTCACCGGCCAGATAAACCTCATTTCCCTTGGCGAGGGTGAGGGCGGCGATGTCGATGTTCCGGCAACTGAGACCGTCGAGCACGATCGGCTTGCCGAACCGATCGCCGATCTCGAAGGAAGACCGCGAGTTGCCGGAGGGGACGATGAAGAAGACGTCCGTCTCCTCGCTGTCGGCGGCGAGTGGTGCGAGCTGATCGGGCTTGAGCTGCCAGTCCTCGGAGAAGATCACATGGGCCGGCTCCAGCAGGCGAACATCTTCCGCCCGGCCAAGCCCCTTGGTCTTCAGCCGCTCCGTCCAGTCGGCGAAACGCCGCAAGGCATTGGTTCTCTCGACCTCCGGCGTCACCGAAACCCACCGGCACGGCCCCTGCCATGCGCCGGTATGCACGAGGTTTGCCATCACCGGTTTCACACAAAGGCGGACATCGCGGGGGTGCAGCGGCATCCGATCCGCCTCGCCGCTCGACGGTGTCGCCCGCGGCGAATCCGCCGCGAAAAGTGTGCTCTCGGCCGCAACGCCAGCGACAGCGGCTCCCAGTCCCGTGGCCAAAAAACCCCGCCGGTTCATCACATTCCTCCTACGCCGTGGCGTTTGTCGTCTGACATCCAGCCCGCAACATACGTTATCGCCGCGATCACAACGTTGCTTAGGCGAGCGGCAGAAAAGATTCTACCCGCCTCGGACGTAGCGTGACTCTCCGAGTCCGGGCGTCGAACCCAGCCCCGATTCGGAGAGTCGGGCTACGAATTACTGCCGCTCGCCTTACAGGGATTCTAATGACCAGCAACTACGATATCAAGAAGCCCCCTGCGAATACCGGGAGACAAGCGGGCGCAACACTCTTATCGCCGACCCGATCGATGCAACAAGGGGCTCAAAGCGACACAAGTTCTGGCGTTGAATATCGACCGTGTACTTTCGGCAAGCGTGCATGAATCGGTCGGGGCGAAGGGTGTAGACTCGTTGGTCGCAGTCTCAACCTTTCCGGCGGAGGGCGATTGATGCACAAGAAGCCGAAACGCGTATCTGTGGGGCCCCTGGCACGCGCGAAGCAGGGCTTCGACCGATGGCGGCGGGGCCGGAAGCGGCGTGGGCGGAGTCCCGATCGTCTCTGGCGGATGGCCGCGGAGGCCGCTTCGATTCACGGCGTGCATGCCACCGCACGGGAACTGCGACTGAACCCCGCCAGGCTGAAGGAGCAGCTACAGGCGATCGCGCCAAGCCAGGCTTCGCACCAGACGCCCAATTTCGTGGAGATCCCGTGGATGGGGACAACTCTCGTGCCGGAGTGTATTCTGGAGGCCGAAGACGAGCTTGGGCGAAAGCGGCGGGGCCACCTGAAGGGCGCTGCCACGGCGCAGGCCGTGTCGCTGGCGCCGATGCTGTGGGGGAGCCAGCCATGATCCAGACCAGCCCTTCCATGCGAATCCTGGTGGTGGTCGCACCGGTGGATTTCCGTCGCGGAATCGATGGCTTGGCCGCCATCTGTCGCCAGCAACTCCAGCAAGACCCGATGAACGGCTGGGCCTTCGTGTTCCGCAACCGGCGGGCGACCGCGGTGAAGATCCTGGTCTATGACGGCCAGGGCTTCTGGCTGTGCCAGAAGCGGCTTTCCCAATGGCGATTCTCCTGGTGGCCCAGCAACGACTCGGCCAACAGCCACTTCCTCCAGAGCCACCCGTTGCACGTGTTGCTCTCCGGCGGCAACCCGGAAGCCGCGGACGTGCCGATCGATCGCACGCCGCTGTACCCAAGAGCTTGGCGGTCTCCGCAGACGCAATGTGCTTGTTGGCGCAGTTCCTTCCCATCGCCCAGCGCGATTGACAGTATTCCTCGAATGTCGCGTGAGATTGGCGGTAAAGACGACCATCACGGATTTTCGCGAGTGCCTCTCCGATCTCCACAAAAGACCTCATGCCGCGGTCGATGATTTCCTCGCAGCGCTGGAGGTCGGTCGATTCGGAATCGCTTAGCGGCGACTCAACCGGCGCGTTGATACTGATGATGTCTGACGTCCACCTGTCCCTGATTGTCGCGTGACTGTGGTACGTTTCAGAACCCTCTTCTTCGTACCACTTCAGGAACAGTTGATCCCTGTAGCATGCAGGCCGTTTCACGATCTCGTCGCAGGTGGCGTCGGTTTCTTGACTCGCGCGTCGGCCAGTATCGTCCGGAATATCAAAGCTTTCAACAGCGTGCGTTTCGCCTTGCAGGGACGCCAGCACCGTGTTTCTTTCTCCTTCCACAAGGGCCTTCAGTTGCTCGATCTCGGCCGGCTCCCATTGCTGGGCCCTGATCGCTGTCAGCAAAAGGTATTCCCGTTCAGTACGACGCAAGTCGACACGCCCGCTCACGTCCTCTGCCCACCCTCGAATAGTCCACGCAAGATCGTAGGCGACATGGATTGCCGACGGATTGGATATGCGACAGGCTGTGACAACCCTATCCGGATTCCGCAGGAAAGCTCGCTGGCATGCTTCACATGCGGAGCCAAAGTGCTCGATCAACAACATCAAGCGGTTGCAGAGCCGTTTGATGAGGTCTCCGCAACGCTGCTCCGGAAAGCCCGTGTTCGCAGTAATGGCAGGATTTTCGACACTTTCAGCAAGTGTCACCAGTTCTTTCGCGCGTTTCAGGCAGTCGATCGCGGCGTCATGGGCTTGAACTACTGAGAGGTTGTTCCACGGTGTCCATCCTTTCTGCCGGGAAAGCCCAGGCAGCCGCTCACGGAAGGATGGGACCGCGGACGGCCGCCCAGGCAGGCGTCACCCGTCAGTGCCGCCTCCGGCAATACCGTTATTGTTGCGGCTTCGAGCCAAAAAGCCAAGCACGAATGTGATCGCTCACAGCCGCGAGCCGATGGGCCTCGATTCGCTCCCGGTAGTGGGCGACCATGCTCGGGTCGGAGTGGCCCATAATCAGGTCAATCGCGGGCCGGTCGTTCGTTCTATCGGCCACGGTGCGGAACGTATGTCTCAGCGCGCCAAGTCCGATCCGGTGCCGATGAATCTTCAGCGTCTTCAACAGATCCCGAAACGTCCGCGCGATCGCGTTTGCCGTGCCGCTGCTTATCCAGGTGTTGCCGGTCTCAGTGAGGAATACCAGATCCTCGCAACCGTCTTGCGGCTCGGGGCGCACGGCCAGCCAATCGCGGATTGCCTTGACGGTTTCCGGCCACAGCTTGGCCCTTCGCCGGATTGCCGTTTTCGGTCGCGGAGAATCGACCCAGCCGCCTTTCAGGTCGAGGGCGGAACACGGTAGGTCGCCGATGTCCTTGTTGGTGAAGGCCGCATTGACGCACAACAGTACCCAAGCCTTAGCCTGGACGGGTGCCGACTTCAAGAGTGTCTGGATTTCCTCCGCCTCGATCATCCGCGCACCGTTCTTCGCCCGCTGTTGACATAGCACTTTCGCGGAGGGCTTCTTGAACCCCGCGCCGAACCGGACGGGCCGGTCAATCAAGCCGGAATCATACGCGTACTTGAAGATCGACCGCACCCGCTGAACCTCGTTTGCCAGTCGAACCGGTCCCCATCGCTCCGTGATGTTCGCCCGCAGCGTCTCGAAGTCGTCGGAAGCCAGATCCTCCACAAGCCGCCGTTCTCCGAACACGGAGACAAGACGGGCAACGGTCTTTTTGTATTCGAGGTAGGTCGGCGCGGTGATCTCGCCGGCATCCAGGGCTCGGCTCTTGAGCGTCAGAAACCGGTCGCGCAGCCCACCGATGGTCAACCCCTCCGGCTTCCCAAGGCGCCGCTTGCGTCCGGCCTGATCGTCGTCAATGACCTTCTGATAGAACTCCAGGGCTTCTTTCCACGCCCCGCCAGCCGGCAGCACTTCCATCTTGCCGCTGCGGACTTGCCCCCAGCGTAGGTAGTAGAGAACCTTGCCGCGGACCTTCTTTTGCCAGTAGCCGTTGTTGGCGGGCGAAAGGGGGAATTCGGGATAGGGTTTGGGCGGGCGGGCGGCATGTTTACTACCGCCGGGCTTTCCAGTAGACTTGACCACCGGGTCACCTCCTCGTGCAAATTGGGCAGGTGATCTCGCCCCGCTCGGCCATCATCCGGGCGGGGCAACTTTTCCGCCCGGTAGTATAATCGGTAGTAAACAGAAAAGCACTACCCGGAGGAATGAGGAATACTGTGTAAAGCCTTATTATTAAATACTTTGGGGGTGACTGGTGCCTGGTGGTGCCCCTGGTCTTCAAAACCAGTGTGGGGCTCGAAAGAGTCCCGGGTGGGTTCGATTCCCATTCACCTCCGCCATTTTTTGAGGCGGCAGAATCCCCCTCGGCAAGCGAGATCTGCGGCGTACGATCCTGTCGGCACACGAGGTTCCGCTCGGCAAACGGAATCTACGGGGCAGGGTCGCCTTCATGGAGTCGTTGCCAGACGCCTTCGATGATATCCGCGACCCGGCGGACGCGGTCGGCCAACTCGTCCGGTATGGAAATGTCGAAGTGATCTTCCACTTCCATGGTGCTTTCGACTTTGTCGAGACTGTCGAAACCGAGATCCTCTACAAGCAAGTGATCTTCTCTGACCGAGTTGACATCCATGCCTATTTGCTCGGCCACAATCTGCCTCACCTCGCGGCAGACCTGTTCGCGGGAAGTATTTGAGGTGGAAGAACGGCTGGTGGTCACGGGGTGTCTCCTGTTCGGATAGGATGGACGATGGTTACTCGGAGTTCCTGACAAAACGGGGACAGCACCTCGCCAGGACGGCGATTCTTTGTGTCTTGCGAATGTTGGGCTCGGAGCCGGTCCCCGTTTCATCAGGGGCTGTTAAGAGGGTTCTTTTCTTCCTCTGCAGCGTTCATGGCAACCACGAGTTTTCGGACGGTGGCAAAGTCCGGCGTCGTGCGGCCCCGTTCGATACGGTTGAGAGTCTCCGGCCGAACGCCCGCGCGGCGGGCAAGCTCCGCCTGGGTGAGACCGACGGCTCGCCGCCGCCGACTTAGCTTCTCCGCCAGCGACACACGATCCATCGGAAGTCCGGCCTCCAAAGGCTCCTCTGCAGCACTCCCGCTCTCCCGCCCCGCCTTCCGGCAGAGCTGCTCAAACAGGGATTCCCGCAGGATTACGTAGCGGATTCCATCCAGTTCAACCCGGCGGCAGTCCACAGGGGCGTTTCTTTTGGCCGGCATGAAGTTCTCCTTTCGATTGCCAGTATCGACAATAGCATGCAATGATTTTTATGTCAATATCATTGTATTCTAGATCATGTACGGGCGAGGGATTTCCGGCGCGATTCAGAGAAGAACCGCGGAGAGACATTGTCGATCCCGCTTGTTGAGCGGAACCTTGCCCCCACGGATTTTCCTCGGCAAGCCGAGTCTTCAGCAGCCGGGCTGCTTCTCTCTTGCCGAGCGGGACAAGCGTGTCGGGATCGCGGGATCGGTGTTGCAGGATCCCGCTCGGCAAGCGGGATCTACTGGCCGGAACCTACAGGCGTTACGTGGCGTCGGGGAGCTTGACGGCCTGGCGGAGATTGTCGCCCAGCGGCAGAAGCCAGCGCCGGTCGTCGACTTCGATCTCCGCCTCGCGGCGGCCGATGCGGATGAGCTTACCGCGGTAGTCGCCCGCCTTGAATTCGTCCCCCTCGCGGAGTTTCAAGCAGTTGCCGGAAATGCGGTTGACGATCCATGCCTGGGGCTTGTCGCCGACCGTGACGACCGCGGTCAGGTAGACGTAGCGGGCCACGTCGAACGGCGGTGGATCGGCGGGGGGAGGATCGGGCTTGCGATAGGGCGCGAAGATATTTCGGCCCGCGATCTTTTTGGCGTAGTCGGAGGCGTCCGCAGCGAGAAGGGGTTGGGATGGCTTCTCCGGAAGGCGGTCGCCGCGATCCGCCGTGGTCAACGAAAGAGCCTCCATGGAGAGCTGCACGTTGAGCTTCTTTCCATCATCCGATGGGAGCAGTCCCAGACTGAGGATTTGGTGCAGAAACGCCGCGGAATAGAACTTGTGCAGAAAATGAGTCAATTCCTCGAGCGTGGCTTGGGCCTGAAGGTTGAATCGCAGCGCGTGGAAGACGTCGCCGCGCTGGCGGCCCAGCGTAGCTTCCACCTTGGTGCCGTCGAAGCCGACACTGGTTGCCGAAGCGAGCAGCCAATTCTGATAGAGTGACCTGGCCGCCTCCCGGTCGCTAGGAAGCGACTGCCGTCGCCATTGCTCCAGGCGAGCCTCCGCCTCACGGCCGCGGTCGATCTGTTTCTCCTTTCGCTCGATTTCCCGCTTCAACTCGCCACGGAGCGCTTCTTTACCATCGGCGGGGCCGGTCCAGGTAGAGAGGGCCATGCGGCCGGCAGCGAGGACCAGCAGCACGGCCGTCGCGATCGCCAGATACCGTTCGCGTTTCTTCAGCGCCATTACTCGCCCCTCTCGATGCGAACCGAGGAGCGAAACTGAACACCGTAGGGACGCTTGGCATCGCTCTCACTCTTCGACTTACCCGCCAGGCGGTGCCGTTCGTCGTGCAGGCCGCGGTCCAGTTCGGCAACCGATGTGACGTCGCGGGCAACGCCATCCAAGGTGATCTCCCCCTGCCCGGAATTCACGGTGAACTTGACTTGGGTGAGCATGGCGTCTTCGGCGGCGGGAAAACGCTGGGAGAGCCAGTTCAGCTCGTCGAGCCAATTGACCCCGTCGCGGACCCACTCGGCGACCTCTTCCGCTTCCTTCTCGCTTTTCTCGGCCTGCTGGAAGTTTTTGTCCAGCGCCTTCGAATTCCGCTGCAAAACGAGGATCTCGGAGTGCAGTCGATCACCGCGGATCCAATGGACGGCCATCCATGCCAGCACAAGCAGTGCCACGGCCAGTCCGGCCAGCGCGTAGGTATTGCGGCGGCTGGGCGGCGCCGGCCGCTGGCGCGGATGAAGGAAATCGAAGGCCGGCGGGGTGGAGGCGGCCTCGTCCCAGGCGGCGCCGATCAGCGAAGCCAGCTTTCGATACGACTCGGGCTCGGCAGCCGTCGATCGGTCTTGCCACTGGACGTTGTCGAAAGGATCGACGACTTCCGCCGGCAATGCCAGTTCCTCGGAGATCCTCGCCGCCAATGTGGTGTATCGATCGCCGGCGCCAAGCAGCACGATCGACTCGACCGGTCGATTACCGGGCTGGTTCTGAGCGGCAGCCATCGTGCGGCGCAGCTCGGGCAAGAGCGCCGCGGCATACTCGGGTGCCGCCACCGGGTCGCCCGGCAAATGGGCCTGTCGCAGAAAACTAATTCGCGAATCCACCATGACGGCGAGATCGGCTTCGTCGCCCTGGAGGTTGACCACCAGCCACGACCCGGCGGCTCGTTCACCCAAACGGCGGGCAACGAGGGATGCCGCGGCACAAGGTCGCAGCACGAGTCGAGCGAGCTTCACACCGGCCGCGTCGCACACCCGTTGTGCCTCGTCGATCCAATCGGGACGTGTCGCGGCCGCAAGGACGTGGCGAGCCGATTCGTCCGGCACTTCCAATGGCAGGTAGTCGAGCGGCCAGTGCTCTTCCAAGTTATTGAACTGCCGCAAGGCCTGAAAGCGGACCAGCTCGGGCAATTCCTCGTCCGGCGCGGCGGGGAGGCTTAGGGGGCGCAATTCGACGCGATCTCGCCCCAACGCGACGATCGTCTCCAGCCGGCCAAGCCGGCGCGACTTCAGCGCCGCGGCCAGCCGGTCGGCGAAGTCGCCTCCCAGTGTCTGGCCTTCCGCCAAGCCACTTTCGAGAGGGATCGAAAAAACCTCCTCGACCGCCAGCCGACCACCGGCAAGCGATGCCACGACACCGCTGGCTTCCGATGAGTTCCAGTGGAGGGCGAGATAGCGGGGCATGGGGGCTTAGAACTTAGAACTTAGGACTTAGGGGCAAATAACAAATGACGAATGACAAATGACAACCTATTCCGTCTCGGCTCCGAGCGACTCCAGCGGATAGCCTCGACCTAGCAACGTCAACTCATTCCAGAATACGATGCGGGCCGGCCGTTGGGTAGCGTCAAAAACGGCTTCAATCCGCGCGGAGGGGCCGTCGCGGTCGAAAAAGCCGATCACCTGGGCTCGGTAGACGCTGCCTCTGCCGGTGACATAGGGGAGCAGTTTCTTCATGGTTTCCAGATCCACGATCCCCTCGGTCAGCAACCAGGTTGCATGACGCCGGTCGGCGCTGTCGGATTCGACCGCCGCCTGCCGTTGGGAGAGAATGGCATCGACCGTCTCGCTAGTTATTTCGGGAATGGCGGCCAGGAGGGCCTGCGGGGCCTCGTTGATGTTCAGTCGGCCCGCAATGACCGCGGCGGTGTCGGTCGCCAGCACGTCCATCAATTCGGTCAGGTATTCGCCAGCCTTCTCGCTCGCGAACGGGCAGGCCATTTCGACCGCCTCTTCCCGCCCTTGGTACTTCACCCGGATTTTCGCGTCGATCAGGTCGAGAATGCTGTTGATTTTGACCTTTGGCGATTGCGAGAGATCCAGCGTTCCCTCGCCGTCGGAGGGGGTGAGGGTTGGATTTTCATCCTGTTTCCGATCTTGATCTTGTGGATTTTGGCCCGAGCCGGTTGGGCCGGGCGAATCGGCATTCGGGCCGGTTTGGGGGCCGGACTCGGGCTGTTTCGAGTTGTCCTGGTCGTCCTGCTGCTGGCCTGAATTTGCTTGGCCGGAGTTTGCCTGTTCCTGCAAACGATACGCGACGATGTATTTCGCCCACTGCGGGTCGATCGCCTCTTCGAGTTCGTCGGAGAGGGCCTGAAGATCGTCTTGATTGACGTGGATTTTCGGTTGACCGTCGGATTGGAGGTTCGATTCGAGACTGAAGAGGGTCAGATAGCGGGCCCAGCCGCTCTCCATCGAGCCGAGCGAGGAATCGACGCCGACAACCGTCGACGGGTCCGACTCGGTCTCGTCGGCGTAACCGTTGCGATTGGCATCGACACCGAACAAGAGTTCCGGCGCCACACCGCGAACCATCAATAGCTCGTCCAGTGCGGCGAGCGGGCCGTTTCTCGGCGCGTAGGGGGGATCGAGCGTTGAATAGTAATCGACCTCGGCGCCGTACTCGCGGGGTTCGTCGTCTTCGTCGAGCCAATCGAGAATGGCGTTGGCGACGTCCTCGGTCATGCCGGGCAGGCCCATCAGCAGGTTTCTCGCCACGTCCGAACCGCTTTTTTCCAGCGAGAGCAGGGCGTTGAGATTCAGTTTGGCCGACTCGTCCTCCAATCCGTAGCGAGTGCCGGCAAACTCGCCCTGATCAACGGCCGGGGAAAGCACGGTGAACCGTCCCCGCCCACGCGCTGAGTCGTCGTCGCGGACGAGCACGCCGCAGAACACGGCGGCATTGTCGTACCAACCACCGGCGTCGGTCGCCGACTGGGGATCCATCGAGAGGAATTGTCTGGTGGCTTCCACGCCGGATTCCGCCAGGGCACGAACCTCGATCTGCCGCCCGGAAACGAGGGTGGCCTGCCGTTCGGTCAACATCCATTCGGAGAACGTCAACGCCGCCAGGCTGAGCATGGCAATGACGACGAGGACGAGGATCAACACCATGCCGCCTCGCCGGCAGGCTAAGCCGCGGGCGGCGGGCATTGCCGATCGTTTCCGTCCGTCTTGATCCGTGGGTTGTCCCCTGAATAGCCTCGCAAGACTCAGGGAGTCTCGGATTTCGGTGTGGCACTGCTTGGGATTGAATGGGTCTTCCCTTGGTGCAGGACTTACCACAATCACAAGCAGTGGCAAGCACGGCCTCGGCGTCGCACTGCTTGGAGTTGTGGAGAAGTCGCTCCAGATGGACGACGCATACAACTCCAAGCAGTGCCACACGTTCGTTGTCTTCCTCCCGGAGTCATGCATGGGCGGTTTCCTAAAAAGATGCGTTGCCTTGTGTGGCAGGCAATTGGTCCATTTCTTCCTCCGAGGCGCCAGTCGCTGGTTTCGCCCGAGCGAGGGGCAGATCAACGATCAGGCGGTAGACGAGAAGCTCGTCCTCTTCGGACAAGACCTCGCCAGACATGGATGACAGAGCGGTTGTTTCGTGGCGGATGGGTCTGAGGCTGAGGCTGATCTCAACAGCCAAGGGCAGGTTTTCGGCCTCGGCGGTGTCCCAGGAGTCGTACCAAGTGCTGCCGTCGGAGTAGCGAAATGCGACGGCGGCCACCTCGGGGGCGATGGGGGTCTCGCCGAGAAGAAGTTGGTCTTCCAGACCTTGCTCCGCCGCCCACGACGTCACGGATCGTTCCAATTCGCGGCGGATCAATCCGCTCGATGGTGCCGCACCTATCGGCGACGATTCATCCTCGGCGACGACTGAGTAGGCGACCGTCTTCAAGTCGCCCATTACCGAAAGCAAGGGCGATGTGCTATCGGACGATGACGATGCCTGACCGTACACGCGAGTCGGTCGGTTCACATCGATCTGAATCCAATCCGACTCGCCATAGAGTCCGGCAATGGCGTGCGGAACGAGCGACTCCACGCCACCCGTGGCCTCGGCTTCGATGGCGGTGTCGGACGAGGTCTCGTCTGCTGATTCGCTCGGGTCGGCAGCGTCATTGTCGGCGGAGTTGGCCGACGTATCGGTGGAAGTCTCCGAACTAGCTGCCCCTGCGGCCAGTTCGGCGAGTCCAAGCGGATCGGTGACAACCGCGCCTCGAATGTCGCCTGCGATGCGGTGCAGCAGCACACGGGCGAGCTGCGCCTCCTCGACACGGACGCGGCCGGCATCGGCAATACGCAGTTGCGAATCGACGGCCATACCGACGCAGAGCAGAACCAACGAGGTAAGCACGAGTGAGAGCACGACCTCCAGAAGCGTGTAGCCGCAAAGGGATGGATGGCGAGAGGGGGTCGGGAGTCTTTTCTTCGTGTCGGCCGGAAAGGGCTCTGTCCTTATAGGAAAACGATGCCCGGCCGACACGAAAAAAAGACTCCCGACCCCTTTCCGCCCATGCGTTCCCAGGCAGTGCCCGGGACGGAGGATGCGTGGGACTGGGATGCGACTATTGGGATACATCGGTCGCCTCCGGGTCGGCCATCCAGCGGACCAACGAGTATTCCACCGGTTTGGATTCGATGGCCGGATCCTGTGCCACCGTCACCCGCACCTCCAGCAGTCCGTCCTGTGCGGCCGTGTTGACTTCGACCGTATAGGTCCAATCGTCGGCCGGATCTTCGCTCTCTTCAAACGGGATACCTTGTTGCGACTCGACTGGTGCCAACCCCGCGGCAATCTCCGCCATCTTGCTCTCGCAGTACAACTGCGCCAGCGTGAGATCGCGGGCGAGCCGGGCGTTTTCCAGACCGCTGCGCCCCAACTGGCCAAAAACCGCCACCGCGCCGGCGAGGATCGCCAGGGCGAGAATGATTTCCAAGAGCGAAAAGGCTCGTCGCCGGGATCGCGTCATGGCGACGCCTCCGTGCTGGAAGACACCTCGCTCACCGAAACGACACCCGTGAGACCGCGCAACGACACCTCGATCGATTGGCCCCGCTGATTTTCCAGTACGAGCCAGGCATTGGAAGCGCTGCCGTCCGGGTAGAAGACAATCGGCTCGGACCACTCGCCTTCGGCTGCCGCGGCGGTCTCGCCCGAGGCGACTTCGGAGATCTCGCCCTCGATAAAGGCAATCCGCTCGGGCAAGGTGGACTCGCGGGATTGCGGTTCTTCGCCGGAAAGCTCCTGCGGCTCGCCGCCGGGGCGGAATCCCGGCTCGGCCTGATACTCCAGCAAGTAGCGGTTTCCGTCGGGTTCGTAGCGGAAGAGGACGGTGCGGCCGGTGGAGAGCGCTTCTACCCGGGCGCGGCTCCACTCGACACGGATCCGTTCCGCGGATTTTCGCAATTCGACGCTCGCTATCGCCGGCTCCAATGCCGGCCAGGCGACCGACGCCAGCACGACCAACAGCGCCAGCACCAAGAGCACCTCGAGAAGAGTAACGCCGTAAGACGGCTGCCGGACCGTTGTCGGCGCCGCGATGCGCCAGAGACAAGAAAGGGGTCGGGAGTCGCCAGAGAGCGGAGAGTCCAGAGTCCAGGGTCGAGAGCCAAACCGGATGCAGTCGATTCGCAGCCCTGAAAGGGCGTTAGCCGATAGCCCAGGGCGTAGCCCTGGGGACCAGATGCAAAAAGCGAAACCACAGCCCTGAAAGGGCGAAACAGGCTTAAACTGGCGACGGGATATCATGGGATCCGCCCTTACGAATTCATCCGTCCCTTTAGGATCGGCGAATGAATTGCTGTCGGACTTTGCGTAGCAGGCACGCTCCGTCGTGCCGCAGCCGACGTCACAACAGAGCGTGCCTGCTACCCTTATTGCGACACTCAATGGATCAGTTCTGCATCCAGTTGCCGACGTCGTCCTCGCTGTTGTCGATGGCGTCGGGCCCCAGCGACCAGATGTCGGGCAGGTCGGTCTGGTATTTTCCGGGATATTCGTACTGGTAGGGGTTGCCCCAGGGATCCAACGGCACGGGGCTGTCGAGATAGGGGCCGTTCCACTTGCTCGGGTCGCTCACTCCGGACGGCGCCGCCCGCAAGGCTTCCAGGCCCTGACCGGTCGCCGGATAGTCGCCCAGATCGAGGCGGTAGGCCTGCAGCGGCGTTTTGAAAGCGCTGATTTGAGTTCTGGCGGCATTGACATAAGCCTTCTGCTGGATCGGGCCGTAGGCGGTCACCGCCAGCGAAGCGATGATCACCAGGATTACCAGCACAAGGAGGACTTCGATCAGCGTCAGGCCGGCCCGTCGCCGGCATCGTCGTGTACGTCGCGTCATAGCGTTCTCCGGTCTCGTTTTTCGCCGCGCTGGTGCGGCGATCAAGTCGTTATACGGTCGTTGCCATGCGGAACATGGGCAACAACAGTGCAATCACCAATACCAATACAACAGCGGCCAATAGCAACAGCATGATCGGTTCGAGCAACCGGACCGCCAGATCCAATTGCCGCCACGTTCGCCGTTCCAAGCCGTCGGAAATGTCCAAGAGCACCTTCTCCAGGGTATTCGACTCCTCGGCCACGGAAATCATTTCGACCACCGTGGGCGGGAAGTAACCGCAAGCAGCCAGGGGACCGGCAAGGGTCTTGCCCGCCGAAACGGTCTCCGTTGCTCGGCGAATCGCCCTGCCCAGAATCCGGTTGCCCGCCGCTTCGCTGGAGATATCCAACGAGCGGAGGATGGGGACTCCATTGTGCAGCAGCGTTCCCAAGACACGGCAGAAGCGGGCGACCGCCAGATTGCAGAAGATCTTGCCGACGATTGGAAGTCGCAGTTTGACCAAATCGCGCGCGTTGCGCCCTTGTTCGGTGCCAAGCCAACGCCAGGAAAACCACCCGCCCACGCCTAGTGCGATCAAGGCCCAGGGGAGAATTTTCCAAGTCAACGCACTGGTGGTCAACAGCCACTCGGTGAGAATCGGTAATTGGCCGCGTTGCCGCATGTTGGCGAAGATCGTTTCGAAGCGGGGCACGAAGAAGACCAACAGCACGACCACGACGGCCGTGCCCACGCAGGCGAGAAAGCAAGGATAGGCCACTGCGCCAACCGTGCGGTTCTTCAGGTCTTCCTGGGTTTCGGTAAACGTCGCCACTCGGGCCAGCGCCTCTTCGAGAAAGCCGCCTTCCCCGCCGGCACGGGCCATGCTGACGGCCATTTCGCCGAAGATCCGTTGGTGGTGGCCCATCGCTTCGGCGAGCGTGGCGCCGTCTTCCACCTGGCGGTAGATCTGGCCGAGAACCTCGCGGAGCGCCGCATGGGAAGTCTGTTTGCGGAGCACTTCCAAAGCCCGCAGCAAGGGAACTCCGGCGCCGAGCAGGTCGGCCATCTGTCCGAACGTCGTGGCCAACAGTTGCGCCGGCACGCGACCGATGCGGATCTGGCCGTTGCCGGCCTCGGCCCCGGCGCCGTCAACCTCCAGCGGAAACAGTTGCAGCCCGGCCAGCGAAGCCAGGACTTCGCGGCGGCTGCCTGCTTCGAGTGTGCCGCTGACGCGATCGCCGGCGGCCGTTCGCGCGACGTAGTTAAACTGGGGCATCGCTGACCAGGTCGTTTCCCTTGGTAACGCGGACTACTTCTTCCACGGTGGTCCGCCCGGCAATGACTTTTCGCCAGCCGTCCTGCCGGAGCGTCCGCATGCCCTGCGCGACGGCGGCTTGCTTGATGGCCCAGGAACTGGACCGTTCGTGGGCGATCTGGCGGATGCGGTTGGTGGTGACCAGCAGTTCGAACAATCCGAGGCGGCCTCGGTAGCCGACGTTGCGGCAGGCGCGGCATCCGACCGGACGATAGAGCATTCCCGCCGCCGCCAGATCCTCGAAGGGGAAATCGTCGGGGAGATCCTCCCTCGCGGGCCGGTAGGCTTCTCGGCATTCGCGGCAGAGTGTGCGGACAAGTCGCTGGGCCATGACCGCCTCCACCGTGCTGGAGACGAGAAACGGCTCGACGCCCATGTCGGTCAAACGGGTATACGCTCCGGAAGCGTCGTTGGTATGCAGAGTGCTAAAGACGAGGTGACCGGTAAGCGACGCCTGAATGGCGTGTTCCGCGGTCTCCAGATCGCGAATTTCGCCGATAAGAATGACGTCGGGGTCGTGTCGCAGGATGCTCCGCAGTGAGTTGCCGAAGGTGAGGCCGATCTTGGCGTGGACCTGGATCTGGCTAATACCATCCAATTGGTATTCGACCGGGTCTTCGGTGGTAATGATCTTCGTGCTCGGGCTGCAGATCTCTCGCAGGGCACTGTAGAGAGTCGTGGTTTTTCCCGAACCGGTCGGGCCGGTCACCAGGATGATTCCGTGCGGCAGGCGAATCAGTTCCTGGAACACCGCGTGGAAATCCTCGCTCATGCCCAGGCTGGCAAGCGAAAAGTCCATGCTGCTCTTGTCGAGAATTCGCAGCACGATCCCTTCGCCGTAGATCATCGGGATTACCGACACGCGGACATCCACCTCGCGGCCGCCGACCTTCAATTGGATGCGGCCATCCTGGGGAAGACGCCGCTCGGCAATATTCAGACGGGCCATGATCTTCAGGCGGCTGATGATCGCCGCCTGGAAACGGCTGATCTCCGGCGGCGCCGGCTGAGGGTGGAGAACGCCGTCGAGGCGATAGCGGATCCGCAACCCGGAGTGCTGCGATTCGATATGGATATCGCTGGCCCGCAGCTCGATGGCTTCCAGCAGGATTTCGTTGACCAGCCGGACGACCGACGGCTCTTGGGCCATCTTGGACAGTTCGGAGCCGTCGGTCTGGACTTCCTCGACCAGTTCGAGGGAATCCGCGTCGGCTTGAGCTAAGAGACCTTCGACGGTCTCGCTGCCGACGCCGAGGTGGGTTTTGATGAGCTTGCTGATTTCCGCCCGACCCGCCAGGACCGGCACGATCGTCTTGCCCGTGGAGGCGGCCAATTCGTCCAGCGGGTAGAGGTTAAACGGATCGCAGGTGGCGACAACCAGGGATCCGTTTTGTTGGGAAATGGGAAAGAGGGACTCCCGATAAATGGCTTTCGCCGGGAAGAAGCCGAGCAGGGAAAGATCGATCTCGGTCTCGCTCAAATCGACATAGGCCAACCCGAATTCTTCACCGATCGCGCGGAGCGCCTGCTCTTCGCTGATGAACCCCAATTGGACCGCTGCTTCGTCGAGGCGCAAGCTGCCTGTCTGGGCGCGCCGAGCCGTTTCCAACTGCTGCGCGTCGAGGAGTCCACGTCTGAGCAAGATTTCGCCGGCTTCCATCCGCGGTTTCCCAAGGCCCTGCAAAAAACAAAAGCATGGGTGTTCCGGCCAACCGGCCGGAACACCCTGTCATTCATGGTAACTGAATCCACGATCTTCCTGAAGAGGGTTACTCTCGGGAACTTCGTTCGCGGTTCTCACGCCGCGGCCGGTCGCCCCCGCGCCGTGGCCGGTCGCCGCCGCCTTGCTCGCGGTCTCCGCCTGCCGGTCGGCCGAACTGGGAGCGGTCCAATTCGAACGGCTCGCCCATCATCTCACCGAGCTTCTTTTTCTGCTCCGGCTTGAGCAGGGACATCGCCTTCTTTTCCGCTTTTTCGCGGAGTTCGCGCCCCTTTTCGCGGAGTTGTTCCATCCGGCCGCCTCGCTCTTCGGAATCGCCCTCGCGAGCGCTCTGCCACAGTTTCCGCATTTCTTCCTGCGATTCGCGTTGAATCTCCTGAATCTTTTCTTTCTGCTCGTCCGTCAGGCCGACGGCTTCCGCCACCACGGGTTGCGCCAGGGCCGCGGGACCGGCCTGCTGCAATTCGATTTGCCGCATACGCTTCATCTGTTCCGGCTTGAGGATCTCGGCGAGTTGCTTCTTCAACGCTTCGGCTCGCTCCGCCCCTTCTTTCTGCATTTGCTCTCGCATTTCCTCCATCTTCTTCTGACGTTCCTCTCGGCTCAGGCCTTCCATTCCGCTGAAACGTTCGCGAAATTCGTCACGCATTTTTTCGCCGAGTTTTTGAAGTTTGCTCTTCTGATCCTCGGTGAGCTTCAACTCCTGCTGCACCTGCTCGGACCGAAGCAGGCCAATACCACCCATCCCGGCCATGCCAGGCATCATTCCACGACCGCGAGAACCTCCTCCTCCCGGAGGCTGCGCATAAGCTGCGGCGGTGAGTGCCGTAAGGCAGGCGACTGCGACGATCCACGTACGACCCCGTGCAAACATGTCACTACTCCTCGCTGATTGGTTTTTGCCCTGGGCGTTGCCCAATGGGCCGCCGCGGCGACTTACCCGGCGACTCTAACCAGTTAAACCCCGGCGGGGCTGGATCGTTTCGCTCGGGGCGAGAAAGTTTTTGAAACCGCTCGATGTAGGGGGAGGGCAAGCGGCAGCGGCGATCCAACAGCCACCACAATCGCAAAGCGGCGACAGAAAAATCCCGGAGGCGTGAATCCCTGGGATCAAGACCACAGGATAGGTGTCCCAATGGGTAGAGCAGCATCGGTCAATAGCAGAACTGGGAATTCTGCCATGCTTTCACCGACCCAATAGCTTCGTCGACATCACTTCAATTCGAACGCGAAGGTGTTTGCGCCTTCTTTAACGGTCGCTGTTAATTCGCTGGTAGTCTCGCTGAGATACTTGGGCGGAAGCGCCGCAGGGGTCGCATCGGCGTTCGCGGCGCTCTCGGTGGTGGGAGGAGCTTCCGCCGGCGGCTGAATCGCCACTCGGTAATCACCGACGGGAATTCCAGTATCCAGACGAAATGCGCCCGACGGCTCCAGCTTTGCTTTTGCAGCGGGAACCCCGATCTCCTTAAAGAAGATAATTTCCCCCGCGCTAAGCGGCTGACCGTTCAGCGTTACCGTTCCAGTCACATCTCCGGATGGCGACCTTTCACCTCCACATCCGGAAAGTGCGATTGCGAAAAGCACTGTAGCCACCCACCTCGGCAACACGGTCGGAGAATATCCACGCATTTCGATCTGCTTTACCGGAAAATGCAAGACACAAACCTCCTCAATTCCAAAACTACAGGGGCTGGAACTGCTTTTCGACACTCGTCATTCTCTAGTTGCCCGCCCAATCGCCGAGCACTTGACCGTCGTTCTTGACTGCTAATCGGCGGAGCAACTCCAATTCCATCGTTTCCGACAGGAAATGCACGGACCCGTCCACAAGAAGACCTTGAGCACCGCCGGGATGATGCGAATTGATCACGGTATTCGCATTGTAGGTGGTCGAAGCGCCGCCGAGCAACGTCTTCAGATTGATCGAGTAACGGACGGTCGTCACGCCGGCACCCCAATAATCGCCGTCCGCGACCATCGCCGCAGGCCGGGCGGCGTTCGTAAATCCGCCCCAACCGCCGTAATAATCGGCGCGAATGTCCGAGGTGCCCACCACGCCGGACTGCTCGCCGACAATCAGGCAGTTCGAGGTGCCATCGGTCACGTCACGCATCGACACCCAGCCGTTGGGAAACAGAATGCCGTTTTCGCACCAATAATTTCCACCGTACCTCGTCGTCAGCGGACTGCATACGCCCGTGCGTCCTGCCGGGTCCGGATAGGCGCCGCCAATGCCCACGTAATCGTGAAGCAACCCCTGCTGACTATTGTTGTACGTCACCGATCCGGAATTGACCGCATTGGTGGGCGAGGGGCTGGAAGGGCAGTTAAATCCCGGGACGAGCAAACCGACGAGTATCGCGTTGACTCCGGTGTAGCTGCCGGACCTAAAGCCCGGGTTTCCTTGCGCGTCAACGTTGAGTTGGTCGTACAGAGCGGACTGCTCCATGTAGGGCAGAATCACGACCCGCCAGTTCGGTGATCCGCCCGGATAACGCGTTCCGTGCGGAAACTTGCGTTGTGTGTCGTGATAGTTCTGGAGCGCCAGTCCGATTTGCTTGAGTTGATTCGTACATTGCGTCCGCCTTGCCGCCTCGCGAGCCGCCTGGACGGCGGGCAGCAAAAGGGCGATCAAGATGCCGATGATTGCAATGACCACCAATAGTTCGACCAGAGTGAATCCGCGGTGACGTTGCCTGTTCATAGCTACTCTCTCCAAACGAAATATGAAAATAAAAGCGAAACACCTTACGCCGCCGACTGCGGCCCGGCCGCCCGAGAACCCTATAAGGCTACTTCGGCACGGTGACGGTGTCCATACCTGCAGTATACTAACCGGCGGATTCAGGAGGGGGTTAACAATACCGCACAAAGGGGTTTCGCTTGCCATCGGCAAGCTAATACCTCTGGACTTTGCCCATAAAAAAGAAGCTGCGGTCAGCGCGATTCGGCGTCGTGTCGTATGATCGCGCCCAGGTCGGCTGATTCGGCCAAGCGGGCGTAGAGAGCCAGATATCCACGTTTGAACTTCGAAGTCGGCCGCTTCCAGCCGGCCCGGCGCGATTGGATCTCTTCGTCGGATAGTTCCACGTCGAGACGGCGCCGGGGAATGTCGATTGTGATACGATCGCCGTCGCGCAGCAGCGCGATCGGTCCGCCTTCCGCCGCTTCGGGTGACACATGGCCGACAAAGCAGCCGTTGTTCGTGCCGGAGAAACGTCCGTCGGTCACGACCGCCGTCTTCAAGGCGAGCCCGCGGCCGTAGAGGAGCTTCATGGTCGTGTACATTTCGCGCATTCCGGGGCCGCCCTTCGGCCCTTCGTAACGGATTACCACGACATCCCCTTCGCAGACCACGCCGTCCATCACCGCCCGGATGGCCGCTTCCTCACAGTCGAAACAGCGCGCGCGCCCGGTGAAGACGTGCTGCTTGGGCGAAATGGCCGCCGGCTTGGTAATCGCGGTCCGTGGGGCCAGGTTCCCACGTAGGACCGCCAGACCACCGCCGGCGCTCCAGGGATCGCCGGCGGCGCGAATGATCCGCCGATCCCCATCGGCAACACCGCGGAGATTCTCCTCGACGCACTGGCCGGTCACCGTCATGGCGCTGCGGTCGAGAAGCGGCAGAAGCTCTTTCATCGTGGCCGGCACGCCGCCCGCCAGATGAAAGTCGGGAATGTTAAAGGGGGATGATGGGTTAATTTTGGCGATATGGGGGGTGCTGCGAGCAATCTCTTCGAGAACATCGACGGTGATCTCGGGGCACTGCGCCTCATAAGCAATCGCCGGAATATGCAAAGCGAGATTCGTGGAACCGCCGATCGCCGCGCCCAATCGGAAGGCGTTTTCGATGCCGCCGCGGTTGATGATCTGACAGGCGGTGACGCGACGGCGGACAAGCTCCACGATCTGGCGACCGGATGCCTGCGCGGCGCGGAGGCGCGCGGCGTGGGTGGCGGGGATGGTGGCCGATCCCGGCAGGCACATTCCCATGGCCTCCGCAACGCAGCACATCGTGTTTGCGGTGCCGAGGAAAGAGCAGGATCCGCAGGTCGGGGCGACTTCGTCCTCCAGCCGGCGCAGCGTGGGCTCGTCGATTTTTCCGGCGGCGAACATGCCCAACCCCTCGGTGAGCGACGTGACATCCGCCGCACGGCCGTCGAATTGGCAACCACCCTCCATCGGGCCGCCGACCACCAGGATCGCGGGCACGTCGAGCCGGGCGGCGGCCATAAGAAGCCCCGGCACAATTTTGTCACACGAGCCGAGGAGCACCACGGCGTCGAACTGATGGGCTTGGACCATCATCTCGACGTCGTGGGCGATCAGGTCGCGCGTGGGCAGGATACAATGCATGCCGGCATGGGCTTGCGCGATGCCGTCGCATGCAGCGATGATGCCGAACTCGACCGGCGTTGCGCCCGCCCGAAGGATGCCCTGCTTCACGTACTCGGCGACGAGCCCCAGGTTGTAGTGACCGGGCACGACGCGGTTCCACGAGTTGGCGATCCCGATCAGGGGCCGGTCGAGGTCGTCGTCCGTGTAGCCCATCGACTTATAGAGGGATCGTTGCACCGATCCCTGCGGCCACTGGAGGACGCGCTGGCTCCGCAAATCTCCGGAGAAGGACTGCATCGACTACTTTCCCATCTTTCGAAGGTTTGCCAGGCAGCGGCGAACGGCGTCCAATGCTGCGGGGCCCTTGCGGGTCTCATCCTCGACGATGTACCACTGGGTGCCGGCGGTCGTTTCGCAGATGCGGAAAACCTCATCCCATTGGATAAGCCCGTCTCCGATGACGCCCTCAGCGCCGGCGCCGTGTTCCTTGAGATGGATCGTCACGCCGCGGCCGGGGAACTCCTTGAGCATGGCGAGATAGTCGCCGCCGCCCTGCAGGCAGTTTCCGACATCGAGCTGCATGATGACGTCGGGGCAACTCCGGCGGCCGAGAACGACCCAGGGTATCTCGCCTTCCACCGGCTGGAAGTCTCCGCCGTGGCAGTGGTATCCGATTTTCATCTCGTGCGGCCGGAGCTTTTCAGCCAAATCGTCGAAAAGCTTTGCGGTCTGGTGCATGTTCTCGACCGATGCGAGGCTATTCTTGGGCACGGCGGCGAGGATCAAGCGGCGGTTATCCAGCGCCTGCTGGAATTCGACCATCCCTTTCAGTTTGTCGCCTTCGAGCTTGGGCAGCGTGGTGTGCATTCCACAGCATTTCAGGCCGTTGGCATCGAGAAGTTTCCGCCAGGCCGGGCCGTCGAAGCCGTAGTCGTCGTGCGCCAACTCGACACCCTCGTAGCCCATTTCGGCCACGGCGGCGAGCACCGCGGGCAGATCCTCTTTACATTGCTCGCGTACGGACCAGAGCCCGAGCCCGATCGGGATCTTGGCAGGCGCCGCGGAGGCGTGCCGAGGCGATTTCGCTCCAGCCACCCAACCGACGCCGACGCAAGCGCTACTCTTAAGCCATTCTCTTCGCGTGATTCTCATCGATGGAATCCTTGTAACAGCGGAAAAAGCAACAACATCAATCACCGTGTTGACGTAACTGGCTGACCATCCGGGCCAGGGTCGCCTGGAGCAGCATCATCGGCTCGCCCATACAGATGAACTTGTACCCCTGCGCCGTTAGCTGGCCGGAATCGCCGATCATCCAGAACGGTTTGCCTGCCCGCGCGGCCGATTGTCGCAGATTCGCCAGCGCTTCGCAAAGTTTGGGATGGTCCGGCTGCCAACAGACACCCAGGTTCGCCGAAAGATCGAACGGCCCGACGCCCAGCGCGGTGGTCAGCGGATGGGCGGCGATGGCGTCGGAGTTTTTCAGACCCTCGGGGCTCTCCACCTGAGGGATAACGATCAGGTGATCTTCGACCTCGGTCTTGAAGACCGAGTAATCGTACTGGCGGACCCAGCGGTTGCCCGGTCCGCCCGGCCGCCGCCTGCCTCGCGGCGGCATGTAAGCGCCTTGCAGAACGCCGTCGAGTTGCGCCGCCGATTCGATCATCGGCAGCAACAATCCGCAGGGGCCGAGGTCCATCGCCACGCGGATCGAATCGGGGTCGCTGCGTGCGGGCCGCAGGATTACCGCCAGGCCGGCCCGCCTGCCGAACGCGCAGACCTCGGCAACGCGAGTCGCGCCGTGGTCAAAGTGCTCGCAGTCGACGATCACATAGTCGAGACCGGCCTCGATGGCGATCTCCAGCAGTTCCAGCGACAACGCCTGCGTCAGCAGGACGCCGAGCGTCAACTGGTCGGAATTCAGTCTTTCTCGCAGATGGATGGCGGGTTTCATGGAGCCTCGTTTCTATTGCTTCCTGCATTTGCTGTCTCAGACATCGCAGAGCCGTACCGCGTGACGGAGGGCGGTGAGCTTGTCGGACCAGGTGGGGATGAACTCCTGAGCGACAAAGCCGCTGTAGCCGACTTCCACAACGGCTCGCATGATGGCCGGGTAGTTGAGTTCCTGCGTGTCGTCCAACTCGGCGCGACCGGGTACACCGGCCGTGTGCATGTGGCCGATATAGTCCTTGTGTTGCCGGATGCGGCGGATCACGTCGCCGTTCATCACTTGGACGTGGTAGATGTCGAAGAGCACCTTCATCCGCGGCGAGCCGACTTGCTTCACCAGATCGATGCACAGGTCGATGTCGTCGCCGAAGTAGCCGGGATGGCCCTTCATGGGATGGCTGTCGTCGCGGGTGTTGAGGTGCTCGAGGCAGAGGGTCACGCCTTTTTCTTCCGCGTAGCCGACCACCTGTTTCCAACAGTCAACGCAGTTCCGCGCCCCCGCCTCGTCGGAAATCCCCTTTTCGCGATAGCCCGTGAAGGTAATCACATTGGGCGCGCCGAACTCGGCGGCCACGTCGATTGCTTCGCGGATCTTTTCCATGCAGAGGGGATGATTCTCCCGGTTAAAAGGCCCGATTTTGAAACCGTGGCTTCCGACGATAGCGGGCCGTATGCCTAGCTCGCGGAGCTTGGGGTAATACTTCGTGTCGATCCCTTCCATGGCCGGCATGCCCATGCGGTGGCAGGCGGCGATCAGTTCTTCCGTAGGCATCGGATTGAAGCACCAGCCCATCACCGACTGCTTGATCCGCTTGTTTTGGATGCGGTAGTCCTCCGGCGGGACATCGGGCATCGGGGCCGCCGCACGGGCACGGTTCGGCGCGATCGCCACGCCCGCACAAGCGGCGGCGGTTCCCGCCACGAAGGCGCGGCGCGAGATCGCTTTGGTGGAGCGTAATCTGAATGGCATGAGGGTTCTCCGCGGGGCAGGGTTCGGGTTTGGTATCTTTCCGGCGGTTTTGAGCTTCCGGCCTCTATCATAGCATCCGCTCCATTGCCAGATCGACCCGCGAGAATTCCGAAGCCGGCCGGCGCATCGCCGCCCTGAAGGATGAGGATCATGCATTGGCGGTTTTTGGCGGCTACGAGTCTGAGCATCAGAAGCGAGCGTCTGCGGTGGTTGCCGTGCTTGCCGGCCATTGTAAAGCCATCACGCCGTGTCGTCCACATTCGACGCGACTCCCGTTGAACGAGCCAGTAGGGCGGAAACAGTTCGATTCCGGGCCGCCTCGCTGGCAACGCCGAACTTTGGCAAGCCGCGATAGGGTCGATTAGGGTGGCAACAGCGTTCGCCTCGGCGAGAGAACTAATCCTCGGGCTGTTGTCCCCCGGACGACGCTCTGGTATATTTTCGCAATCTGGCGGCAATGGACGGCTTGGATTGTTACCCAGGCGGCATGTCGACCAGGAGTCTTTCTACGAACGGACGGGCTATGCCAGAAGGCACGATTAAGAAGCTGACGGACAAAGGATTCGGATTCATCGCCCTCTCGGGAAACAAAGACATTTTCTTCCATTCATCGAATCTGGAGGGAGTGGAATACGAGGATCTCTTCGAAGGGCAGAAGGTCTCCTTCGTCGAAGGGCGCGGTCCCAAAGGGCCGCGGGCCGAACAGGTAACCCCCGTCTGACTTCGCTTGAAGCGGACGACGGGGCGGACTGAAGTCTGCCCTACAGGTGTTGATGCGACGACCGGCGGCCATCGCCGACTGGGCAGGGCGAGCGGCCGCCTTGGGCTCCCAAGGAGGACCGGTGATGGCTCGATGGAATCTCGGTAGTTTGGCGGTTACGGCGCTGGTGATTCTGCCGGTTTCCCCAGCCGCGACAGGGGCGGAGCCTGCCGCCGTATTTCAGGCCGGCTTCGCCGAGCGCGACATCACTCCGGAAATCGGCATGGAGGTGCCTGGCGGCTACTCGAAGTCGTTCTGCCGTGAAATCCACGATCCCTGCAAGGTTCGGGCGGCGGTGTTCGTCGGCGGCACGAAGAGGATTGCGCTGGTGAGCGTCGACGGCGGCTTTGTTTTCCGGCCGGAGGTGGAGAAGGCGCGGGCCGAGATCCAGCGTCGCTGCGGCATCCCGCCTGAAGCAGTGTTGATCGCCGCCACCCACTCGCACTCGTCCGGTCCGCTGGGGATCGTGCAACCGGGCGAGTACGACCATGCCTCGGCGGAGGTTCAAAAGCTCGCTTACGAAAAGTCGTCCTGCGCGGATCCGGAGTATCTTAAGCGGGTGTTGGAGCAGACGGTGGCGGCCGTCTGCGAGGCGGACAAAGCCCGCGTGGCGGCCCGCAGCGGCGTGGGAAAGGGATGTGCGGACGGGGTGGCATTCAACCGGCGTCTGCGCATGCAAGGGGGCTCGACGTACACGCATCCCGGCCAGGGCAATCCCGACTCGCTCGACTACGCCGGGCCTACCGACCCGGAAGTCGGTGTGCTGGGGACGTGGAACGAGGAAGGGAAACTGATCGGGTGCGTGGTCCATTTCGCCTGCCACGCCACGACGAGCCCGCGCGGCATTTCCGCCAACTACGTCTACTATCTGGAAAAGGCGATTCGCGGGTTCTACGGCGAGCAGGTGATCGTCCTGTTCTTTCCCGGCTATTCGGGCGACGTCACCCAGGTCGATAATCTCAGCCCTTACGCCAATCCGGACGGCGACCGCTGGGCGCAAATCGTGGGCGGAAGCATCGGGGTCGAGGCGGTCAAGGCACTGCTGGCGATGCATCCTGCCGCGCTGACGCCGCTGGACTCGCGATCGAGAATCCTGGAAATCCCACGGCGGACGCCCGCGACGCAGCGAGTGGAGCAGGCATACGAGGTCGTCCGCAAGGATCCGAAGCAAACCGATCCGACGACGTGGGCATTCGCCAAGGAGATCGTGCTCCTTGATGCACTGATCGCGCGTTCGCCCAAGGCGGAAGTCGAAGTCCAAGCGATGCAAATCGGCCCGGCGGTATTCCTGACCAGTCCCGGCGAGATGTTCTGCCAATACCAGTTGGAGCAGAAGGAAAAGAGCCCCTTCGAGTGTACTTTTTGCGTCAGCGTGGCCAATGGTTTCAACGGCTACGTGCCCACTGTCGAGGCGTTTTCCCGCACCGGCGGCGGCTACGAAACTCGGCTGACAAGCTGCAGCAATCTTGAAGTCGGGGCGGGAAAGAAGATCGTGGCGGCGGGCCTGGAACTAGCGGGAATGTTTAAACCGGGTGAAATTCCCCAGCCTCCCAAGGCGCCGCCGTTCCGGCAACCGTGGTCCTACGGGAACGTGCCGCCGGAACTGGAATGAGGCCTCTGAGAAAAGGAAATCGAAGAAAAGAAAATGTTCTTTTCTCTCCTCTTCCGTCATCTAAAACGCTTCCAGGTAGAAGTTTGCCAAATGCCATGCGCCCAGAGGGGACCACAGGGCCGCCAGCAGTAAGCCGTATCTCTCCACCCAGGGCGTAGCGGGCCGGAAGAGGGCGCGATTGACATGGCCTGCAAGGGCGGCGGCCAGCAAATACCACAGGCCGACGAGCGGCATGGCGTAGTAGAGGCAGACGGCCGCGCTTCCCGGCTTGGGAGAGACAACGCTGGCGAGTGCGGGCGGCAACATGAGGAGCCCACCGAGACCGACCGTCAGGGCGAACAAACCACCCGGTCCCAGCGGACGTTCTCGCCGTCGTCCAAACCGCAGGGTGAAGAGTGGGGCGGGCAATGCCAGACCGAGAACAAGAGCATTTCCCACAACGAGCACAGTGTTGATGTCCCAGGGGTCGCTCGATCGAGGCAAGAAAACGCCGAGCCCGACAGCCACGCCGGCGGTAAGCAGCAGCAAACGAAGAATGGTCAACCGGTCGGGGTGGATTGGCGAGATGGCTTCGGCAATCGGGCAGTCATCCGGCTGGTGTTCGGATTGGTCTCGGGGAGGTGTGGCGGTCATGCCAACATGCTATCCGCAGGCCGATTGCCGGCCAAGAGTGGCGAACCGCCTTTCCTCTCCCACCGCCGGGTGATAAACTTAGAAGCGGTGCGCAAGGGGGGCGGGAGTCTTTTTCCGTATCGGCCCCACCGCCGCTTGGCATGTCCGGCCCGGTCGGCGGCCGATACGGAAAAAGACTCCCGACCCCTTTCTGGTTGCGACACTTTTTTCGCCGATGCCGCGCATAGTCGAGAGTTATACCACGAGCCCATGAAAATGGCTCGTTTCGCCGCAGACCGAAGGAATCGCCATATGTCTGATTCGCCTGCCGCCTCGATGGCGGAAACGGAAAAATCGTCCATCGACTGGCAACGTTTCGCCGAACTGATCGACAAGAGCCGCCGCATTCTTCTGACGACGCACATCCGGCCGGACTGCGACGCGGTCGGCAGCCAGTTGGCGATGACGGCCGTACTGGAAAAACTCGGCAAGGAGGTTCGCCCGGTGAACGCCTTCGATCTTCCGCCCGGACTTCGCTTTCTCGATCCGGGCTCCAAACTGATGCGGTTGGGCACCGTGGCCGCGGAAATGGTCGAGTCGATCGATCTGCTCATGGTGCTGGATACGTCGGCCTGGGCGCAGTTGGGCGAGATGGGCGACGTGATCCGCAACACGAAGGCGAGAAAAGCGGTGCTGGATCACCACGTCAGTTCCGACGACTTGGGCGCGGAGATGTTCAAGGACACTTCCTCCGAAGCGACCGGCCGGTTGGTCGTTGAGGCCGCCGATTACCTGGGAGTGCCGCTGTCGGCGGAGATCGCCGTTCCGGCCTTCACGGCGCTAGCGACCGACACCGGTTGGTTCCGTTTTTCCTCCACTCAATCGGGCACGCTTCGGCTGGCGGCGCGTTTGATGGACGCCGGCGCCGTCCCGGACCAGCTTTACAAGGCCCTCTACGAGAACGACACGCTGGCTCGACTGCAATTGATCGGTCGCGTGATGGCGGGCGCCCGCAGCGAGTTGGATGGCCGTCTGATTCACACTCGCATCAGCCGTGAGGACTTCGATGCTACCGGTGCGCTTCCCAGCGACAGTGAGGACATGATCAACATGACGCTGGCGGTAAGCGGCACGCAGGTCGCGGTAATCCTGGTGGAGCAGCCTGGCGGTGGGGTGAAGATCAGCTTCCGCAGCCGCTCGGACGTCGACTGCAGCCGATTGGCGGCGGAATTCGGCGGGGGTGGACACCGCAAAGCGGCCGGGGCTTTTCTCCGAGAGCCGTTGGAGTCGGCGCAGGCGAGGGTGCTTGACGTCGTGCGAACAGCGATGGGATAATCTGGATGCTGCGCCTCGGTGATAAGAGGCCCGAGCCAATCTCTCTCCGTGGGGAACTTTCTATGGCTAATCCGGCCCAATCGGCGGTTCGCGGTGAAAAAACGTCCAGTCCTCCCGAGCGGCGGCGTGGTTTCCTCGCCAAGTGCATAGCGATTTCGCTGGGGCTGCTTGCCTACGCGGCGCCGGTTGCGGCGGGGCTTGTCGCGCTACTCAATCCGTGGCGGCAGAAGAGCGAGGCGGGCCGAGTGCTGCGCATGGCTTCCCTGGATACCCTGCCCGACGATGGCACGCCTCAGAAGTTTCCGGTGGTGATGGATCGCGTCGACGCTTGGAACCGTTTTCCCAACGAGCCGGTCGGCGCGGTCTTCCTGCGCCGGACCGAGGGCGGCGTGCAGGCGCTCAACATCGTCTGCCCGCATGCGGGCTGCTTTGTTAGCTTCGATACCCAGCAGCAGCAGTTTTACTGCCCCTGTCACGGCGCCCATTTCGCCCCGGACGGCACTCGCCTCGACACGAACTCGCCGAGTCCTCGCGATCTCGATACGCTCGAGGTCGAGATTCGCAACGACTCCGAGATCTGGGTGAAGTACGAGAATTACCGAACCGGCATTCCTCAAAAGGTGGCAGAAGCATGAACCGGCTTGTTGAGTGGATCGAGCATCGTTCGGGCGTTTTCGGCGCGGTGAAGCGCTCGATGGATCGGGCAATCCCCTCGCGTTCGCGTTGGGGCGGCATCTGGCCGAGTATGATCGGCTTCACCTTTGCAGTGCAGGTGATCACGGGAATTGCGATGTGGATGTACTACAGCCCCAGCGCCCAGACCGCTTGGGAGAGCGTTTACTACCTGGAGTATCAGGTGGCCGGCGGCTGGCTGCTGCGGGCGCTGCACCATTACGTGGCCCAGGTGATGGTGGCGCTTCTCGGGCTGTATGTCGTCTGGATGATCGTCGTGGGCGGCTACCGCAAGCCGCGGGAGATGGTGTTCTGGGCGGCGATTGTCACCGGCCTTGTCGGACTGGCGCTGCTCTTGACCGGCGACCTTTTGTCGTGGGGCCAGAACAGCTTCTGGGCGACCCAGGTGCGCGTGAAGTTTCTTACGCTCGTTCCGCTGTTGGGCAACGACCTGTTCAAATTGGCTGCCGGAGGACCGAGCTTCGGCCATCACACATTGACGCGGTTTTTCGCGCTGCATGCCGGCGTGTTCTCCGGCATTTTTCTCGCCCTGCTGCTCGT
>JAAYEH010000070.1 GCA_012728855.1 Rhodopirellula sp. | reverse complement strand
TAGCATCCGTCGGAAAGTTCGGCCCATTCGCGATGGGCAGGATCCTGGATGATGGTGATGGTGAGGCGCTTGCCGCTCTTGTGGCCGGGGTCGTCTTGCTCGTTGATGTCTACTTGGAAGAAACGGGCGGCGCGGGAGTATTGCTGGAAAAGCCGGCCCACACGACGTTCAGCGGCGCTCCGGTTCCTTAAGGTCCGCGTGTGGGCGTCGATGCGCGCTTTGAGCTTGTCCAGTTCGGCCTCGAGCTTCACGCGCTGTTTTTCACGCATGGCCCGTTCTTTCTCGATGCGCCCGCGTGAGCGGCAGAGCACGAAGGTCTCGTTTTCGCCGTCCGGCGAAGGGCAAAGCTTCACTTCCACGCCGGGCCCGACCTGCTCCCATTCTTGTTCCAAGAGGTCTCGCTCAAATTGTTTGAGCATGCTCTTGGGCGTGCCCACGAGGTAGCTCGCCTTGGCCTCCCGGAGCAGGTCGAGATTGTCTTCGCTCACCATACCGCGGTCCATGACCCACGTGCGCCGCTCGTGGCCGTACTTCGCCCGCATGACCTCCACCATCTCCTCGACGGTCGTCACGTCTGTGCGGTTGCCGTCGAACACCTCGTAGGCCAGCGGCAGCCCTTCCGGCGTCACCACCAGCGCGATGCAGACCTGCACGCAGTCGGGGCGGCCGTCGCGGGAGTACCCCCGTTGCGCCTGGGGATTGCCCGCCGCCTGGCCTTCGAAGTACGTCGACGTGATGTCGTAGAGCAAAATGTCGAAGGTCGTGCCGAACAGTTCGCCGTAGACCTTTTGGAAATGGACAAAGAGCGCGTCCTTGTGGGGAAGTAGCGCGTCCAGTGCCCGGTACAGGCGATCGTCGTTCACTTTCTGCGGTGCCACCCCCAGAATATCTTCCAGGGCCGTTTTGCCATACCACGACTCGGCGATGTGCAGTTCCGACGACGGGGCGCAGAAACGCGCCAACGTAAGGATGCACGCCATAACACTCCACGGGATCTCCTCGCGCCCTTCTTCCATCGCCTCATCGAAAAAGCCATCCAGCTTCAAACGCCGCCACAACGCCAGGCCCAGGTATACCTCGCCAAAACGGCGCAACCGCTCCACACGCATCCGCGACGTGTCCACGGTGGCCCACGCCGGCGGGTCCGGCTCCGCGCAAAGCAAATCCCACTGATGCACCCGGCCATCAAGGATCTCCCCAATGTGTTCCCAGCCCACCCGCGCTTCCTCGTACAGACCGGGCAGCTTGCCGAGGGTTGCCACCGTACGTTGACGCGGCCCATCGGCCGTACGCACCGACTCCACCAGCGACCAATACTCGCAGGTCACTCCATCACAGGTCTTGCGATTCGGCTTCAGGAACACGATGCCAGTGCCTCCAACTGGCCTTCATGATCCCACACCGCTCCCAGGACAACAAGGGGGTTTTCGCCACTACACAACCAACGCAGAAATCTGCGAGTCGAACAAAGCACTTACGACAAGCAGAGCACATCAACAGCATGCAAACTTCGCGCTTGCTGCGGAAGATGGGTTAGCGATGGCGTCCTCGACGCCCTCACCCACAGAAAAAGCCAACTGCAAATGGCACTCTGCGACATCCAACGTAAACTGCATCGCAAAAACACACCCCGACGCAATCCGCCTGCGTATTTCGGAGCAATCCGATCAGTGATTTCGGTTTCATCCGCCCACCCATTTCGGTTTATTCCGATCAGTGATTTCGGACACGTGCACGTGTCCGTTTCGGAATAAACAGATCACCCGTTTC
>JAAYEH010000069.1 GCA_012728855.1 Rhodopirellula sp. | reverse complement strand
CTGCGCGACGACCTCGGCCATGCTTTCCGGGCTGGGGCGGCCGTTCAGCAGGCCGTGCGTCATCCCGGCCGCTTTCGCCTCGAGCGCAAAGGCCGGGCTGCCGCCCCACCAGTTAACCGCCCCGAAGAGCTTCCGCACATCCGGTTTGTTCTTGGCTTTCTCGGTGAACGTGCGAACCAAGCCTTGCTCTTGCGCCATCTCCCGATAGATCTTGCAGGCCGTCACGTATCCGCCCTTGGCAAAGAAGCTCAGCCGCCCCTTGCGTGCGCGAGCCCAGACTCCCTTGGCGGGATACCAGCGGAAACCGGGAAAGCCGAGCTTGTCCGGATCCTCGGCACGAGTCTGCATTTGCACGCTCCCGTCCCATGGAGACAGCAATGTCGTAGACAGCCCCTTTTGTCCGTCCGTCACCAGCAGGAACGGCAGATCGCCGCCCGCCATGCAGAATTCCTTACTACGGCAAAATGGATCGCCTACCGGGAGGTATCGCCCATTGGTGTAGTCCGCCACGCCCACGAAATATGTTTCGGGTTCTGATGGGTACAGCGCGAAAGGATAGCCGAAAGGCTTGATGGGCGTCTCCGGTCCGGATCGACACTCCAACTCCACGTCGATTGCGGCCTTTCCCTTCACCAGTTCCAGGGTCACTTGGAGAGGGACTTCCGCGATCTGCTCCTCCTGGAGAAGGTACTTGTACGTCAGGCTGTTCGGTTTCTCGCCCGGTTTCATCTCCGAGACGCGGCGGCCCGCGGCTCTGGCGCTTCGATCGTTCTCGATCGACCGAGCCGGAGCCCGGCCTTCCTCGTCGTTCAGCACGGCCACGAAGAACGTCATCGGAGCCGAGTCAACCCAGCCGCGCGGAGAGTAGCTTTGACGATTCCGTTTCACGGGCGCGCCAGGCTGAGGGTCGGCATCGTTCAGGCCCAGAGCAAAGCTGAACCGGATACCCGCTTCGGCATTCTTCAGCACGGGAAAATGCTCCAGCGGCATGGCCACCTCCAACTCGTACCCAGGCAGGTGATCCGTCTCGACCAATCGCACGGCTACCTTGCTTCCCGCAAACACTTTCCCGCGGGCGTTCACCGCCACTTCCTTGCCCGCCGGTGCAAGATGCAGCCCGACGCGCACGGAATCGACCCAGAACTCGACGGAATCAGACTCCCACCATGATTCGGTTGTCTCGCCCCCGAACGCCACATGGTCGTCGCGTATGCGGGCATAGAGGTAGAGCATCGTGTCATCCCACATGACCTTCGCCCCGCCGGAGCAGTTCGCCTCGCCGTTGTCGCCCATCCAGGGAAGCCAGATGTAATCGTCATGGGGAATTCCCTTCCACTCCTCGGGATTGCCATCCACCACGATCGGCATCGCCGCACGACGGGCGCGCACGTCATCCTTGTTGGAGGCATGTTTGGAAGCGTCCTCCTGCCGCCACAGCGTACCGGAAGCCTTGTCCAGCACGGTCAGATGCGCGCTGTCGGCCCCCACCGTGACCTTCAGTTGGGTATCTTCGAGGATCCATGCCTCGCCTTCCCTGCGGACCTCCGCACGAGCCCAAGGAACAACGGCCAGCAGGAGACAGAATGACGACAGGACTTTCATGGTCATCGCATATTCCTTGCCTTTCAGTGGATTATCATGAACGATCATTGTGCAGCACCTGCAAGTTGTCGAATCACGCTCAAGTCCACGGATGCCTGCTCCTCGGGGAACCGGCAGGGAAACAGCTCCCACTGTTCCGTATACGACGCCGACGCTCCCGGCGCGAGCGTTTCGCGCGGGCCGATCGGCTCCAACTCACACATTTCGTTCTTGTAGTACCAAATCGAAATCGTCAGTCCGGCCATCTCGCAATACACGCGGTCGGGGTCGACGGGAAACCGCTTGACGAACAGCACATCGTTGCGCATCAGATAGGCGAACCATCCCGCGGCCGAATCCATGCCGAGTTTCGGGTTGGCCGGTGTGCCGAGAATTTCCAAAAACCCGTCGCGGATCCGGATGTTCGGATCGACGGGCTGGAAGTTCATCACCGGTCCGGGCCCGTACATGAGGTAGCTTTTTGGGAACCGGCTGTCCGGCGTCAGCGGGATCAGGCAGATGCCGCCGCCCACGGCGAGCGTCCGGCTCCAATGGCAGCACATCACCGGTTTGTCGGACTCGTTGATGATGCGTTGCTCGCAGTCCAGACGCGACGAGTCGGGTGCGAGCGTGAATTCCCGCACGAGCCGCAGACCGGTCGTCTCGTCGCGCAGGCTCGTGAGACGGGCCTTCCCGTCGCCGGCAATCTGGCCGGTCCAGTCTCCCAGCCAGAGGTCCGGATGCGGTGTGATGACCCGTTCCGGGCCGACGTCGAAGCGGCCGCCGCATGGATCGATTCGCGGAACACCCGGCTTGTGCCTCCAGCCTTGCTGCTCGGGGTTGAGATACAACGCGTTCGCACCGTTCAAGGAATATTCCAACACGCGGCCGCCCGCCTGCGGACAGAGGACTACCCGAGTGGTGGCGTTTTCGATGGCGATGCAGTCGCTGTATCCGAAGTACTCGATCGTTTCCGTTTTCATCGTCTGCAGCGTTTCCCTTACGTGGTTCGAATCTTGATCTCGCCGCGTCACACCAGGTAGATCCCGCTTGCCGAGCGGGATCTGGGCGCCGAGTTGGGTAAGCATCATCATGCCGGATGGAAGCGCGGTTACCCGCACAGATCCCGCTCGGCAAGCGGAACCTGCGGGCCGCGACCCGCTCTTGAACCCTGCCGTTTCTCTGGCCCCCTTGAGTTCATCGCCCGCTTTCTCGACGGGCAAGGCGTAGTACGCACATTCCGCGAAGAAGAACTCGGCCATGTTGAGCCTGGTGTAGTCGTAGTGGCAGATCGCCTGGCGAACCGGTTCGAAACCTTCGCGACAGCCCGCCAATGCGATCAATGCGGCCGCCGCCAACGGGTTTCGCATCCTGCTGGCCTCGTACCACTTCCGTTCCCCCAAGATGTTTCGGTCGCCCATCGAAGCCATCTTCTCGGCGTCGGCTTGCGTCTTCTGGGGAAACCAAGCCGGATACCCCTCTCGCCAGCGGGCATGGCCGAAGATGCGCGTATCGTTGTTATCGAAGGTCGTGCAAACATCGATGACGGCCAGGGCTCCCCGCGCATTGATGAGAAGTCCCTCGCGATACCGCGCCCGGGCGCTCTCATCTATTTCCCAATCGGCGAGCCGTGCCAACCCTCCCTGCGAACTGACGTAGATCCACAGTTGCCCGCGGTCGATATTCTTGATCTGCTCGTGATCGTGCGGGTAGCCCTCCGCACAGATTTGAAGCCGCGACTTGCCACTTTCGCGGCAGCGCTCATGCCTGGCTTTCTGATAGCGATCGAGCCAGACGCTTTCACCCGTCACGTCGTGCATTGCCCTGAGGATGAACAGATACATGGCGGCCCCGTGGTGGCGGAACATCTTGAAGTCGCCCCGGAATTGCCCGCGGAACGCGCCGTCGCAAGGGCATTTCCAGTCCGCCGCCTCCAGCGCCTCGGCCACCTCCTTCATCTTGTCGACGACCAGTCTCCGCTCGCCCGCGTCGGGAATGCCGCTGGTGGCGTAGGCGTGAAGGCCGTAGAACCAGGGGTGCGTCTGATCCTGCGAGCCCATCGGATAGTGGCACCTCCCGTCCGTGCCCATGCCTCGTGCGATGAAGCCGGGCACGTCGGAGACCGATGCGCAGGCAATCAACCCGCGGGCCAGGCGCCGCGCCTTTTCCCGGTCGGCCGCGGCCCCGCTGCGACGGGCCCGTTCGCTGATCGCGGCCAGATACGTTCCCGTGAACATCGGGCCGTTCTCGATGGGGCTCCACCAGCCGATCGCGTTAGGCCGCCCCTGTTGGCAGTCCTCGGGCGTTGGAAGCTCGCCAACGTAATCGTGGATGAGGCCGTCATTGCCGATGAACTTGTTCCACAAGACCGCATGGGCCTTCTCCACCGCAGCGGCCGCCAACCGGTCGGACGACACGGCTGACGACGGCGCGGTCTCGCCGGCGCTGGCCGCCGAAACCGCCAGCAGAAGGATGGCTCCCAAGGATGCCAAACCATTCCTGCAACGAGAACTGCGCAAGCCTTTGACTACTTCACAGCGGCGGGAGCGTTTCCAGGAGCCTCTTCCGATCACGGCGCCTCCTCCTTCATCTCGGGCAGTTGCCAACACCGGAGATAGTCGATGTAGAACGTGGCAGGCAGCTCTTCCACCGTCGGCATTCCGCTCCAGTTGGGAAAGGTCTCCGAATCGAAGTTGACGGTCAACGCCGTCTTGTGATTCTCATTCGCAACCGACCAGCGTTCGACGTCATCCACGTACCACTTCATCACCTCGGGCGTCCAAAGGAAGCCGAAACGGTGGAAATCGTCGCAGAAGGAAAACGGAGCCGTCCATTTCTCGCCTTGGATCACGTTGTTCAACCGAACCGTCGCCTCCACGTAGGGAGTCTGCTGCCGGTGTAACGTCATGTGGTAAATGCTCTTGAGCTTGTCCGGCTTGCCGAACACTTCGAAGACGTCGATCTCTTCGGAGTACGAACCCTTCTGGTATTTCCGGGGCGGATCGAGCGGGTCGTAAAACCAGAACGCGCTCGAACAATGCGACGGCATCG
>JAAYEH010000068.1 GCA_012728855.1 Rhodopirellula sp. | reverse complement strand
TTGGTGGGCGCCGCGCCGCCCGAGCAGACGATCCCGCCTTCGCCGGGCCACGAGCGGGAGTGGCTCGACTGCATCCGCAGTCGCGAGGAGCCGAGCTGCGGGGTGACCTACATGCACAAAGTCAACACGTCCAACATGCTGGCCAACCTGGCGATGAAGCTTGGCCGCGAGCTGCGTTTCGACCCGGCCACCGAGCAGATCGTCGGCGACGACGAGGCGGCGAAAGCGGCACGTCCCGAGTACCGCGCGCCCTGGAAGTTCCCGGAGGAGTACCTGTAATCCGGCTGCCTCGGCCGCGGCGAGTTTCGCCGCGGCCCCCGACTTTTTTGATTTACCATTCGGCGAAACGTTTCCGGGGGTTGTCTTGGATTGGTCAGCAACTACTACTACCAGCGCGGCCGGGGCGGCGTCCTCCGAGGCCGGGTCGCCGATCGTGGGCCGGGACAACCACACCATAGTAATCACTTGGCTCCATTCCGGGATGTATACAATGAACAAGCCGTCAAGGGAGACACTCACAGTGAACGCAATCAGGCTGTTTCTGGTCACGCTCCTTCCGTTTTCATGCGCGGTCCCGCCCGTAGTAGCCTCCGAAGCACCCTCCCGCGGCGGGGCCCTCCAAACTTATCCGATGCAGGCGATTGCTCCAACCATCGCCGCCCTACTCGGTGTGCCGGCGCCGAAGCAGGTGGAATCGCCGCCGATCGAACAGGTTCTGAAGGATCTGCAAGGATCAAAAAAGGTGGCGATTCTCGGCGTCGACGCCTTTGGAGCCGCAATATGGAATCGAATGCGTGACAAGACCCCTTACCTGAACGGCCTTGCGGCTGCGAACAACCAGGCCCAACTGCGGTCGGTTCTGCCGAGCGTGACGTGCGTGAATTTTGGCTGCATGATTACGGGAGGCTCCCAGAAGACGACCGGCATTACCACGTTCGATTCGAAGCTCGCTTGCGAAGATCTCTTGAGCGTGTTGCGAGCCCACGGGATGAGAAGCGGAGGATTTGGCAGGAAGGATTACACGGGCGACCGCTTGTTGGGCCGCTATGCAGACCTCTCGGTTCCAGGAAAAGCCGGCGACCTGGAGGTGATGGCCGGCCTCATGGAAGTCGTCGAAGAGAAGACCCTCGAGTTCGTCATCGTGCAGTATGGCAAGACCGACGACGTATTCCATGCCCACGGCCCGTTCTCCCAAGAAGCGGCGGAAGCGTGCGCCGAGGCCGATGCATGGCTCAAGACCCTGGTTCCGTGGCTGCGTGCCCAAGGTTATGCGATCATCATTACGGCGGACCACGGCCAGCATGAGATCACGCGAAACAACGGGACGACGGCCGGCGCGCACGGGTCGGCAAGCGACCTCGACTGCCTGGTCCCCCTGGTCTGGCTGCCCAGTGTCGCCCCCGCCACCGAATCACCCAAGACGTTTCATCCCCAATAGGATCTCGGTAAAGAACAGACGCATATCAACCCGAATCGCAAGCGGGCGATCCTCGCCTGCAATTCGGTTCCTGCAATTTTTCAAGCTACCAACTTCAGCTAAGGCTGGCAAATAGCGCGCGAGGCTCAATACCCTGCGTTGTCGGGGGCTTTGCAGACTGTCTGCCGTTGCATCGGCAGACGCCAGTGCGTGCCCATCAGGCACGGCTTTTCGTCGGGTCGATCCTTCTGATAGTAGATGGTCAAGATGGACCCGTCGCTCAATTGCGTGGAGGCCGGGTAGCCCAAATCTCCGTCTGGCGCATCGGTCAGGGTGATTTCGTGTTGGAGATCCCACGTCCGGCCGTTGTCGCAGGAAAGGACCAGGTCTTGCCGTTGTCGCGAGACCGGACCATTTGGGTCTTGCCCCAGGGACAGACGTGAGCGTCCCGGTCGCCGGAAAAAGTCACAATCAGCTCGCCATTG
>JAAYEH010000067.1 GCA_012728855.1 Rhodopirellula sp. | reverse complement strand
GCGGACGGGCCTGGAAATCGTCTCCCTGGCTATCGGCGAAATGAATTCCGTGCCGCTGAAAAGCGATCCCCGCGCGGCGCGGTGGCTCGACGATAGCATCGACGTTTGCACCGCACTGGGGCTGACCATCACCATGCCCGGCTGCTTCGGCGCCGGCGACCTGGACATGAACAACGCCAAGGAGATCAACCATCTGGTCGAGGTGTTGAAAGCCGTCGCGCCGAAAGCGGAAAAACAGGGCGTCGTCGTCGGACTGGAAAACTACCTCAGCGCCGAAGACAACATGCGGCTCATCGAACGAGTCGGGTCGCCGGCCGTAAAGGTCTATTACGACGTGGGCAACTCGACCGACAAGGGCCGCGACATCCATAAGGAAATCCGCACGCTCGGCAAGTTGATCTGCGAGTTCCACTTCAAGGACGGCCGCGATCCGCTCGGTCGCGGGCGGATCGACTTCCGCCAGGTGCGCGATTCGCTCGACGCCATCGACTATCGCGGCTGGCTCGTGCTCGAATCGGCCGCTCCGGGAGGCGTTATCCCCGACTATACCGAACAGTGCCGGTTTCTCCGCAAGTTGTTCCCGCCGACGCTTTAGCCCCCATTATTTATGCAGAAAGTAGAAGCGGCATCTTGCCGCTTTTGTCCAGTATGCGGCAAGATGCCGCATCTAAAGCGAGTGTAGGCGGGCAGCCGCATTTTCGGCAAAGCAATCTCTGGTTGATGCTCGCGCTGTAAGGGGCAGTCCGCAACGCCGACCGCAGCCGGCAAATCTCCCTCTCCATCCGCCAGGCGGCGGGCCGGAGCTTCTAGCGAAACACGTCAACTAGCCCGGCTTTGCTCTTTGACAATCAAACCATGTCGAGAGCCGCCGATAGTGGCGGCCCCGATGGATCGGGTGTAAGGCGGCCCCACTAGCAATCCGCAAGAGGGGTGGTATATTTTGGTTTCCGCCTGCACATTGCAGGCGATACTCATCCGTCTTGGATGTGGAGGACACTGGTACAATGCCCCAGATACTCGACAACATCGAGAAGCATCTCTTGACTGCTCTTTCGCAAGCGATGGGGCTTGCTGAACGGTCAGACTTCTGTGTTGGCTATTTTAACTTGCGGGGTTGGCGAAAGGTTGATGCTTTTGTCGAAAGATGGGGCGGAGGCGAAGGACATTGCTGCCGATTGCTGGTGGGCATGCAACGACTTCCCCAAGACGAACTGCGGGAATCGCTTAGCATCATCAAACGGGACGGCGGCATCGATAATCCCACGGCACTCCGCTTGAAGAAGCGGTTGGCCGAAGAGTTCCGGCACCAGTTGACGTTGGGAATGCCCACCAACGACGACGAGGCGGGTTTGCAACGGCTAGCTGCCCAGATCAAGGCCAAGAAGGTCGTCGTCAAGTTGTTTCTGCGCCACCCGTTGCATGCCAAGCTCTACCTTCTCTTCCGCCCCGACCCAATCAACCCGGTTATCGGCTATCTCGGCAGCAGTAACCTCACGCTTGCCGGCCTGGCCAACCAAGGCGAGTTGAATGTTGATGTGATGGACCACGACGCCTGCCGGAAACTCGCCAAGTGGTTCGAAGATCGCTGGAACGACAAGTGGTGTCTCGACATTTCCGACGAGCTGCTTTCAATCATTCAGGATAGCTGGGCACGGGAGCAGCCGCTCCCGCCATACCACATCTACCTAAAGATGGCCTACCATCTTTCCCAGGAGGCCCGCTTCGGTCTGACCGAGTTTCGCATTCCCCGCGACTTTGGCCAGAAGCTCTTTGATTTTCAGGTCGCCGCGGTCAAGATCGCCGCCCACCATCTGAACAAACGCGGCGGCGTTCTGATCGGCGACGTGGTTGGTTTGGGCAAGACGCTGATGGCGACGGCAGTTGCCCGAATCTTTGAAGACGACCACGGCGTGGAAACCCTGATTATCTGCCCGAAGAATCTGGTGTCGATGTGGGAGGACTATTGCCATCAGTACCGCTTGCGGGCAAAAGTGCTGTCGATTAGCCGCGTTATCCGCGAACTCCCCCAGTTGCGTCGCTACCGGCTCGTGCTGATCGACGAAAGCCACAACCTCCGCAATCGCACCGGCAAGCGATACCGGGCAATTCAAGAGTACATCCGCGAGAACGAGAGCAAGGTGATCCTACTGACGGCCACGCCCTATAACAAGACATATCTTGACCTTGCCAACCAATTGCGGCTGTTCATCCCGGACGAACTAGACCTTGGCATGAGGCCGGAGAAGCTGCTCCGCGAACTGACTGAGACCGAGTTTCAGCGGCGGCACCAGTGCCCGGTGCGTTCGCTTGCCGCATTTGAAAAAAGCGAGTACGCGGACGATTGGCGGGAGCTAATGCGGCTGTACCTTGTCCGCCGAACACGGACCTTCATCAAAGAGAATTACGCCCACATCGACCCATCGACGGGTCGCAGCTACCTGACGTTTGAAGACGGCACGCGCTCGTGGTTCCCCGAACGGCAGCCGAAGACCGTGAAGTTCGCGATCAACGACAAAGACCCCGCCGACCAGTATGCCCGGCTTTTTGCCGACGACGTGGTTCATGCCATCGAACACCTAAACTTGCCACGATATGGCTTGGGCAACTATGTTCCGGAAATGCCGCACGAGCCGCCCATGCAGACCGAGATCAAGGTATTACAGGATTTGTCGCGGGCGGGCAGGCGGTTGATGGGGTTTTGCCGAACCAATCTCTTCAAACGGCTGGAGAGCGGCGGCCACGCCTTCATTCAGTCGGTCGAACGTCACATTCTGCGGAATTACATTTATCTTCACGCCATCGAAGCCGGCCTACCGTTGCCCATCGGCACGCAGGACGCCGCCATGCTCGACGCCCGCATTTTCGACGGCGACGCCGACGATCCAAGCGCATCCACGATGTTCTTGGGATTGGACGAAGAAGATGACGGCCGCTCTGCCGATGCGAGTGGTCCGCTCCGTACCGAAAAGGAGTTTCGCCGGCGCGCGACGGAAGTCTATGCCGAGTACGCCCAGGCATACAAGAAGCGGTTCAAGTGGCTCCGGCCGGCGTTATTCGTGCCGCAACTGGCGAAAGACTTGCGTGCCGACATCAAGGCCCTTCTGCCCGTGCTAACGAAGTGCGGCAATTGGGAACCGGGTCGCGATGCAAAGCTGAAGAAACTGATGGATTTGCTGCGGAAAATTCATGCCAACGACAAAGTGCTGATCTTCACGCAGTTTGCAGATACGGCATCGTATCTTGCACAACAACTCCGAAGGGCCGGGATCACCGGGTCGGCTTGCGTGACGGGCGACACCGCCGACCCAACCAGCTACGCATGGCGTTTCAGCCCGGAAAGCAACCACAAACGGGAGCGAGTGCCCCCGGACCAGGAACTCCGCGTCATCGTTGCCACGGACGTACTCAGCGAAGGCCAGAACCTCCAGGATGCCGCCATTGTGGTGAATTACGATCTGCCCTGGGCCATCATTCGACTCGTGCAGCGCGCAGGCCGCGTGGACCGCATCGGTCAGAAGGCGGAAACCATCCGCTGCTATTCCTTCCTGCCGGCCGACGGCGTGGAGCGAATTTTGGGGCTGCGCAGGCGGGTACGCAAACGACTGCGGGAAAACGCCGAAGTCGTGGGCACCGACGAACAATTCTTTGAGGATGACAGCGGCGAACAAACCGTCCGCGACCTGTTTACCGAAAAATCCGGCATTCTCGACGACGACCCGGACAGCGAAGTGGACCTCGGTTCTTCTGCCTACCAGATTTGGAAGAACGCCATCGACCGCGACCCGTCGTTGGAGAAAATCGTGCCGGCGCTGCCGGAAGTCGTCTATTCGACGCGGCAACACGCGCTGGCGGAACAATCGCCCGAGGGAGTGCTCGTCTATGTCCGCACGGCCCAGGGAAACGACGCTTTGGCGTGGATGGATTCCCGGGGCCGGAACGTCACCGAGTCGCAATTCGCCATTCTCAAAATGGCCGAATGTCGGCCGGACGCTCCGGCACTGCCACGGTTGGACAATCACCACGAGCTGGTTGCCAAGGGCGTCCAGCTTATCGCCGCCGAGGAGAAATCCGTCGGCGGCCAGCTTGGCCGTCCGTCGGGCGCCCGCTTCCGCGCATACGAGCGGCTGAAGCACTTCATTGAAGAGACCGAGGGGACGCTGCTGATCGGCGCCGACTTCCGGCAGGCCCTCAACAAGGCCGTCGAGGAAATTTACGCCTATCCGTTGCGGCAGGCCGCCATCGACGCGCTCAACCGCCAGCTTCGCGGCGGCATCGCCGACGATAAGCTCGCGGAATTGGTGGTTGAACTCCGAGCCGAGGGCCGGCTGTGCATCATCCACGAGGAAGAAGAACAACAAGAACCCCGGATAATCTGCTCGATGGGGTTGCGGGCACAAGGGTAAAGTACATGTATCTCGTCTACTTCGATGAGTCCGGCAACACGGGCAAGAACCTTAACGATACTCAACAGCCGATTTTTGTGCTATGCGCGTTGGCTGTGCCGAAAGACAAATGGCTTCAGGTTGAACAGGACTTGCTTGCCGAGGTCGAGAAGCTATATGCCGGCCCTCGACCGGACGACTTTGAGATCCACGCCTCGGAATTGATGAGCGGCCGGCAGTGGTGCAAAAGCATTTCGTTAAGGGACCGCCTCGCGTTTCGCAACGCTTGGTTTTCAGTTGCAGAAAAGCACGGCCTCAGGATCATCTACCGGGCAATTGCCAAGAAACGCTTTGAACGCTGGATGCACGGCGAGTTCGGCACGGGCATCTCCATCAACCCGCACGTCGCAGCTTTCCCGCTGGTTGCCCGGGTGGTGGACGATTGGCTGCGGTCGCTGCCCGGCTCGCCGCTGGGGATATTCATTTCCGACGAGAATAAGGAGATCGTCCGCGACGTGGAGAAGTCGATAAAAGTGCTCCGCGGCGTCAAAGGAGTGCTGAAGCTGGGCCAGATCATCGAGAAGGGATTCTTCATCGACTCGTCGAAGAGCGTCATCCTTCAGCTTTGCGACCTGTGCGCCCTGACCTTGCGGAAGAAAGAAGAGGCCAAGGCCGGCTTCCGCGACAATCCGATTTACCACGACGGCGTCAAGCTGCTGGAACCGTTGATCCACCGCGGCGACGAGTCGCTGCAAGATGTTTTAGCGTGGATATCCACCGAAGAAAAAAAGAAGCGGCCAGGGACTTAAGTCCTGAGTCGGTGGGAACCGGCTCGTTCTGGTCGCTATATTAAGTATACGCGGTCCCCTCACCCAGTCAACACCCATTTTCCGCATATCCAGCCATGCAAATCGACAAAAAAGCCATCCAAGACCGGCTCCGAAAAGCCGATTTCACCGGCGTATTCACCCAAGAACTCGGCTGGGATTTTCCCCCGGGCAATCTGACGCTGGAGGTGGGCGGCCGGCAAGTACAACTCCAGGCCGTGGCCGAAAAGAAAGGGCTGGTCGCCTACGTCTGCCCCGCCCAGACCGGAAAGAAGCTCCCCGACTACGCCACCCGCAGAAAGATCGATCGCGAAGTAACCAAGCACAACCGCCAACACCTGATCGTCTTCACCGACGCTAGCAAGACCACCCAGATATGGCAATGGGTAAAACGCGAGCTTGGCAAGCCCGCCGCCTGCCGGGAGCACACATACCACGTCGGCCAGCCGGGCGACGGCCTGATCCAGAAGCTCACCGCCCTGGCCGTCTCGCTCCAGGAAGAAGAATCGCTCACCCACGTCGCGTTGACCGGCAAGGTGCGGAAGGCTTTTGACGTGGAAAAAGTAACAAAGCGGTTCTACGATCGCTTCAAGAACGAACGCGACGTTTTCGCCTCTTTCCTGAAAGGCATTCCCGACAAGGAAATGCTCGCCTGGTACGTTTCGGTGATGCTCAACCGGCTGATGTTCATCTACTTTATCCAGTCGAAGGGTTTTCTCGGCGACGGCGACGGCGACTACCTGCGGACCAAGCTGGCCGAGAGCAAACTTCGCGGCCGCGACCGATACTACCGCGAGTTTCTTTGCCCGCTCTTCTTCGAGGGCTTCGCCAAACGCCAGCACGAACGCTCGGCCGAAATGAACGAATTGCTGGGCACCGTGCCGCATCTTAACGGCGGCCTGTTCCTGCGCCACCAGATCGAGGAGCTCCACGGCCGGCAGATTCGCATTCCCGACGCGGCATTTGAAAAAATATTCGAGTTTTTCGCGGCATGGGATTGGACGCTAGAGCCACGCCATCCTTCCTATTATCAAAAACATCCCGACGCAAAGCTAGAGATCAATCCCGACGTGTTGGGCTACATCTTCGAGAAGTACATCAACCAGAAGCAGATGGGGGCCTACTACACCAAGGAGGACATTACCGAGTACATCGCCAAGAACACGATCGTCCCGTTTTTGTTTGACGCCGCGGCCAAGAAGTGCCAAGACGATTTCGCCGCCGATGCGCCCGTGTGGGGACTGTTGCGGGAAGACCCCGACCGCTACATATACCCGGCCGTCCGACGCGGCGTGGTGGACGACGAGGGCAACATCCTTACCGAGTCGGCCTTGCCCGACTTCGTCCTCAAAGGAATGCACGACCCGAAGGCCCGCATGTTCGAGCGTCGATACAACTTGGGCGAGGCCGACCTGCGGGACGGGGCCGGCGAGCGTCTCACCTTGCCCACCGAGACGTGGCGCGAATACGTCTGCCGCCGCCAGCGATGCCTGGAACTGCGCGAAAAACTCGGCAAGGGCGAAGTGCAATCGATAAACGATCTGATTACGCTGAACCTCGACATCCGGCAGTTCGCCCAGGACGCGATCGCCAACTGCCAATCGACCGAGCTTCTGGCCGCCTTCTTCGAGTCGATCTGCACGGTGACGGTGCTCGATCCGACGTGCGGCTCCGGGGCGTTCTTGTTCGCGGCGCTAAATATCCTGGAGCCGCTCTACGAAGCCTGTCTCGACCGCATGGAAGCCTTCATGGCGGCCGAAGACGCCAAGGCGGCAGCCAAGGGGAATGGTAACGGCGCGAAGCGGCCGACCGGCAAGGCCAAGTGCCTGGCCGATTTTCGTCAGACTCTCAAAGCGGTCAACGACGACCACCCCAACGCCAAGTATTTCATCTTCAAGTCGATCATTATCCGCAACCTGTTCGGCGTGGACATCATGGAGGAGGCCGTGGAAATCTGCAAATTGCGGCTGTTTCTCAAGCTGGTCGCCCAGGTCGATCCCGACCCGAGCAAGCCGAATCTCGGCGTCGAACCGCTGCCGGACATCGACTTCAACATTCGGGCGGGCAACACGCTGGTCGGCTACACCACGATCGACGAAATCCGCCGCAGCCACCAGGCCCGCTATCCCGGCTTCCCGCTCACCGAAGTGACGAAGCTCGAAGTGCAGGCCCAATCCGTGGCGAAACTGTACTCTCTCTTCTGCCGATTGCAGACCAACGGCGCCAAGGGCGAATCGACGCCCGAAGAACTGGCCAACGCCAAAAACTCTCTCCGCCGCGAACAGCAGCGGCTCGCCGACGAACTCGACCGCTACCTGGCCGGCGACTACGGCATCGACGCCGACAACGCCAAAAAGGCGAACGATTTCGAGAAGTGGAGGCAATCCCATAGGCCGTTTCACTGGTTTGTTGAGTTCTACCACATCATGACACACGGTGGCTTTGACGTCGTGATCGGTAACCCGCCTTACGTTGTTTACTCACCAGCAACTTTTACCTACACAATCTCATCGGCTGCCTGCCGAACCGTCGACACTAAGAACCTATATGCTATGGTCTGTGATCGATCCCTCTCCATCGCCAGGAGCGATGCCCGAGTTGGATTGATTGTCCAACTGACCGTTCTGTCTTCTGAGAGAGTCCGGTCCCTACAAGACATACTCCTCGCTCGTGGTGTACTCTGCACGGTGTCGTTTCCGCGGCGTCCGGAATCCATCTTCGATGGTGTCGAAATGCCGGTGGCGATAATCTTGTCGGCTCATGGAACGTTGCACCGCGTGTTCTCCTCTCGTGTGTCTCGTTTCTACACGCAAGAGAGGGAGAACGCCACGTCGGCTTTAGTGCTTACCACACACGATTTTCGCCGCAATGGCCATCGAATCGCCAAGATTGGTACTACATTGGAATGCGCGATCTACACCAAAATCAGCCGCCACACAAAATGCCTTGACGATCTCGCGCGTTCAGACTCCAAGTACATTCTCTATTACCAGGAAGCTTGCCGGTACTGGGCAAAGGGAATGGTTGGCTTGCCATTCTTCAAACGCAACGGAAAACGAATTGACCCGCCCCATGGGCGTACGGTCTGCTTCGATTCTGAGGAAGCCGTCTGTTACGCGGCCTGTCTTGTCAATTCCTCCCTCTTCTACTGGTTCTACTCCGCATTCGCCGATTGCGAGCACATTAACGATACCCTTCTCAGGAGTTTTCCAATCCCAAATGATTGGGACCGCGTTAACTGGAATACACTTTACCGAAAGCTGGCGGAGCACTTGGTCCGGACCGCGACTCGAAAAGTGATCCAAACGAAGCACGGGCACAGGATCGAGTACGACGAAATGAAGGCGCTTCTGTCGAAATCTGTCATTGACAGCATCGATGACCAACTCGGCGGCGTCTATGGACTCACTCTTGATGAAACTGACTTCATCATCAATTACGACGTTAAATACCGGATGGGAACGACCGACGAGAAGGAATAGGAGCACTCCCGTGAGCCAGCACGAATAGATCCGAACAAGTGCCAGCAGGCGACAACATGGGAACACTTGGTCCCCGTGCGTTAGAAAGGGTCTCCGGGCCTACATGGAACGACCTCCGCGACCTCTTTCTGCAAGCCAGTAATAGTCTTCTGGTCGTTGCCCCCAAGCATCGCCGAATTGACTACCATTTACGTCAAGTACACGACGGCTAAAGCTCCAATGCCCCCTTATGCGGTGATATGGCTGAAAACGTCCACACAATTCGTTGTGGCACTCGCGTTGCCAGAAGACGTGCAACACCGCTGCCTCTGTGCGGCCCCCACCGGTATGATGTCCAGGCGACTGACAGAGTACCTTGTAGTCAAGCCTGGCGATAAGCAACCAGAGGAAATTGGTTTATGGGCACGCCAGGCCTATGGCAATGTCCTGACCGAGTAGCTGCCACAACGTGCCAGGCGAAGGCGAGGCCCGCGGCGACGACATCAGACCGCGACCGCTTTCCCACGCTCCGCATAGTCGAGCAGGAAGGGTTCGAGCGTAAAGAGTCGATCCCGCTGGAGGCGGTCTATGCCTACATCGAAGCCAAGCACACCCTTCACCTTCAAGGGGACGACGGCCGGAGCATCACGAGAGCCTGCCAACAAGTCGCGGCAGTCAAGTTCCTGCTGCGTGCGCCCGTACCTCTGGACCAACCAAGCCCCGTATCTCGCCCCTCATGGACTTTGACGCCGAACTACGCGCTTCGCGGCTTGACGATCGCGCCGCTGCCCGGTTCGTAGACGCAATCGGGGTCGGTTTCCATGTAGTCGCCCGTGAGGGCGAAGGCCCTGGAGCGGCTGCCGCCGCAGACGCGGCGATATTCGCAGCGTCCGCAGCGCCCCTTCAAGCGATCGGGGTTTCGCAACTCGACGAAGGTCGGATGGTTCCGGTAGACATCGACGACCGAGTCGGCGGGAAACCGGCCGCAACGCAGCGGGAGGAAGCCGGCGGGGAAAATCTCGCCCTGGTGGTTGACGAACATGATCCCCTTGCCGTCGCCGACGCCCAGCGGCGCGCGGGCGCGTGCGGCGCGGTCCGGTCCGGCCAGCGGATTCCCGCCATGCTGGAAGACGAACCGCCGATAGTGCGGGGCCTCGGTCGTTTTCACGCCGTAAGGCTTGCATTGGGCATGATGCCAGAGCCGCGCGAACGCCTGCTCGTATTGCTCCGGCGCGATCCGCCGCTCCT
>JAAYEH010000066.1 GCA_012728855.1 Rhodopirellula sp. | reverse complement strand
TGGGGCCGCCAATCGCTACCGGACGCGACTCGGACGAACGTGGGGCCGCGGGGCGGGAACTGTGGCGATGGCCACAGGGACGCGACTTCCGCCCGTGAACGCGACACGGGCGAACGGCGGGCCACGGAGGCGGGCCTGGCGTGGTCGCGATCCCTGTGGCCCGCACCTGCCGGATCGCGGCCAAGCGGCTGACGCTCACGGGCGGGGCCTATCGTGTGGGCGATTGGTTGCCTGGGACTGCGGACACTGCCCATTCCCAGGCGATTCGCCGCCAGACGGCTACATCGCCCGTCGCGACGCCGAGGTCGTGGGCCACAACGCCTGTGAACACGACGCGGCCGAACCGGGGCCCCGCGTAACAGAAGCGACAGTTCGCCGCTGAGGAAATATTTCCTCCGCCCAAACGGCAGGCCCTGTTTACTTGTCTGCGACCGTTTCGTGACCACTGGTATACCTCGAAACTGGTAAAATGACGCACATGTGGATCTCGGCGGGCAATCCGGAAAATCGACCAATGTTTCCAGAAATGCTCCTCGCTGTGACCAAACGTGTCACGCGGCCAGCGAATACTAGATGTTGGCCTTGAATTTGGCATGCGTCGCACAAACAGGCAAATCGCCCCAGCAAAGGAGGTTCCCATGAAACCTGACCTGACCGACATCATCCTCGTCGTGGACCGCAGCGGCTCGATGGAACAGGTGCGAGAAGACGCCGAAGGGGGCGTCAATGCGTTCATCGAGCAGCAGGCCAAGGAGCCGGGCGACGCCCTGTTGACCCTGGTGCAATTCGACACGGAATACGAGTTCTTGCACAAAGGCGTCCCGATTTCCCAGGTGCCGAAGTACAAGCTGGTTCCCCGGGGCATGACCGCTCTGCTGGATGCCGTGGGCAGGGCGATCAACGAAACCGGCGAGCGGCTGGCGAAAATGGATGAACACGATCGTCCTGGCCTGGTCGTCTTCGTCGTCATGACGGACGGGGAGGAAAATTCGAGCAAGGAGTTCTCGAAGGCCGACATCAAGGCGATGATCCAGCGTCAGCAGGACACGTACAAGTGGCATTTCACGTTCCTGGGGGCGAATCAAGATGCCTTCGCCGAGGCCGGTGGGATGGGCATCGACGCCGGGGGGGTGGCCAATGTTGCAATGGACAAAATGGCGGCAGCCTACGCCGCCACGGGAGGAAAGGTCTCCCGCATGCGGAAGCAGCGTCGAGCCGGTGAAACGGTCAGCAACGAGTTCACCGACGAAGAACGCGGCAAGATGGTCTGACGTTGCTTGGCGGGTTGGAACGTTGGGGGCTTCACATTGAGAATCGTGTGGACGTGTGCGGGCGGTCGGGATTGGCGGGATTACGACGGCTGCACGGTGATCAAGGCGAACCGGATCGAGGCCGCTGAGGCCCTGAGATGCCACGTCAGCGACCCGCCCGCCATCATGGCCCGCCGCTTGGCGAATCGGCAGGGATGCCACGTCGTGGTCACGGCTGGCGAACTGGGCCTATGGCGGTCGAACGGGTAAGAAGTGCGACGGGTGTCGGCAATTCCGGTCCAGGTTCGCGATGTCTGCGGGGCTGGGATACGGTCCTGGCGATGTTGAGCGTGGTGATCGCCGAGGGCGCAACGATCCGTGACGGGTGCCGCTGGGCGGTTCGGATGGCGGCAGAACAAGTTTGCCGGATGGGCGTAGAGCCGGCAAATTAACGGTCTCGTCAGGTTTCCTGTGCCGTCGCGTGACCTTACCCGATCTTGCTCAATTGCTCCTTCCAAATCCAATCCTGTCCGGCTTGGGGGTATTTACATTCTCGTGGCGTTTGCTAGAATGACCTAGGATTGGCTTAGTTCAGATGGGGAGTACAGGCATCGCAGAGGAGCCAGGCACATGACCGATCGATAATCGTCGGTAGACGATATCGCTGGGCAGGATCGTCGCAGAGCCGGTGAGTGAAGCGGCGATCGAGGTCACGCTGAACGACGAGGAAGGCGACGCGACGGCAACGATCGAGCTGATGGAGGACGGCGTGGTGGTGGCGACTGATGAGCCTGCAGCCGCCCATCGGACCTGGAGCGTCCGACGGGCGCCAACAGCCGGGAAGCACTACTACTTCGTCAAGGTGACGCAGATGCACTTAGTAATTGAGCCGCGCTGTGCAAAGTAGACATGAAAACTCGTAACGAGAGAGATCCAGATTGCGGAGCCTATGCATTGCGCATGGCTCGAAGTGTTACCGAACTGATCATCGGAGGCACAGCCGTGTACACGCCAACGACCACCATGACTCAGCCTGACCGCCCCAAGCAAGCACTCCAGACTTCGCCTTTCAAACTTGCCCCCCGCCACCGCTTCGCCCGTTTTTTTGCTTGCTCGTTCCCGTTTCTGTCATGTTGTGTGTTGGATGCAGTGACAATGATGCTGATGTGAGCACTGTGCCGGTAGCCGATTCGCCGCCCCCGCCGACACCTAGTACACAGCCCAACCTAGACGATGCCACATTACTCTCGCTACTCAACCAAGATTCCGGGGTTTCGGCAGAGCCGTTTCGCCCATTACTCGATGCCGACGATGCCGCGCAGCGGTATCGCGCGGCAATTCTGCTCGCTCATAACGGTGCGACTGACGACAAGACGATAGACGTGTTGATAGCGGCCTTCCAAGATAGCAGCCGTCCTATCATTCGCCAAGCGATGGTTATCCAAGGATCGCTTTATGGTGAGAAGTTCCAACGTGAATCTGCCATGGGCATCCCGATTCGCAGCCTGGCAGCCATAGAACTTGAACGCACAGGCTCAGAAAAGGCGCTGTCTGCAATAGACTTGGCGATAGCCAGCGAGGATGAAGATCTGCGACTCTGGGCACTTCGCGGGCGTGCTGCTGGGCCTCACGGAGCACGCTCAGAAGCAGTGTTTCTTGAAGCTCTGTCATCTGAAGATGAGAAGTTGATGAAAATCGGTGGGGAGGGATTAGCGAAACACGGGAGTGGCAAGTGTGTCGATCAATTGCTCACTCTGTGGGCTGAACGTGGGTGGAATGCCTCCGTGAGACAGGCTTTGATGGGGATTTCTAGCCGAGATTCTCAGTGTCGAAATGCACTCGGCGATATTTTTCTAGGGCGGCGAGAATCGCCAATAGAGGCCGCAATCGCGGGGGAATTTCTAATGGGAGCGGGGGGACACCCGGCTCTTGCAGCTTTCTTTTTTGAGGAGTCACCTGAGAGGTATGGCTATCTGGATCAAGTTTTGAAGTGCCTTGAAGACAATCAAGTGCAAGCCGACAGCTCCGTCGAAGAAGTCCTCTGCCGGCCCATTCCAGATTGGTATTTCGACACATGGGGTGATGGAGACGAGGATGAACGAGCAAGAAGGGATCGCTTTCGGCAGGGAGTAGTCGCCCTTATCATGACTTGGCTGGGGGAGCTCGCACCGAACTCCAACAAGTGCAAAGAGGCAATGTGCCGAAACGCCGTAGCCGGTGTCGATGTGCCCGAAGCGTTTGCTCGCGTTGGGGCAGATATTGTACCCTTCATGATTGACGCACTAATGGTGGACAACACGGAGGATATAGGGCGCGAACTGGTGCCGCAACGGGTGCCGCCAGCTGATGCTGTGTTGGCAGGTCTTGGAGAGGCAACAATTGAGCCTCTGGTGCGTTCGGCCGTAGAGAGATTCCCAGCCGTAGTTAAGAAGCTAGACGATCCGCCGACGGATCGTGGGTGGCTTGCGGATCGGTACTGGGTGGAGTTTCCTGTGGCTCGCCTACTCTGGGCGGTGCAGAACGTTGAAAGTAGGCACAGCGACTCGCTCGCGCTCCCAGATTCCCTCCTGACTTTGCTAAGGAATCGGATAGGCCACATTCGCCATTTGCATAACCAGAGTCCGCAACATCTGTCCGGTCGGTACCTTACGGTTGGGCCCGGTGAATCAGTGTTGGATCGAGTTCTGGCACGTATTCTGCTCGCGAACAAAGCCACTGCTCCGGAAGCTCTCGCGATTTACTTAGGAGCTTGCGAGGATGCTACTTTGGGTGGCTTTCGCTCCGATGCGAAGCAGTACCTGAAGTGGGGAGAAGAGCTAGGACGCAGTGTCGCGGGCATCGTACCAGTGGTAGTGCCTGATCTGAGCCTTGACATGGCAATCAGCTCAACGACGGGGGACACCGCAGGGGCGGCAGCCGCGCCGTCATCCTCTGGGTCATCGGTAGACGTCGCGAACGGCGAGCAGAGCGAAAATCCTGCGATGGAGGGTTCACGAAACGAAGGCAGGGGAGTTCCCACCGTTGGGCCAGCGAGACGACGGGTTTGGACAAGTGGAGTACACAGAGTCGAAGCAGATTTCCTTTCATTCACTGACGGCATTGTTCGTCTTAGACGGTTGGACGATGGCCGTGAGATAGCGGTTTCAATAGATGTTCTTTCCGCTGAAGATCAAGAGTTCATTCGTAACGGAAAGTGGAAACAGTAGCGTTTCGAATAGTGCGAGCACAGGCTTCGGGCGGTTCGCTGTCAAAGCCGAGCTTAGCGCTCGGAAATGTGTCCGCTTCGGAATGGCCCTGACCGTTCGCAACACCAAGTCCGCAACCCATGATCCCGCAGCAACTTACCAATGTCTACCTCCGAGAGACCTGTTACGAATGCCGTAGCCTTTCCCGACGTCTCAGGGTTTCGGGAATCACTCGCACCACCTTGACTCCTCTAGTTTCTTTCTTCACACTGGCCACTGTACGTGGAAACCCCTTTTTTGGCCATTGACGGAGACAGTGTCGTCATGCTTCGCTCGTTGTCTAACCGACTACTTCGTTGGGTCGCAACATCGGATCTCCATCGCGCCCGGGGTCATTCCGTCTGCAAGGGCTGCGGCCAATCAGCGAGAAGCCGTGCAATTAACGGCACGATCCGTCAACTCGGAAACGAGTTGCATTGGCAGGAGTGCGTTTTCTGCTTCAACTGCGGGGGGGTCCCTTGTGGCGTTTCTGATTGCGACCAGCAGGCAACCCAGGTCATCTCCAACGTGCTCAAGGTGGGCTACAAACCGACGATCGATGTTCCGGCGGACTTCCCGGTTTGCGATGAGTGCATGGAGAGAATCGTATCCTACCGCGTCAGCCGGTTAGTGAACGTGCTTCTGTCAGTCGTTGCGGCCTTGGGGTCTTTCGTGGCCCTGATTATCGCCGGCGTTTACGTCCCCTTGGCTCTCCAAGGCTCGCCTCGTGGTGCCTTCTGGATCGGTTCACTGTGGATGGTGGCCATCACAGGGGCTGCCCTGGCGGTCATCGCAGCAGTTTCGATCGGCGCATTTCTGGAGTGTCGCTCATTACGTAGCACGCCCAGAGAAAGAAAGGCTCAGTATCACCTGAAGTCCACGGGAAGCTACGGCTCCGTATGGAAAGACGAGGGTATCCCTTTCGTGAACCCGACGCCTATCGTTGCCCTCATCGACAAACTGCGCAACGCGTTTTCTCCGAAGAGGCATGTCGAAGAACGAAAACACCACAATGGCTAATTGACCGGCTCCTATTACGTGCCTACGCCGGGGCTCGAACGAAGGTGATGTCATGGCAACCAAAGGAATACTCACTTTTTCGCGAACTTGCGGTTGGTGTGGGAACACATACCCCTATTTGAGGCCAATCAGCCTCCACCAGTTTGAATCGGAATCGGATGTCAAGTGTTATGCATACTACTACGAGACGAACAGCCACACGCACGGCTGCCTCTGTCCCGCGTGCCTCAAATTCTCCAAAGAGGCGATCGCCAAACACTTCCGCGCGGGCTACAAGAAGGGACTGCTGCGATTGATCCGGTCGGCGTGGCTGCACGACGCGATCGCGTCGGTGGCTGCGGTCGTTGCCCTAGCGGTTATTGCGATTCCGCTCGTCTTTGTCGCTTGCTGGTACTTCAACTGGTACTCCAACGGGTTCGCGACACTCTCGATCTGGGTTGTCTGGTTTGTCGTTGTCAGTCTCGGGGGAGCCGCGATTCTCGTGCTTGGCTTTCGCAGCGCCAAGCGGCTACGCAAGAGTCTCCGGGCGGCCGACGCGATCGTCCGTTCATGGTCGGACGAGGACGCACTGCGATTCTTGGTGTCTCTCTACACTGACCGCAATAGACAGAGCTTGTCACCACAGGAGCTCATTCTTGGCCGTTTCTATCAGGTGACAACCATTGAATACTCTGATCAGCGAGACTGGACATGGACAGCGTGGGGCGAGGTGAAGCCAAAGAAAGACCTCCCTGCATTTATGTCTCTTTCAAACGGTGAGAACGATTTTCTGGATCGCGTTCGGAACTTCGACGGCGAGCTGCAGAAGAATTCAGGTGCTTCTGGTCACCCGTGGCGGTTTGTGGCTGCTGTCGGGGGAATCGTGCTGCTGCTTGGCGCTGCCGGTGCCGGGGTTCACTGGTTTCCAGAACTCCGTGCGAGACTGCCGTTTTGGGTATCGTGGGGCGATGTCGCGTCGCAGTCGTCGCCTGATGAAGGCGATCCCGCCGACTCGCCGCCGGTGCCGCCGATTGAATCTGAGGGACCGGATTCCCCTGTTGACGACGCGGATTCCCCTGCGGACGCGGCGAGCCATTCCGAGGAAGATTCTGGGGCGTCTCAACAGCAAACGGTCTCTCCTGCTCCGGGAGGAACGGCAGACGAAGGCAACGGCCAGACTCTCAACGCGAAAGATCCCCAGGAAAAGGATGCGTCGACGGATGTTGCCGATTCTCCGCGGGTGTGGACAGACGCGACGGGCCAACATAAGACACGCGCCGTGCTGATCGAAACCGATGGAGTCCAGGTGCGACTCAAGAAAGACGACGGCACCGAGGTCACCGTTCCGTTGAACAAGCTCAGCGATGCGGATCGGCAGTATGTCCGATCACGCTCGAATAGAGAGCGATCCCACACTAACGGCCAATAGACGATGGCCTTGGCAGCATAGTCGAGCATTTGCCCAATGCCCCTACAGACCATCCTTGGTTGCTTGATCTTGTGTCGTTTGCACCAGCGTTTGAAGCCTGGGCGCCAGAACTGTGGTCCTTCGTCGCAGACGATGTACCGGGGTGCCCAACCCGCGTAGTTGATCGCGCGCGCCCCAGGAATGCACAAACGGCTTTGCTGGTCGGAGCCGTTCGGAAGACCGCGACTCCCATACAGCGCTGCGAATAGTGGTCGAGCACGATCGCCACCCACCAGCAGAACGGCCAACACTGCGGCAAAGCGAACGGCAGCCAGGAAGTCCAGAAACCGCCGAGGATCTACACGGTCGTGAGATCGACGTGCCACACATGGTGCGGATACTTGGCGGTGACAACGCGTTTGGTGTCGTTTGCCGTCTCAGCTGACCTGGTTGAGTCCGTCTGGTCCGCCGCTCGGTCGCCCGTGGTCTGTTCACGCGTGGACTGTGGCTCCTCCTTCAGAATGCATCGGCAGAGATTGCCAGACGAGCGACGGCGTCCAGAGGCGAGCCGATACGGTGGATGGCTGAACGAATCCCGGAACACCTGTGTGGTTGTTCTCGCGGGGCAGAGCGCTCTCAATTGGCGACCAGAAATCGCTTTCTTGTTAACCGGATGGGTCGATTTTCCGTCGCGGGTTGGTTTCGCCTGGTAGGCCCCCGAAAGCAACAAAAATCGGCAAGTTGTTGTCTTGACACGACTTCCGCGATCTGCTAAACAGAGAATGGTTACGAAAAGGGTTGTGCACGGGGAGCTAATTTCCGCAAATCCGAAATCCCCGACCCGCGGGTTAACAGCTAAAAAGCCGAGAGCAACCCTCTCGGCTCTGTCCGTATATCCCTATGCCACAAAGGGATTTGCGACGACGACAGAAAAGGACACCAAGCTCTCTTTTGCCGCGTGAGAACCTGACCGATTCGTCCGGAATTGATCTTCCCACCCACGATAGGGGAAAAGCTCTCTCGCTCTCCCAGTTCTGTGTTAACAGCCCAGGGCCGTTTCGAGGAGGCGCTGTTTAACAGCCCAGATTGACAGGGACGGCTTGGCGGCAGCACATGGCGGCTCGCTGCTACGTCGCGACGCCGGGGCCACAGGCCACAACGCCCGTGAACGCGGCACGGGCAAACGGCGGGACGCGTGGGCGTGCGGGTCCAGCACCTGCCCGATCGCGGCGAGACGGCCACGTCGCCCACGTCGCGACGCCGGGGGCACAGGCCACAACGTCCGTGAACGCGGCACGGGCGAACGGCGGGACGCGGGGGCGGGAAGGGGCGTGGTCACGATCCCTGTGGCGGCACCTGCCGGATCAGCGGCTATGTCGCCCACGTCGCGACGCCGGGGGGGCACCCCCACAACGCCCGTGAACGCGACACGGGCGAACGTCGGGCGGCGACAGGCCAGCAACTGCCGGATCGCGGCTACGCCGCCCACGTCGCGACGCCGGGGCCACGGGGACGCCACTTCCGCCCGTGAACACGACACGGGCGAACGGCGGGTCGCGGGGGCGGTGTGGGCAGCACCTGCCGGATCGCGACCAAGCGGCGACGTCGCGACGCCGGGGCCACAGGCCACAACGCCCGTGAACGCGGCACGGGCAAACG